>CAZSYV010000009.1:0-12376 GCA_964610955.1 uncultured Klebsiella sp. | reverse complement strand
GAACCACCGAACCAATCCGGGAGAAACATGTTTTCCGTTGTCCCCGATCCAGCCTCGGCGCGCTGGCCGCTCCGGGTGGCTGGGCTGTTTCTGTGCCTTGCCTGCACCAGCCCCACAACAAGTGCCGCCGAGTTGGAAACCATCGTCGTCACCGGAACCCGCGGACCCGAATCCACGCGTGACATTGCCGCCAGCATCGGTGTCGTCGATGCACAGGAACTGGATCGCATGCGCGTTGTGCACATTTCAGACGCGCTGGCGCGCATTCCCGGCACCTGGGTACAGCGTGGCAACGGCCAGGAACACCTCACGGCAATCCGCTCGCCGGTATTCACTGGCCCGGGAAGCTGCGGTGCGTTCTTTTTTGCCGAGGACGGACTGCGTCTGCGCCCATCGGGGGACTGCAATGTCAACGAGTTGTCCGAGGTGAACTACGAACAGGCCGAGCGCATCGAGGTGTTGCGTGGCCCAGGCAACACCGTGCACGGAGGCAATGCGCAGCACGGCGTGATCAACGTCATCAGCGCAGCGCCGCCCATGGGGCGCGCGGCAAGCATCAGCACCGGTGGCGGTCCGAACGATTACGCGCGGCTGCTGGCAAGCTACGGGCAGGGCAATGCGCAGGATGCGTGGCGGATCAGCCTCAACACCACACACGACGGAGGCTACAAGAACGCTTCGGGCTACGATCTGCAGAAACTGAGCTACCGCCACGACCATACCTGGCCCGGCGTGAGACTGCAGTCGCTGCTCAGCCTTGGCAACCTGAACCAGGAAACGGCAGGTTATGTCATTGGCAGGAACGCCTATCGGGACCATCATCGCCTGCGCGAGAACCCCAATCCGGAAGCGTTTCGCGACAATCGCACCGCGCGCTGGTACGGTCGTTTCACGCTGGATGCGCTGGGTGGCGAGTTGGCGATAACTCCGTTCTGGCGCTACCAGCGCATGCGCTTCCTGCAGCACTTCCTGCTCGGGCAACCCCTGGAGGAAAACGGTTTCGACAGTGTCGGCTGGCAGGCCGACTGGCGCCGGGCGCTGAGCAAGGATCTGCAGCTGCACCTTGGCCTCGATGGTGAATCGAACTGGAGCTACGTCAAGCAGACCCAGGCAACCGCAGTGAGCAGCCCTGTGCTGCCCCAGGGCAAGCAGTACGACTACCGGGTCGATGGTCGCAACATCGCGGCATTCACCCAGCTGGAGTGGGAGCCACTCGCCAGCACACGCCTGCAGTTCGGAATGCGCCTCGAGCAGCAGCGCTACGATTACGACAACCGCATGGCCGACGGCGCCACGCGCGAGGACGGTTCACCCTGTGGCAGTGTGACGCGACCACAACCGTGCCGTTACTCACGCCCGGCCGATCGCAATGATGAATTCACCGAGCCTGCCTTCAATCTGTCTGCCATCAGGACATTCGGTGACACCCAGCGTGTCTCCCTGATATACGCCCACGGCTTCCGGCCACCACAGTCGGCCGAGCTGTATCGCCTGCAGGCCGGTCAGGTGCTTGCCCACATCGACTCCGAACGCATCGACAGTGTCGAACTTGGCTGGCACGGAAGCCTCGACCCGCTTTCGTATGCGTTAAGCGCCTACGCCATGCGCAAGAAGAACGTGATCTTCCAGGACAGCGAACGACGCAACGTGGGCAATGGCACAACCGTGCACCACGGTATCGAATACTCACTTGCCTGGCGCCTGGCTCCCGGCTGGCGACTCTCGGCCGACGGCACACAGGCACTGCACCGCTACGACAACGACGCTCCACTGCAGGAGCTCGCGCCTGGAACCAGCATCAAGGGCAAGCAGATGGATACCGCGCCGCGTTCGATCGCGTCGGTTCGCCTGACGTGGGAGCCACGCGAGGAAGCATCGGTCGAGCTCGAATGGCAACACGTCGGGCGCTATTACCTCGAGCCCACGCAGACTTACAGTTACGGCGGCCACGAGTTGCTGCACCTGCGCGTGCAGCAGCGGTTCACGCCCCACTGGGGGGCGACGCTGCGCATCGAGAACCTGACCAACAGGCGTTACGCCGACCGGGCCGACTACGCCTTCGGCAATTACCGTTACTTCATCGGTGAACCACGCAGTCTGTTCGTCGACCTCGACTGGAAGCTCTGATCAAGCAATGACACGCCCAACCCGCGCGATCATCGACCTCGCTGCCCTGCGCCACAACGCAGCCCTGGCGCGCGCACTCTCGCCACGGGCGCAGCTGCTGGGGGTGATCAAGTCCGACGGCTACGGCCACGGTGCACTCGCAGTTGCCAGGGCGCTGGCCACGGACACCGATGCCTTCGGTGTTGCGTGCATCGAGGAAGCACTGGCACTGCGCACCGGCGGCGTACGCACTCCTGTACTGCTGATGGAAGGCGTCTTCGAACCTGGGGAACTGCCGATTGCCGCACGCGAGAACTTCTGGGTGATGGTCGAGAACACGCGGCAGATCGAATGGATCGAGAACAGTCACTCAGCAATTCCGCTTCGCGTGTGGCTGAAGGTCGACACCGGCATGTCCCGGCTCGGCTTCGCCCCCACAGTGCTGCGTTCGGTCCATGCACGGCTGACAGCGAGCCGCGCGGTTGCCCCGGGAATCGTCATTGCAACCCACCTCGCCTGCGCCGACGAGCCGGACAGCGAGCTGACGCAGCGACAGCTCTCGCGATTGGCTCTGGCCACAGAGGGCATCGGGGCGCCGCTCAGCATCGCCAACTCACCCGCACTGCTCGCATGGCCTGGCGCAAGGGCACAGTGGAATCGCGCAGGATACATGCTCTACGGGGCATCGCCGTTCAGCGTCACACACCCACATGCCGATGAGCTGCAACCCGTGATGACGCTGGAGTCGGCAATCGTCTCGCTGCGCGAGATCGCGCCTGGAGAGAGTGTCGGCTATGGCGCCACCTGGACTGCGGATCGACCAACGCGGCTGGCCACGATCCCCGTGGGCTACGCCGATGGCTACCCACGCAGCGCCGCCAACGGCACGCCGGTCCTGGTGGGAGGGCACCCTGCACGGCTCGTCGGGCGTGTGTCGATGGACATGCTGACGATCGATGTGAGCGACGTTCCTGCCGTGCACCACGGCATGCCGGTGCGGCTGTGGGGACAGCAGCCTGGCGTCGACACGGTGGCCCGCCACTGCGCCACGATCGGCTACGAACTGCTGGTGCGCGTATCGCAGCGCGTGCCGCGCGTGTACATCAACGGTTGAACTCAGGCGGGAATCTGCCAGAACGGCGTCTTCGCCCACCCCTCCTCGAACGGCGTGTAGTAATGGAACGTCACCTTCAGCGTGGCGATCCTCCACTCCCCCCCGATGCGACGGAAGGTGTCTTCGTAGCTGCCCATGGACCATACCGCCTGATTGTGCGGCTGGATCACGGTCTGTGCGGTCAGGTACCAGCTGCCGCGGGCCGTATCGCCATCCACCTCGACGATGGGATTGTGCACCATGTGCGCATTGAAGCTGGTTGCCGGCTCCACGAGACCACGGAAGAACGAATCCATGATCGCGTCTCGCCCCTCGAAGCAACCGAAGAAGGCATAGTCGCAGCGAGCGTCCTCGGTCCACAGACGATCGAGCGCATCCCAATCACCGGCATCCACGAGTCGGCAATAGCGATGCTTGAGCTGTCTGATCGCCTCGATGTCGAGCAATTGGCGAATTGCGGCGGCGTTGTCGTCTGTTTGTCGCACGGAAGTTCCCCTGTTTTTCAGATTGGTAAAATCACATTACCAAAGTCGCAACGCCTCGACCATCCCCGCACCAGGCGCATCCCTCACGCATCGGCATCGAGGCCGTCGACACCGGCACGCGCCAGCGCATCTCGCGCTGCAACGTAGCCAAAGGTCGTCGACGGGCCCAGCGTCGAGCCGGCGCCAGGGTAGGTTCTCCCCATCACCGGTGCCGAGCAGTTGCCCGTGGCATAGAGTCCGGCAACGACGTTGCCACCGCCATCGAGCACTCGTGCATGTTCGTCGACACGGATGCCGCCCTTGGTACCGAGCTCACCCGGCCAGACCTCGAAACCGTAGAACGGTGGCCTGGCAATGGGCGCGAGGCATGGATTCGGTGTGACCGACTTGTCACCGAAGAATCGGTCGAACGCATTCTCGCCGCGATGAAACTCCTCATCGACTCCATTTGCTGCGTAGCGATTCATCCGTGTCACGGTGTCCTGCAATCCAGCGGCATCGATGCCAAGCAGCGCAGCAAGCCCGTCCAGGGTATCGGCCTTGCGGATGAAGCGCTGGCGGATATCACTCGGAACCATCCAGTCGGGCTGCTGGGCGCCGGGCAGCAACGGGCCACAGGGATACTTGCGACGGAAGTCGGCGTCGAAAATGAGATACGCGGGAATGCACGGCGAATCCTCGCTGTGATTGCCGTACATCGCCTTGACGATGTCGTTGTAGGCCGCGGTTTCCTTCACGAAACGCCGGCCGTTGCGGTTCACGATGAATCCACCGGGCAGCGACTTCTCGATCACCAGCATTCTTGCACGCTGCTCACCGGGCACGATGACAGTCGGCCCCCACCAGGCCTCGTCCATCAGCTCCAGGGCAGCACCCACCTCCGTAGCCATCGTGATCGCATCACCGGTCGAGTACGGATTGCCGCAGCTCCATTCGCTGCGCGTCGGCTGCGGAAGGAAGCGTTCGCGAAATGCCTGGTTGGCGTCGAATCCCCCGGTGGCAAGCAGGACACCGTGTCGCGCGCGTACGGTACAGAGCACGCCGTCACGCTCGACCTGTGCGGCGCAGACGCGACCCTCCTCGACGATCAGACGGCGAGCCGGCGCGTTCAGCCACAGGGGAATGCCACGATCGCACAACGACAACCGCAGCGCACCGATCAGCGCATTGCCCATCGCGCAGCGCCGATCACGCCGCGACTTCATTCGCCAGCCGAAATCACCCAGGTACTCGCCAACTCGCCTGCCAAACAACGACATCCATCCCGGGGAGCGGGTCAGGAAAGCCTGCGCCTCGGAAATCTGCAGGGACATGCGGCTCATCACGAGCTCCTGCGGAGCAGTCTCGCGCATCGTCAGGAACTCGTGCTCCCCGAGTTGCCTGGCATCGAAAGGCGACGCCTCCAGGCAGCGTCCGCCCTCCTTCGCACCAGGAATGTGCTGATAGTAGTCCGCATAGTCGGGAACCACATGCATGTGCAGGCGGGTATGCTCGCAGAGGTACTGGACGGCACGTGGTGCACTGTCGAGATAGGCCCGCATGCGTGCATCAGGCACATCGTCACCGACACACCCCTTCATGTATTCCCAGGCTTCTTCGGGCGTATCGACAAACCCGGCAGCAGCCATCAGATGGTTGTTCGGAATCCAGAGTCCACCACCCGACATCGCCGAAGAGCCACCATACAGAGGGCTCTTTTCCACCATCAGTACGCGTGCGCCCAGATCATGTGCGGTGATAGCACCCGCCATGGCACCCGCGCCACTGCCCACCACCAGAAAATCGACTTCCTTCTCGGCATCGTTCCAGCCCATCCATTCACCTCCGAATGCCTGCATCATCAACTTCCAAAGCGCTCACCCGTCGATTGCCACCCGTCAGGCCATGGCGAATGTTGCGCGGGATTCGCTTATGCGTCAGTATCCCGACACGTTCGCACCCGTTCACCATTGCGCCTATTCAGCAAACATGCCCAGATCCGACCTCACCCAGGAAGACATCGAACACTATCGGCGCAACAATATCGGTCAGTCCCTTCTCGATGTCGCGAAGGATTTCCAGCGCTCTGCACTCAAGGAGTTCGCCGCTGAAGGTCACCGTCGACTGCAGGCGGCCCACCAGTCCGTACTTTCCTTTCTCAGCCTCGACGGAACCCGCCTCACCGAACTGGCAACCCGCGCCGGGATGACCAAACAGGCAATGGGACAGCTGGTCGATGAGGTTGAACGCCTCGGGTACGTCGAACGCATTCCCGATCCCAGTGACGGGCGCGCAAAAATCGTGCGCTTCACCCACAAGGGGCGCCTGTTGATCAAGGCCGGCACGAAAATCGGCGAGAACATCCAGGCTCACTATGCGACGCTGATCGGCGAGGAAAAAATGGCACGCCTGCGCGAGCTGCTCGAAGAGCTGCACCACAGCATCAGGTATCCACCAGAGTAGAGGACGATCACTTCCGCCCTGCCCCATCATCATGTCGCAGGTGTGCGATGCCGCTGACCGCGCTGCCAGATCCAGCCAGGGTTCTCTCATTGTCGGAAGAAGTGTCGGCATTCATGATGCTGCACATCGATCTATGGTCAAGATGCTTGACAGTATTTCACATTCATCGGACGATGACAATGTTCCCCGAGAGGACCATGCCTTGAGCATTTCTGCGCTGACCGGTGTACGGGTGATCGAGATCGGACAGGGCGTATCTGCTGCGTTCTGCGCTCGAGTGCTGGCGGACTACGGCGCTTCGGTCCTGAAGATCGAACACCCTGAAGGCGGCGATGCCACCCGCGGCTGGGGACCATTCCCGAAAGATGAGCCTCACCCGGAGAAAAGCGGTACGTTTTTCGCGCTCAACGCCGGCAAGCGCAGCATCACTCTCGATGTGGGCAGCGAACACGGCCGCGAACTGCTGTTCGAACTGCTGGCCGATGCCGACCTGCTGGTGGAAAACAACTCACCGGCACGGATGCGTGAGTGGGGTCTCGATTACGAGACTCTCTCCGCTCGCTTCCCGCGCCTGATCATGGTGTCCATCACGCCGTTCGGCCAGACCGGTCCCTACGCGGACTGGAAAGGCCACGACCTGAACGCCTATCACCTGACAGCAGCGGGCAGCCGCTACTGCGGCAAACCAGATCTCGAGCCACTCGAGCACGGCGCCTTCTCTGCCGATTATTTCGGCGGCTACGTTGCCGTCACCTGGGCGCTCGCCTCGCTGTTCGCTCAGGACGAACTCGGTGGCGAGCACATCGATGTTTCATGCGCCGAGGCGATCGTCGCAACATTCACCGGCTGCCAGAACATCGCCGACCACGTGCTGAACGGGACGATTGCCAAGCGCACCGGCGTAGGCATGGCGCTTGGCGCCCCGGCGACCATCCTGCCCTGTCGCAACGGCTATGTCTGGATGATGGCGCTCGAGACCAGCCAGTGGAAGGGACTCGTACGCGCGATGGGCAATCCGGAGTGGGCCCAGGTGGAGCTGTTCGACAGCATGTTCTCGCGTGCCCAGAACGCCGACCTGATCTATTCGATGATGCGCGAATGGACCGCCGGCCTGGACAAGCAGCAGATCATGGATCTTTGCCAGGCAAACGGCTGCCCCTCGACTGCCGTGTACACCATCGAGGACGCAGCATCGCTGGAGCACCTGAAGCAGCGCAGTTACTTCAAGGAGCTCGAACACCCGGCACTTGGGACGATCCGCACGCTCGGGGCACCCATACACCTGCCCGATGCACCTGGAGGAGCGACACGCGCCGCCCCACTGCTCGGCGAACACAACGGCGAAACGTACCGGAATCGGCTCGAAATCGATGACTCGCGCCTCGAGGCACTGCGAGCGGATGGCGTCATATGAACGGTACCACACCGGCAGCTCAGCAGCGGGGAACGCCACAATGAATGGACGCCTGCCACTGGCCGGTATTCGTGTTGCCAACTTCGGCTGGGCCTGGACGGGCCCGGTCGCCGGACAGACCCTGAGTCGTCTGGGTGCCGAGGTCTACAAGATCGAATCGCGCACACGCATCGACATCAACCGGACCATCCCGCCATTCGCCCCCGGTCACGAAAACGACCCCGACTTCTCGCTGCAGAATCATGCCGCCTGGGCCGGCAACGGCAGCATCACGCTTGACCTGAAGAAGCCCGAGGCGCAGCAACTGGCACGCGATTTCATCACCCACTGCGATCTGGTGCTGGAGAACTTCAGCCCCGGCGTGCTCGAACGCCTCGGGCTCGGCCATGAGCGCCTTCGTGAGCAGCGCCCCGACCTGATCACGGTCTCGATGCCGGCTGCCGGTCGCACCGGACCTCTCTCGCATGTTCGCACCTACGGCATGAGTCTCAGCAGCATCACCGGCCTCGACAGCGTCACCGGCTACCTCGACGGCCCTCCGATACCGATGGAAAACGCCTTCGCAGACCCGCTCGGTGGCATCGTTGGCGCCTGCTCCGCCCTGCTTGCCCTGCACCATCGCAAGCGCACCGGCCGCGGCATGCACGTCGACTGCTCACAGCAGGAAAGCGTGATGCAACTGATGGGACCGGCTTTCATGGATCTGGTGATGAACGGTCGCATTGCACGCCCGATGAGCAATCGTCACCCGGTACGCGCTGGCGCACCGCACGGGGTGTTCCGCTGCGCCGGCGAGGACCGCTGGGTGGCGATCGCCGTGCTCGACGAGGGCGAATGGTCCGCGCTGGTGCAGGCAATGGGCACACCGGCGTGGAGCAGCGACCCCGCGTTCGCAACCCATCCCTCACGCATTGCGCATATCGATCGGCTGCACCAGCACCTCGGGGCCTGGACGAGCGACCAGAACGACCATGAACTGGCAGAGCGGCTGCAGCGCGCCGGCGTCGCTGCCACACCGGTACTCGATGTGGGTGATCTGCTGCGCGATCCGCACTTCCGTGCGCGCGGCACATTCATCGACTTCGAACACCCGATGGGGTTTCACGAAACGCTCTACGGCAACTACGTCAAGACACGCAAGGCACAGGCGCCTGCGCGTACCGGACCGCTGATCGGACAGGACAACGAGTACGTGTTTCTCAAGCTGCTTGGCCTGTCTCCTGATCGCTACCAGCAACTGATCGATGAAGGTGTCATCTATTGAAGGTGACGCGGCAGCACAGCCGAGGCGCAGATGAATCCGCATCCTGACATCCCCCGCGAGCCGCGCCTGGAGGACATTCCTGCCAGCGCGCGCCGCTGGATCGGACATGAGGTCACACGCGTGGAAGACCCCGCGCTGGTGACCGGGCGCAGTGAGTTCATCGACAACGCCAGCGTGCCGGGGATGCTGCACGCCGCGATCCTGCGCAGTCCACACGCACATGCCCGTATCCGCAGCATCGACACGAGTCGCGCACTCGCACTTCCCGGTGTGTTCGCCGTGCTCACCGGCGAGGATGTAGAGCGCTGGAGCAACCCCTCGGGCGGATATCCGGAGGGAACGGGGCTGCACTGCATGGCTATCGCCAAGACGCACTACTTCGGGGAACCGGTGGCGGCCGTCGCCGCGAGCAGCCGCTACGTTGCGGAAGATGCACTGGAGCTGATCGAAGTGGACTACGAGCCACTGCCGGCCATCGTCGATGGGCGCAATGCCAGTGATCCGAACAAGCTCCCTGTCAACGATACATTGCCGGGCAACGTGGTATTCCAGCGACGCTTCACCTGGGGGGAGGTCGATGCGGCATTTGCCGGTGCAACCCACGTCTTCAGGGAATCGTTTCGCTGGAACCGCGTCGGCGCGAATCCGATCGAGACCTTCGGCTGCATCTGTCAATGGGACACGCTGGCCGGTGCGGTCACGATCCGGGCCAACGCCCAGTCGCCCCTGCTCACCTCGGTGGCCATCTCTGCCGTACTCGGCCTGCCCTCGAACCGGGTGCGACTGATCAGCTACCAGCGTGGTGGCAGCTTCGGTGGCAAGGGCAACCCGCGCGCAATCAACATCATCTGCCTGCTGTCGCGCAAGGCCGGTGGTGCGCCCATCAAGTGGATTCAGGATCGCGTCGAGTACCTCAGTGGCGGTGGCGGGCAGGCGTGGGACCGTTTCTACGAGGCCGAACTCGCACTTGATGCCCAGGGACGATTCCTCGGGCTGCGAATTGCGCTGCTCGATGACATCGGCGCCAGTGGCGAGAACTACGGTGCAATCGGTGCCGGCAAGCCGCTGGCCGCATTCACCGGTTGCTACGCGATACCCGTCGCCTCCTACGACCTGACGATCGTACTCAGCAACAAGCTGCCGACCAGCGCCTACCGCGGCATGGGCCCACCGCCGCACTACTTCGTGCTCGAGCAGATGGTCGATATCGCAGCGCGCGCGCTCGACATCGATCCGGTCGAACTGCGCCGACGCAACTACATCCGCCCCGAGCAGTTTCCCTACACGATCCCGAGCGGCAACGAATACGACAGCGGTGACTACTTCGCCACGCTCGATGCGCTGCTCGAGCGTGCCGACTACACGGGCCTGCGTCGCCTGCAGCGCGAGGCGCGCGCCCAGGGTCGCCATATCGGTATCGGTGTGGCGAACGCGGTCGAACCGGGCGTATTCGACTGGAACGCCTATGCGATCGTCGGCATGCCCGGTGTGGGTGTTCCGGAAGGCATCACCATTGCGATCGACATGCTGGGACACATCACCGCCCGCGTCGGCTTCACCCCCGAAGGCCAGGGCCAGTACACGCTGATCGCCCAGCTGCTTGCCGACTATTTCGGCGTACACATGAACGATATCGCGGTCGTTGCCCTCGACACACTGGCTGCACCGCCGGCCTTCGGTCCCGGCGGAAGCCGTCTGGGCGTGGCGATCAGCGGCGCTACGATGCGCGCCGCATCGAAACTGCGTGACAAGATCCTCGCGATTGGCGCACGACTGCTGCAGACCACCCCCGATCGGCTCGAACTCGTCGACGGTGTGGTGCAACTGGCTGCCGACCCACAGCACAGGCTCACGCTGCCCGAGATAGCCGGCGTTGCCATGGCACGCAGCGATCTGCTGCCTCCCGGCATGGAGCTCGGCCTCGAGGCGACCGGTGTGTGGACGGCGGCAGACCGTGCCCTGATCGATGAACAAGGTCGTGCAAAAAGCTACCTCACCGCAGCAAATGCCTGTCACCTGGCAATGATCGAACTCGACATCGAAACCGGGAAGGTGCAGATACTGAAGTACGTCGTGGCGGATGACTGCGGTGTCCGGCTCAACCCGGCAACCGTCGATGGCATGCTGCAAGGTGGCATTGCACAGGGGGTTGCGGCTGCCCTGCTCGAGGAATACCGCTACGATGACAGCGGTCAGCTCCTCACCGGCACCTTCATGGACTACCTGCTGCCGACCATCAACGAGGTCCCGATGAGCGAGAAGATCGCGCTCGAGACGCCCTCGCCCTTCGCACCGCTCGGCGCAAAGGGCTGTGGGGAGGGTGCGATACACACGACACCGGCAACCGTGATGTGTGCGATCAACGATGCGCTGGCACCCCTTGGCGTGCTGGCACGCGAGGTACCCGCATCGCCGAACCGGATCTGGTCGTTGTTGATGCGCCAAGATGGCAATCAGGGAACATCGCATCAGCCCTGATCGTGCGAATCACGTGTTGGCGACGGTGAAACGCGACGCACGGCCAGCTCAGTACAGCACCACAGAACGGATGCTCTCGCCACGGTGCATCAGGTCGAAGGCGCGGTTGATTTCCGCAAGCGGCATCGTGTGCGTGATCAGCTCGTCGATGCGAATCCGCCCTTCCATGTACCAGTCGACGATGCGTGGCACGTCGGTACGCCCGCGCGCGCCACCGAAGGCGCACCCGCGCCACACCCTGCCCGTGACCAGCTGGAACGGCCGCGTGGAGATTTCCTTGCCGGCACCCGCCACACCGATGATGCAGCTCTGCCCCCAACCCTTGTGGCAGCACTCGAGCGCCTGGCGCATCACCTCGACGTTGCCGATGCACTCGAAGCTGTAATCGACTCCACCACCGGTCATGTCGATGATCGCCTGCGTGACGTTGTCCACCTCGTGCGGATCGACGAAATCCGTCATGCCGAAACGTCGTGCCAGTACCGCCTTCGCCGGGTTGCGGTCGATGCCGATGATCCGTGAGGCGCCTACCATGTGCGCCCCCTGGATCACGTTCAGGCCGATGCCCCCCAGGCCGAAGACGGCAACCGTGGCGCCCGCCTCGACCTTCATGGTGAACACCACCGCACCGACTCCGGTGGTCACGCCGCAACCGATGTAGCAGACCTTGTCGAAGGGGGCGTCCGGACGGATCTTCGCAACGGCGATCTCGGGCAGCACGGTGTAGTTCGAGAACGTCGAGCAACCCATGTAGTGCAGGATTGGGCGCCCATCGAGCGAGAAGCGGCTGCTGTCGTCAGGCATCAGTCCCCGTCCCTGTGTGGCACGAATTGCCTGGCAGAGGTTGGTTCGTGGATTGAGACAGTACTCGCACTCGCGGCACTCTGGCGTGTAGAGCGGAATCACGTGATCGCCAGGCACCACCGATTTCACCCCGGGGCCGACATCGACCACGATGCCCGCCCCCTCGTGGCCGAGGATTGCCGGAAACAGGCCCTCGGGATCATCGCCCGACAGGGTGAACGCGTCGGTGTGGCACACGCCGGACGCCTTCAGCTCGACCAGCACCTCGC
>CAZSYV010000008.1:1555-48516 GCA_964610955.1 uncultured Klebsiella sp. | reverse complement strand
GCCTGCTCGACGTGCCGCAGGCCATCACCGTGGTGACCGACAAGCTGGTTGCCGACCAGGCGATGACGAACATGGCGGACGTGTTCCGCTACATGCCCGGCATCGGGGTGGCACAAGGCGAAGGCAACCGCGACACGCCGGTGCTGCGCGGCACGAGCTCCACCGCAGACTTCTACGTGGACGGCATCCGTGACGACGTGCAGTACTACCGTGACGTCTACAACCTCGAGCGCATCGAGGCGCTGAAGGGGCCGAACGCGATGATCTTCGGCCGTGGCGGCAGCGGCGGGGTGATCAACCGCATCACGCGCCAGGCCGATGGCGAGGATCATCACAGCGCAACGCTGCAGCTCGGCTCCGATGCCCGGCGGCGCACAACGATGGACATCGGCACCGGTTTCGGCGAATCGGCAGGCGTACGCCTCGATGGCATGTACGAGAAGTCACACGGTTTCCGGGACGATTTCAGGCTCGAACGCTACGGCATCAACCCGAGCCTTGGTCTAGACCTCGGTGAGCAGAGCCGCCTGCAGCTCTCCTACGAACGCTTCCATGATGAACGCACCGCCGATCGGGGCATTCCGTCGTTCCTCGGGCACCCGGTTCACACCGATCGCTCCACGTTCTTCGGCAACCCGGACCTGAGTCACACCGATGCGACCGTGGACGCCTTCGATGCGGCCTTCGATCACGCCTTCAGCGAAAACCTCAACCTGCGCAACCATTTGCGCTGGGCCGACTACGACAAGTTCTACCAGAACGTGTTCCCCGGAGCGATCGATGCCAGTGGCACGCGGGTGAGTCTGGCGGCCTACAGCAACGCCACCGAGCGCACCAGCGTCTTCAACCAGACCGACCTGGTCTGGAAGACCGCCACAGGGGCGCTGCAGCATACGGTGCTCGTCGGCATGGAGCTCGGGCGCCAGGTCACCGACAACTTCCGCAAGACCGGCTACTTCGCACCGGGCACGAACGTCGTGCCGGTGGCCAGACCGAACGTCGCTGTTCCAGTCGGGTTTCACCAGAGCGCAACCGATGCCGACAACCACATCGTGGCAGAGACTGCTGCCGTCTATGTGCAGGACCTGATCGAATTCTCGCCGCAATGGCAGGCAATCGTCGGAGTACGCTACGACGATTTCCGCGTCGATCTGCGCAACAACCGCAACCGCCAGAGCTTCGACAGCAAGGACGAGCTCGGCTCCCCGCGCGCGGGGCTGATCTACAAGCCACGCGACAACGTTTCTTTTTATGCAGGCTACAGTGTTGCCTACCAGCCGCGCGCTGGCGAACAGCTCGGCTCGCTGAGCGCCAGCAATGCCTCGTTGAAGCCGGAATCCTTCCGCAACCGCGAGATCGGCGTGAAATGGGATATCGACCCGGATCTGCAGGCAAGCGCTGCCGTGTACCGCCTCGAGCGCAAGGATGTGGCGGTCGTCGACCCTGACGATGTCACGCGCACGCTGCTGGTCGACGGACAGCATGTCGAGGGGGTGGAGCTCGGCATTGCGGGGCGCATCACCGAGCACTGGCAGCTGATGGGCGGCTATGCGTACCAGGAGGGCGAGCTCGAGAGCACCCAGTCGGCCACTGCCGTGAAGGGCAACCGCCTGGCGCAGCTGCCGCGCCATTCATTCTCGCTGTGGAACCGTTACGATTTCAGCCCGGTGTTCGGTGCCGGCATCGGGCTCATCCACCGCGATGCTATCTATGCCAACGTCGACAACCTGGTGAGCCTGCCCTCGTTCACCCGTCTCGACGCCGCCGTGTACTGGACCCCGTCAAAGTGGATGCAGGTGCAGCTCAACGTCGAGAACCTCAGCGACGAGCACTATTTCGCCAGTGCGCACAGCAACAACAACATCATGCCCGGCACACCGCGCAGCGCGTGGCTGAGCTTCAACTTCCAGTATTGACGGCGACGGAAGGCAATTCCCGGCCGGGGGCTTCCCAGTCAGGGGTCGCCCAGAAAGTCGCGCTTGCCGATCGGCACGCCGCTCTGGCGCAAGATGTTGTAGGCCGTCACGGTGTGGAAGTACACGTTCGGGATCGAGTGCCCGAGCAGCAGCTGCATGCCCTTGTACCGCGTCGGCTTGCCGGTCACCGGCAGCACGATGTCATCGTCCTCGGTGCCGTCGATCGCGCTCGCCGGCACACCGCGCAGGAACTCGATGGTGCGCGCGATGCGCTGCTTGAGCTCGGCGAGCGTCTTTTCATTGTCCTCGTAGCGCGGCACCTCGAGCCCGGCCAGCCGCGCAACGACGCTGCGCGCCTTGTCGCAGGCAATCTGCACCTGCTTGAAGAAGGGGTACATATCCTCGATCAGGCGAAGATTCATCAGCTCCGCCTCGCTGGCCTTGCCGGCATCGACATGCGCCTGCGCCTTGTCCAGGATGCCCGAGAGGTTGGCAAGAACATTGATCAGCCGCGGCACGCTGGCCTGGTACATCGAAATGCTGGGCATGGTTGCTCCTGTCGAGAGGGTCGGTGCAGACGGGGGAAGGATAAGGCGCATCCCGGAGCGGATGCCAGCCCGGCCACGACAGAGCGAAGCCAGATCACCACCACCTGAACAACTCGCTTTCCCTCATCATCTCCGCGCTCCTCGTCACCCCCGTGGTCCTCGTCATCCCCGCGCTCCTCGTCATCCCCGCGAAAGCGGGGATCCAGCACATTTGCTTTCAATGACTTGAAGTCACTAGATCCCCGCTTTCGCGGGGATGACGTTCCCTGCCTGTTCCCCGATCGAGCCGGGGCAGGGTTTGCCAGTGTTGCTCGAACTGCACGGGCCATTTGAATACAGGTATCATCTGACTTATATTCAACCAGCCATATGATACCGGAACTTCTACCATGCAACTCGTCAGTGCTGAACAGATCGCAGCCGTGATGGCGCTGGAGCCAGCGCCGCATTCCTTTGCCGAACTCGACGAGCAGGTTGCCGAAGGCTTGCCCAAGGAGGCGCTGAAGGCCGGGGTCGCGCGTCTCGCACGCAGTGTCGAGGAGCGCCGTGCGCTGCTGTACCGCATCGTGCCCGAGGCAACGTTCAAGCGCCGCCGCAACCGCCTGAGTGCCGCCGAATCGGAGAGGACCGAACGTCTTGCGCGCGTCTACGCAACCGCCAGCCACGTGTGGGATTCGGACGCAGACGCGCTCGCCTTCCTGCACACACCGCATGCGATGCTCGGCGGCCTGGCGCCGCTCGAGGTCGCGATGACCGAACTGGGGGCGCGCCGGGTGGAAACGCTGCTGTGGCGGCTCTTCCACGGCATCGCCGCCTGATGCGGATCTATCGCATCGCCGACCGACGCCACCCAATCTGGGACGGCAGCGGCGCTGCACTGGTCGGCGGGCGCTGGAACAGCCCCGGACGCCCCGCGATCTACGCCTCGCTCAGCTACGCCTGCGCGATGCTCGAGATCCTGGCCCACGCCGGCATCGGGCGCATTCCCGGCACACAGGCGTGCGTGATCGCCGAAATCCCGGACGAGGAAGCGCTGATCGAGCGCTACGCGGCGGCGGACCTGCCCGCGAGCTGGGACACGGAAGATAGCAGCACTGCACGCAGCTTTGGTGACCAGTGGCTGCAGTCACTGCGCTCGCTGGTGCTCGTGGTGCCTTCGGTGGTGGCGCGGCTCGAATTCAACGCCGTGGTGAATCCGGCACATCCGGCTTTCGCAAGCTGCCGGGCAGGCGCGCCCGAGCCGGTGATCTGGGATCGGAGGCTGTTCAGGTGAGCGGAGGGTGCCGGTATCGGTCGGTTCTGCAGAAACATCGTGTGACACGGATCACACACCAAAGACCCTGAACCATGTCGATTGGACTAGGCTGAATGACGAGTTGATCGTGCCACGGACAGGTGGAGACGGAAGCGAGCCGGTATTCGCCGTGCGACGTGGTCGATCGCACGCCTTGGCAGACTCCGTGCGCCATATTGCATGGTAGTGATCTGCTAGAATTCAGGCCACGCGGAGTGGAGTGTTCGGGGCGCGTTCCATCCTAATTCATATAGAGGATCGTCTCGCAGCAGGGAATCATGGATATTCATATCTGTGCATGGATCTCTTTCTACTTCGGTGAACGCTCCCCATCCTTGGGAGACACCGGGTGAATGGCTTCATGCCTGTTATACGTGGTGCAAGCCCGGGCAGCGGCGTCGCCAATCACGATGCGGGATTTACGCTCATCGAGTTGTTGATGGTGCTCACGGTTGCGGCAGTCCTGCTGACCCTTGCAGGGCCGGGGTTCAGCCGCCTGATCCAGGATAACCGCCTGACCGTGACGAGCAACGCCATCGCCGGAACGCTGAATGCAGCGCGTTCGGAGGCGATCGCACAACGGAAGATCGTCACGGTATGCAGCAGCGCAAATGGTTCGGACTGCGGTGGTAACTGGGGAAACGGCTGGATTTCGTTTCTTGACGAAAACGGCGACGCCACCCGCGACGCTGGTGATGAAATACTGCGTCACCACGCAAGCCTGCCTCCATCGGTCTCCGTCAGCCTCTCCGGTGCTACAGATATTCGCTTCACGAGCCAAGGCTTTGTGCTGCCCGGCTCCAGCGGCACCCTCTTGGTCTGCGATGCACGCGGGAGCCTCCACGCGCGCGCACTGATCGTGAGCAATACCGGACGTGTAAGCGTTGCCACCGACTCGGATGCCGATGGCATCGTCAACGATGCGGACGGAGACAACATCGAATGTCCATGAGTTCGCCAAGAACAACCTGCTGCAGCCGAACACGCAGGCGACCCATCGCGGGCTTCACGCTGATCGAGGTGATGATCACCGTTCTGGTGCTTGCAATCGGGTTGCTCGGTATCGTGAAGTTGCAGGTGACGGCAAAGAAATCGACGCACCAGGCGTGGCAACGCTCACTTGCCGTCAACTTGGCCGACAACATCATCGAGCGGATACGGATCAACCCGTCCAGGGCAGCCGATTACCATACCGGACTCGGCACGGCGGCACTTGGCGGTGGCACCATCAGCACGGCACCGAAGAGCTGTGCCACCGACACCTGTTCGCCTGACGAGGTCGTCGCTTGGGATCTGTGGAGCTGGGAACAGCTGCTCGACGGCAAAGGGGTACACGACGTCGACGCCAACCGGGCGGTAGGCGGCCTGCTGGACCCGCACGGCTGCATCGTCTTCCAGGAAAAGGGGTCGGCGAATACCGGGTTGCTGCGGGTGACCATCACCTGGCAGGGCACGACGGAGATCTCCGACGCCGTCACTGACAATGTCTGCGGTTCAGCCGCCGCAGGTACCCAGAAGACGCGGCGTCAGGTGGTAGTGAACACCTACGTCGTCGACGAAGGAGGCTGAACCGTGATGCGCTCGCCAATGCACCGATCTGCTGGCCTGACCATGGTCGAACTTCTGGTTGCCATGCTGATCGGTCTGTTCGTGATCGGAGGCGCTGCTGCACTCTTCGTTGCAACGAAACACTCGTACACGGACGTGGAGCGCTCGGGGCGCGCGATCGAGAACGGGCGCTTTGCGCTGCAGACCGTTGCAATGGACCTGCGCCACGCCGGCTTCTTTGGTGAGGCCGCACCTCCGGGCATCGATGTATCGAGCGACATCGATGCCGTCGACGGCGACTGCAGCGGGCGTGCGGCCGCCTACGACGTCAACAACTACCTCTTCGTGGCACGCGCCGACGCTGACGGCAAGGCGATCGGCTGCATCGATGACGCGGTGCCCGGTAGCGATGTACTGGTCATCAAGGGCGTTCGACCGCGTCAGCTGTCTGCCTCGATGAGCTTCGACAGTAAAACGACCTACGTCATTGCCAACGCCATCAACGGCTTGCTTTTCGATGGTGCCGACACCCCACCTACCACGAGCATTGGAGGGGATGTCCCGGACGGGAACGCTTGGGAATACCGCTTCCTGGTCTATTACGTGCGTGCCGGAAACGTTCCCCAACTGGCACGCAAGGTGCTCGCATGGGACGCGGGTGCGGGCAGCATGAGCGTTGCGACCGAGGATATGGTCGATGGCGTGGAAATGTTTCGCGTCAGGCTCGGGATCGACAGCGACGACAACGGCGAAGTCGACTCGTATCGGAACCCGGAGGACGCGTCGATCGACTGGGCACGGATCGAATCGATGGAAGTGCACCTGCTGCTGCGCAGCGTCGATCCGGACCCCGCCTATACGGACACGAACCGCTACGATCTCGGCGGCACGAGTTTTACGCCCGGGGGCCATTTCCACCGCCTGGCAGTGCGTACCGTCGTATCGCTGCGCAACGCAAAGCTCCTGATCCGGGGAAACATCTGAGGGGACACGAATGGAACGCCAACGCGGAATCGCCCTTGCAGCCACCTTGATCCTGCTCACGGTCGTCACCCTTCTCGGGCTTTACGCCGCATCGAACAGCTCGCTCGGACTGTTCATGGCAAAGAACATGCAGGACGCGTTCGATGCATTTCAATCAGCCGAGGCCGGAGTGGCGGCCGTGGTAAGCCTGCCGCAGCTCGGCGCGGACCCGTTTATCGGGGTGAGCAGCACCAACGCGCTGGGCAGCAACTCGACGCTCCTCGAGGAGCTCAACCGTGGCGAGAGCTCGGTAAGCACCAGCATCGAGCTGAAGTTGCGCGACGCCGTCTGTCCACGCGCCGAGGCTGCCAGCAGCACCAACCTGATCGCCTGCGACCACTATCGCGTGGAGGCGGTACAGCAAAGCGACGACGCCCGTGCAACCGTTGCACAGGGAGTCGTGAAGTCCGTGATTGGCGGCGCAGGCCCTTGAACGATAACCAGGGAGATCCAGTGACATGAACAGTCAGACTCATGGACAGGCCGGTCGATCATCGGCCGCGCTGCTGCATCGCCTCGGCCGCCTGCTGCCGCCCATGCTCGCGTTGGCAGGCACGCTGCTCGGCAGCCCCGCAACCCTGGCCGATGACACCGAGATCTTCCGTGCGGTTTTCGACAGCGAGCTGGTCGAACAGAGCCGCCCGAAGGTACTGATCCTTTTTGACAACTCGGGGAGCATGAGTGAGGTCGTTTCCGGGACAAAACCTGCCTACGTTCCGTCGACCGACTACGCTCAGGTTGGATCGATTAGAGCTGGCCGTCTGTACTGGTCAACCAATACCAGCGGCAAGCCACCGTCAAAGACCACGGATCAATGGATCAGCGCCGACAGCAATCGTTGCGCAACATCGTACGACCCGTTGGAGAGGCAGGGTTTCAATATCGACCGGTACGCGCGGGCGGTAAAGCAGAGCAACAGGAATAAGTGGGACTGGAAGACGCTTTCGGCTAGTCAGCAGACCCCTACCCACGTCGATTGCAGGACCGATATAACGGACCAGAACCCGGCCAACGGTAGCGAGACGGGAAATCCGGGCAGCGGGTACCCCCAGGCGAATGGATCGAGTTCTCCGTATGCCTCCGGCAGGAGCGGCAGCGTCGGGAGCTCATGGACGAGCTACCAGCTTTATACGGCGAACTACATGAACTGGTACTACAGCACGACCGTGGTTGCAAGATCACGAATCGAGATCGCCCAAGAGGTGGTCACCAGCCTGATTCAGGCAAACCCTGGCATCGACTTCGGATTGGCCACTTTCAATGAAAATACAAGCACTACTTATGACGGCGGGCGCATAGTTCAACGCATCATCGAAAACATGACGAGCACCGACCGGGACCAGGTGGTCAGTGTCATCAACGACTTCTCGCCGACTGGCAATACTCCCCTGTGTGAAAGCACCACTGAAGTTTACCGCTATCTGGCAGGAAAGAAGGTCCTGTATGGCAAGAAGGCGAAGAGCACCGACAAACCCGATCGTGACCCGCTGGCCGAGGATTCGCAGGAGAACTACATCAGCCCGACGTCCGAGTGCCAGTATGTTTACGTAATCATCATGACCGATGGCGAGCCGGTGGCGGATGCCAGTGCCGACTCGTTCGTCAAGGGTTTGACCGGAAAGGATAGCTGCTCGACATACGTCACCGGCGCGAACAGCGTCACGAGCTGCCTGCCAGAGATCGTGGAATACATGTACACGCATGATCTGAACAGCAGCACGGACGGCGAGCAGCTCGCAATCACCTACACCATCGGATTTGCGACCGACCAGGCGCTGCTGGAAGACACTGCCCGGCGCGGTGGCGGTCAGTACTACACAGCAAACGACTCGCAGGAACTTGCAGACGCATTCAAGGGCGCAATCACCTCGATCCTCGCCGTCTCCAGCGCATTCACCGCTCCCGCGGTCGCGGTGGACAGCTTCACCCGCACCGAAAGCCGCGACGATGTGTTCTTTGCGATGTTCGAACCCCGGAAAGGAACCGACTGGCCGGGAAACATCAAGAAACTGCGCATGAAGATCGACTCAGGCACGGCAAATCTGGTCGACGCCGACGACAAGGTGGCAATCGACAGCAACGGCAACATCAAGGATTCGGCAAGAACCTACTGGAGCAGCAGTGCCGACGGTGCCTCCGTGGAACAGGGTGGCGTCGGAAAACTGCTGGCAGACAGGGACCCGGATACGCGAACGATCTACACGAATACCGGCACGGGAGGAGCCCTGCAGGCCTTCGAGCCAGCACAGTTCACGCCGACCAGCATGGGCGTGGCCGATGCTGCAGCCGTATTTTCAGCCTTCGGGGTTGCCGACCAGGACAAACTTGACGATCTGATCGCGTGGGCACGGGGTTGGACCGACGCCGACAAGGCGGCAAAGCGGTCGTGGATGCTGGGCGATATGCTGCACAGCCGCCCTGTGGTGCTCAACTATGGCGCGCGTGGCAGTCACACCGCCTCCGATCCGGACATGCGCATCGTCGTTGGCACCAATGCCGGATTCCTGCATATGTTCGACAATGCGGATGGCAGCGAGACCTGGTCCTTCTTCCCGAAGGAACTGGCAGCGGTGCCTGCCAGGCGCTTCACCGATATCGAAGGCGCAGACCCGGTGTGGGGAGTTGACGGAACCACCGTCGTATACAGCAAGGACATCAACAACGATGGCACCATCGACCAGAGCGCTGGTGACAGGATGTACCTCTATTTCGGCCTGCGCCGTGGCGGTAACGCCTATTACGGCCTGGATGTGTCGAATCCGGATGCTCCCGCGCTGCTGTGGCAAATCGATGCGAACAGCAGCGGCTTTTCCGAGCTCGGACAATCATGGTCGACCCCGGTACTGACGCATATCCCCGGATACGTCGCCGTCGACGGGAAGCCGAAACCGGTACTGCTCTTCGGCGGCGGCTACGACACCAACAAGGACAGCAAGACGAACGTTGCAACCGCCGATTCCGAGGGCCGGGCAATCTATATCATCGATGCCATGACCGGTGCGCTGGTGTGGAGCGTATCGCCAGCGGCAAACAGTGCGAAGAACCTGCGTGAAACCGGTCTCGAACACTCGATCCCGGCACAACTGAACGTGCTCGACAGCAACGGCGACGGTCTTACGGACCGCATCTACGCAACCGACACCGGTGGCAACGTCTGGCGCGTCGATCTGCCGGGAAATGCACTGCCGAGCGCGTCGCAGGACAAGTGGCAGATCAACCGCCTGGCGGCACTCAACACCTCGGCAACGGACGGGCATGCCGGAGATCGCCGCTTCTTTTATCCGGTGGATATCGTGCGCACGATGTCGCGCGCCACTGGCGCATTCGATGCCATCCTCATTGGCAGCGGTGATCGGGAGAACCCGAACGCGACCGACAACAACGACCGCTTCTACATGCTGCGCGACAAGGCGACAGGGGTCTATTCCACCTCGAAACCATCGGCAAGCGATTGCAGCGGGGGTAGCGTTGATTTCCGCTGCAAGCTGCCCTTGTCCGATGCCTCGTTGTACAACGCAACCGCAAACCTGCTCCAGGTCGGGACCGAGGAGGAGCAGGCTGCCGCGCAGGCAGCGCTGGGTGCAAGCGCGGGGTGGTATCTCAATCTCGAGGCGGCAGACGGCGAAAAGGCGCTTGCCCAACCGCTGACGCTTGCCGGCAAGGTCTTCTTCACCACCTTTTCACCAACGCTGAGCAGCGAGAATCTGTGCACCCCAGAGGCGGGCACCGGACGGCTCTACGCCGTGCGCCTGCTCGATGCCACTGCGGCAGTCGACTTCAACAATGATGGCCAGCTGCTGACGGGCGATCGCATGGTGCAACTCGGCTCGCTCATTCCCGATACACCATCGGTGCACTTCGGCAGCGACAAGAAGATCCGGCTGCTGTTCCCCTCGGGTGGAGGCATCAAGGGAATAGGCAATCCACTGGAAACCGGACTCATGCTACGTCCCCCCTACGGTACGTACTGGTACAACGAGGAGACCCCGTGATGAAGTCCGACGCAGGAGGCACGCTGGCTCGCCAATCCGCGACCCAGCGCGGCTTCACGCTGATCGAGGTCGTCATCGTGGTCCTGATCGTCGGCATACTGGCGACGATCGCCTACCCCAGCTATCAGGAGCAGATCCGCAAGTCGAGGCGAAGCGACGCCAAGAACTCCCTGATGGATGCCGCCAACCGCCAGGAGCAATACATGCTCGACCACCTCGGCTATACGACGGATATGCGCAACCTCGGGTTTGCCGCCAATCCGGCCGTTTCCGAGGATGGCTACTACTCGATCAGCGCTGCAGCGGGCGCCTGCGGTGCCATCGCACGCTGCTACACCCTGACCGCAACTCCGGTGGCAGGAAAGTCGCAGGCTCTTGATACGAAGTGCACGAGTTTCGCGGTCGCATCCACAGGCCAGCGAACGGGGGCAGGAAGTCTTGGAAACGAGTGCTGGCAATAGGGTTTCGAGGAGGTGAGCAATATGGACCGAATCAACTTGCGACTGGCCGGCGCCCTGATCGCCGGCCTGTACGGTTGCCTGGCGGTCGCCGGCGCCCAGGCCGAGAACTTCGCATGCTGGGTGAGCGCTGACGACGGGCGTACCGGTTTTGTGCTGGTCGAAACTCGCGATGTCGGGTCGGCACGGAAGATCGCAGCCGGCTGGAAGGTTCGGGTTGCCCATCGCGAGTACCGTCCGGTGGCCGAGGTGCACGAGTGCATCGATCGCCACAAGGAAACCTTCCACGACGACGAAGCCCACGCTCGCTGGGCCGACTATCCGCTGTGACGGGTGGTGCGCACGACTGCGGTTGATATGCGAGCAAAGGCAGCTACCAAGGCCGAACCACGCGGGGGATGAGGGCGGCTTGCTCTACCAGTACCACGGCAACGATATGGAGACGCTGCGCCAGGCAGCCTGCACGCTGCTTGGCGCAGCACCGCCGCCGCCGCTGGTGCCCGAGCGCCTGGTGGTACCGAACGTGGGCATGGCGAAGTGGCTGCGCGCCGGGGTTGCCATGCACAGCGGTATTGCGGCAAACCTGCGCATGGAATCGCCCGCAGTGTTCCTTGATGGTCTTGCACGGTCGCTGCTCGGCGAGGCGCCACAGCGCTGCGGCTCGCCCGCCTGGAGCAAGGAGCAGCTGGCGCTGCGCATCATGCGTGAGCTGCCGCTGCTTCAGGGCCAGCCCGGCTTCGAGACGGTTGCCGGCTACCTGGATGGCAGCGATCCGCAGCGGCGGCTCCATGCGCTCGGCCTGCGCCTTGCGGAGCTCTACGATCGCTACCTGCTGTACCGGCCTGAGTGGATGCTGGCCTGGGAGGCGGACACGGCGGTGCACGAGCCTGCGCTTGCCGGCAACGCCTGGCAGGCCACGCTGTGGCGTGCACTGGTCGGGCGGCTGCAGGTCGAGCGCCCGGACGATGCGCACGGCGCAAGGCGGTTGCAGCAACTGATCGAACACCTTGGCGACGCCCGGCCGCTGGCGGTCGAACTCCCCGAGCGCGTCATCGGTTTCGGCCTCGGCGCGCTGGCGCCGCTGTTCATCGAGGCACTGGGCGCGCTTGCCAACCGCACCGATGTGCATCTGTTCCAGTTCAACCCCTGCCGCGCCTACTGGTATGACACCGAAAGTGAGCGCACGCTTGCGCGCTGGCGCGTGCAGGAGCCGGAGCGTGCTGCTCTCAGCAGGGGCGGCAACCCGCTGCTCGACGCCTGGGGCGGCATTGGCCGCTCGGGGCTGGAACGGCTGCTCGCACGCGATGCGGCCCGCGTGTTCGACCTTTTCTGCGAGGCACCCGCACGCGGTGTGCTTGGCGCAGTGCAGCACGATGTGCTGTGCCACGAGCTGCCCGCGCAGCCACGCACCCTGGAGCAGGACGACGGCAGTCTGGTGTTTGCCGAGGCGCACAGCAGGCTGCGCGAGATCGAGGCGCTGCAGGACCAGCTCCTGCACCTGCTGGCCAGCATCGAGGGGCTGCGCCCGCGCGATATCACGGTGATGGCACCCGATATCGGAGCCTACGCCGGGGCGATCGAAGCGGTGTTCAGGCTGCCGCGCAATGACCCGCGCCAGTTGCCGTTCACGATCGCGGATCGCGATGGCAGCACCATGAACCCGCTGTTGCAGGGCTTCCTGCATCTGCTGCGGCTGCCGGAGAGCCGCTTCGAGAGATCGGCCGTGCTTGCACTGCTCGGCACCCCGGCGA
The DNA here is from genome assembly GCA_964610955.1 of uncultured Klebsiella sp. Classification (GTDB taxonomy): domain Bacteria; phylum Pseudomonadota; class Gammaproteobacteria; order Pseudomonadales; family UBA5518; genus UBA5518. Next base: position 35,986 of record CAZSYV010000008.1, on the reverse strand, counting down.
TCGGGGCGCGCTTCGGGATCGGCGCCGAGGCGCTCGGGCTCCTGCGCGAACGCATCGACACGGCGGCGATCCGCTGGGGGTTCGACGCCGGCCCACTGCCTGACGGCACACCGGGGCCCGAGCGCAACTCGTGGCATTTCGGGCTCGAGCGCCTGCTGCTCGGCATCGCCTTCGAGGAGGGCACGCTCTACGACGGCGTCGCAGCACTCGATCCGGGCGGCCACGACGGCATGGAATACCTCGGGCGGCTTGCCGACTTCCTCGAACGCCTCGGGTACTACGCGCTCGAGCTCGTCGCGGCACGCCCGATGGACGCCTGGCTGGAGCTGCTGCACGCGCTGCTGACCGACTTCTTCCACGACAGCCCCGAGAACCAGGAAGACCTTGCCGCGCTGCACCACGCGATAGCCGAAACCGCCACCGCACTGGAAGACGCCGGCCACGACGGTCCGCTCACGCGCAGCGTGCTCCACGAGCTGCTTGCCGCGCGGTTTGCAGCGCAGGACAGCACCCACCATTTCCTGCGCGGCGGCGTGAACTTCTGCCAGCTCACTCCGCTGCGCAGCATTCCGTTCCGGGTGGTGTGCCTGCTCGGCATGGACGCCGAGGATTTTCCGCGCGGTGCACCGCCGCCGGCCTTCGACCTGATCGCACGCGCACCGCGCGCCGGTGACCCCTCGCGGCGCGAGGACGATCGCTACCTTTTCCTGGAAGCGCTGCTGTCGGCGCGCGACTGTCTTTATATAAGCCGTGTGGCGCGTGACGAGCGCGGCAATGCCGAGCGCGAACCGGCTCTGCCGCTGAGCGAGCTGCGCAACTACCTCGACGCCTGGTGGCTGGCTGCCGAGGACGGCCGAGCAGCAAGCACCGTGCTGACTCGCGAACACCGGCTGAAGCCCTTCGATCGTGCCTACTTCGAGAAGGATGGAACGCTCTGGAGTTTTCGCAGCGAGTGGCTGCCTGCCGCGGGGGAGCCCGCTGCACCGGAGGACTTCTGCACGCAACCGCTGCCGGCGCCTGCACTCACAGAGCTGGCGCTGGATGCGCTGCTCGCCTTCATGCGCAGCCCCTGCCGGGGTTTTCTCGAACAGCGTCTCGGCGTGCGTTTCGCCCACAGTGATGAAGCCGACGCAGACGAGGAGCCCCTCGCACTCGATACGCTCGAGCGGTGGCAACTGCGTGAAGCCCTGATAGGCACGAAGCTTGCCGGCAGCAGTGCCGAGGCAGGTGCGGCGCGTTTCACCGCCACCGGTCAGCTGCCGCACGGCTACGCTGGCCGACGGGCACTGGAAGAAACGCTCGACGACTGCGAGCCCCTGCTGGAAACCGCGAGCACCTGGGCAGTGCTGGATGCGCGCAGCGAAGACTTCGCGCTCGAGTTCGACGGGCTGCGCCTGCACGGCACCCTGGGGGGCTTGCGCGGCGGGCGGCTGCTCCGGATCAGTGTCTCGAAGGCGCATGGCGGCTCGCTGCTGCCGTTCTGGATCAGCCATCTGTGCTGCTGCGCCGGCAATCTGGCAAGCGGCAGCGCCGAGCTGCACTGCCTCGATGCGCGGCATACGCTGCCGGTGCTGGATTCGGCGCAGGCGCTCGAGCATCTTGCCGATCTGCTGCAGATCTACCGCGAGGGAATGCGCCGCCCGTTGCCCCTTTTTCCGAAGACCTCGTTTGCCTACGCGAAGGCCTTGCGAGAGCACGGTGAGCCGGCACGGGCACTGAAGACGGCAAGAAGCCGGTTCGACGACAACCACAACCAGCGCGGCGAAGGCAGCGAACGCAGTGTGCTGCGCGTGTTTGCGGAACCGGGCGAAGTCCTCGGCGAGGAGTTTGCCCGGCTCGCGGCCCGCGTGTTCACGCCGCTTCTCGAGGCCCTGGACGGGGGCGCGGAATGAGCACGGACGCAACCCGCCTGCCGTTGCTTGGCCGGTGCCTGATCGAGGCCAGCGCAGGAACCGGCAAGACGTGGACGATCACCGGCCTGGTACTGCGTCTGCTGCTCGGGGCAAGCCCGCCGGGCACGCCACCCGCACCGGCGCGGGCGCTGCGTGAGATACTGATCGTGACCTTCACGCGTGCGGCAACCGAGGAGTTGCGCACGCGCATCCGCACCCGGCTGCATGCGGCAAGGCTGGCCTTTGCCAGCGGCACTGCACCGGAGGACGATGCGCTGATCGCCACACTCCTGGCGGACAGCAAAGACCACCCGCGTGACCATGACCGCCTGCACGCCGCCGAGCTGGAGCTCGACCTGGCGAGCATCTTCACCATCCACGGCTTTGCCAGCCGGGTGCTGAAGCGCAACGCCTTTGAAAGCGGCATCTCCTTCGCCGCCGAGATTGCCGAAGACGATGCGCTGCTCGTCAGGCGCACGGTCCACGATTTCTGGCGCGAGCAGGTCTACCCGCTGCCGGCGTTGCCGGCAGCGCAGTTGCTCTCGTGGACCGGACACGCGGAATTCGTGTCCGGCGTACGCCGGCTGCTGGGGCGACAGCGCCTGCAGCTGTTGAATGCACCAGCCGACACATGGCAGCAGATCCTCGCGGCAATCGACGCAGACGCAGCACGACTTGTCGCGGCCTGGCGCAGCGAGGGCCCCGGCTTCGAGGCGGCAATGGCGCAGACCCGGCTCAACAAGAAAGGCCGGGAGGGGCTGCAACGGGCACGGCTGCGCATGGACGCGGTGCTTGCAGGAACGGGAAGTCTGGACCAGGAAACGGTGCACGCGCTGTCGCGTGATTTCCTCGACAGCGAGCTTTCCGGAAGAAAGACCGATTCGCTGCCACCGCTCGCCGTGTTCGATATTGCGCAGGCCCTCGACGAGCGTGGCAAGGCGCTGTCCCGGCAGCTGCTTGCCGATGCGCTCGGCAAACTGCCGCTTCGTCTTGCCGCCATCAAGGAAGGCAGCGGCCAACTGGGCTACGACGATCTGCTGCGCCTGCTCGACGAAGGACTGCGCGGCAGCGGCGGAGCACGGCTTGCGGCAACGATCCGCGAACAATATCCGGTGGCGCTGATCGACGAGTTCCAGGACACCGACCTGCGCCAGTGGGAGGTGTTCTCGGCAATCTACGCCACGCCCGACAGCGCGCTGTTCCTGGTCGGTGATCCGAAGCAGGCAATCTATGCGTTTCGCGGCGCCGACGTGCACGCCTACCTGCGCGCACGGGCAACGGTAAGCGAGCGGCGCTCGCTGCCGACGAACTACCGTACGGTGAAGGCGCTGCTCGATGCGGTGAACGCACTGTTCACGCTGCGTGGCGACGGCGACGCCTTTCTTGGTGGCGAAGCCCTGGCTTTCGAGCCGGTGCAGGCAGCCGGCCGGGCGGAGAAGAAACCGCTGCTGCTCGACGGCAAACCCTTCACGGCGCTCACGGTGCTGCACCTGGCAGCGCCGGAACCGGAACCCGGCCCGAAGCCGGCGCCACCGCCCGCCACGCAGGAGTACCGCGAACGCATTGCCGAGGCGGCTGCAGACCATCTGGCGGGGCTTCTGCACAAGGCCGCGCTCGGGCGCCTCGAGCTTGGCGGGGAGCGCCTTCGCGCCGGCGATATCGCCTGCCTGGTGCGCGATCGTCACGAGGCACGATACTTTGCCGAAGCCTGCGAAAGACGCGGCATCGCCTGCGTGTACCGCAGCCGCGAGAGCGTCTACGCCAGCGAGGAAGCGCACGATCTGTACCAGTTGCTGGCGGCGGTACTCGAGCCCGGCTCGGAGCGCCGGCTGCGCGCAGCGCTCGGCTGTTCGCTGCTCGGGCTGAACGCCGCCGAACTGGCGCTGCTGTGCGATGACGAGGCACGGCTGCTGCACGAGCAGGGCCGCTTCATCGCTCTCGCAGAAGAGCTGCGCACTGCCGGGGTGCAGGCGACGCTGCGCCGGCTGCTGTTTGCCTGCGATGTACCACACCGGCTGCTGGCACGCGCAGGCGGCGAACGCGCGCTGACCAACTGCCTGCACCTGATCGAGCTGCTGCAGGCCGAACGCGAGCTGCTCGATGGCGATGAGGCCCTGCTCGCGCGCCTTGCCGCACTCATTGCACTCGGCAACGACCCCGGACGCGAGGGCCACGAAGCCGAACTGCTGCGTCTGGAGAGCGACGCCGAGCGCGTGCAGATCGTGACGCTCCACGCCTGCAAGGGCCTCGAATACCCGGTGGTCTACCTGCCCTTCACTCCGGTGTCCAGGCCAGCCGGGGAGGCGCTGTTCCACCGCGATGGCACGCACGAGATCTGCTACGACCTGGCAGCCACGCAGGACTCGCTTGCGGCGGCGGAGCGCGAACGGCTTGCCGAGGATCTGCGCCTGTTCTACGTCGGCATCACGCGTGCCGTCCATTGCTGCGTGCTCGGCATCGGCGACATCCGCCGCGGCAACGTGAAGAAGAGCCAGTTTGCATCGAGCGCCCCCGGGCATCTGCTCGATGCGCAGGCACTTGGCGCCGAGGCTGCAATTGCACGGCTCGCGACGCTGCCAGGGGTCCTCGTGCTGGATGCCGCAGCAGTACCGGCACAGCACATCGAACGCGAGCAGCCACCGGCGGCAGCACTCGAGGCGCGCCGCTTCACGCGCATGATCGAGCGCGACTGGCAGGCAAGCAGTTATTCGGCACTGGTGCGCCACCTCGACACCCGCTCCACGCAGGTGTTCCGCCAGCCGGAGCTGCGCACCGAGGCAGGCACTGCGCCGCCCGCACACGAGTGCAATATATTCACCTTCCCGCGCGGTGCACGCCATGGAAGCTTTCTTCACGCGCTGTTCGAGGATCTCGACTTCTCGGCCTCGGCGGCTGCGCCGACGCACACGGAACGGCTCGGACGGGCGCTGCAGCACGCCGGTTACGGCGCCGACTGGCTGCCGGTGCTGCAGCAACTGCTCGACGATACGCTCGACTGCGCGCTCGATGACGATGCACTGCGACTGCGCACTCTGGGCACATCCGGGCGCCGTGCCGAACTCGCCTTCGAGTTTCCGCTTGCAGCGCTGGACACCGTCAGGCTCGATGCGCTGCTCGCTGCCCACGACCCGCTGGCGCGCAAGGCTCCAGCTCTGGCATTCGCACGCGTGCGCGGAATGCTGAGCGGTTTCATCGATCTGGTGTTCGAATACCGCGGGCGCTACTACCTGGCCGACTACAAGTCGAACCATCTCGGCGACACGCTTGCCGACTACGCACCCGGGTGCCTGGCGGCCTCGATCGCCGAGCACCGCTACGATCTGCAGTACACGCTCTACACCCTCGCGCTCACGCGCCTGCTGCGCCAGCGCCTTGGAGAGGCTTTCGATTACGAGCGCCACGTCGGCGGCGTCTACTACCTGTATCTGCGCGGAATGCGGGCGGGCTCCGGAGCACGCCACGGCGTCTGGCACGCGCGCCCCTCGCAGGAGCTGATTGCCGCACTCGATTCACTGTGCGGCGGGGACGGAAGCGATGGCAGCTGATCCGCACACGCTGCTTGCAGCAATCGACGCGTTGCGCCCGGTGGATCGACACTTCGGGCTTGCGCTTGCGCGCCGCGCGCAGCACGAGCCCGAGGCAGTCGCGCTGGTGGCGGCGCTCGCCTGCGCCGAGCTCGGGGCGGGCCACCTGTGCCTCGACCTTGGTGAAGCCGGGCTGCCTGCAGACTGCCCGGACGCCGCGCGCCTGATCGATGCGCTGCGGGCCGAGCCCGCCGTCTGCCAGAGCTCCGCGGCCACCATGGAGGCGCGGCCGCTGGTGCTCGATGGCTCGCGCGTGTACCTGCAGCGCTACTGGCTTGCCGAGAAGCGTGTCGCCGTACGGCTGCACGCGCTGGCGCGGCAGCGGATCGAGCTGCACCGCGATGCCGCGCACTGGCTCGACGAACTGTATCCGGGCAGCGACAGCGGAACGCACGGGCAGAAGCTCGCCTGCGCAATCGCACTGACGCGCGGTCTCGGCGTGATCAGCGGCGGCCCCGGAACCGGCAAGACGACCACCGTCGCGCGCCTGCTCACGCTGCTCGCACGCGACGCCAGCGCGCGTGGCGAGCGCATCACGATGCGCCTCGCGGCCCCGACCGGCAAGGCGGCGGCGCGCGTCGGCGAAGCGCTCGCACGCGAGTTCGCGCGGCTCGACGAGCAGGGCCTGCTGGATCCGGCGCTGCGCGCCGCACTCCCGACGCAGGCCCTGACCCTGCACCGGCTGCTGGGCGCCAGAGCGACACGCGGCTTCACGCACCACGGCGCGAACCCGCTCGCTGCCGACATGGTGGTCGTCGACGAATGCTCGATGGTCGACCTGCGCCTGCTCGATGCCTTGCTCGATGCCTTGCCCGCGGGAGCACGCCTGCTGCTGCTCGGGGATCGTGACCAGCTTGCCGCCGTCGAGCCCGGCAATGTGTTCGGTGCCCTGTGCGCACACGCCGGAGCGCCCGGTGTGGCACGCAGAGCCGAGCTGCAGGCACTGTGCGCAGTGGAGATCGAGGCGAAAGCCAACGCCGGCTCGATCACCGATGCCATCGCCGTGCTACGGCACAGCTACCGCTTCGATGCGGCAAGCGGCATCGGGCGCCTGGCGGCAGCGGTGAACGCCGGCGACCATGCGGAGGCCACGGCGACACTTGCCGCAGCCGGTGCCGTGCGTGCAACGGGGTATATGGGGCGCCTCGGCAATGCGGAGCTGAACGTCTTGCGCGATGCCTACCGCGAACTGGCGGGTGCTGCGATTGCCGCCGCCGGCAATCCGGCTGCGGCAGCCGCACTGCCGGCGCTGCAGGAGCGATTCCGCGTGCTGTGCGCGCTGCGCGATGGGGCGACCGGGGTGGGCGAGCTGAACCGACTGCTCGCGCAGGCTCTGGCCGAAATCGGCCTGGCCGATCGCAGCCGCACCCATTATCCGGGCCGCCCGCTGATCATCACCCGTAACGACCACGGGTTGCGGCTGTACAACGGCGACCTCGGAATCGTGGTCGATGACGAGGACGGCCACCCGCAGGTGGTGTTCGCACACGCGGGCGGGGTGCGCCGGCTGCCGGCTGCACGACTACCCGAGCACGAAACCGCCTATGCGCTGACGGTCCACAAGAGCCAGGGCTCCGAGTTCGATCGCATCGCGCTGGTGCTGCCCCCCGCAACGGCGGCAAGCGGCCTGGCCGGGCGCGAGCTGCTGTACACGGCAATCACTCGCGCACGCACGGGCGTGGAGCTGTTGCTGCCCGGCGGCAGGCTCGATGCGTGCTGGCTGGAGCGCACGCGCTTGCGCTCCGGTCTGGCACAACGCCTGGAAGACGGACACAGCGGGCCGGCACCCGGCGGCATATAGCCGTATAATCCGCGACCTTGCGAGCCGGCAGGCATCGCACCACAGGAGACACGAAGCATGAGCGACACCGGAAAGCGTCAATCGATGGTGCAGTTGCGCCGGCTGCTGCGTCGCCTCGACCGCTCACACAGCGGTGACCAGGACGTGTGCCAGACCTGCAGCCTGCAGCGCCTGGCGGCACAACTGGTCGATGAGCTGGAACGGGAAGCCCACCAGGTCGGTTCACCGGATCTGGGCCCCGGTGCCGCCAGCGTGATGATGGCGGTCGAAGCATTGATTGCCGTGATGTGGGCGCTCGATGTGCAGTCGCCCGAGGAGCAGGGTCGCGTGCTGCAGGCGCTGCTCGACCACGTCGGCAATCTGGTGCTCGATCAGCTCGCGATCGAGGAAGAAGAGATGGAAGGGCTTCCGAGCGAAGGCGACGATGCGCCACCGGCCCCGCCCGGCCCGCGCCAGGGCGGCCTGCTGCATTAGCAGCTTGTTGGAAACTCCCGTCAGCACTACCTGAAATCGCCTATCGCGGTTACTGGCCGACAGCCTTGCCATTGACTGAAGCCATTCACCGCGAAGTGGTGTCATTACCCATCGGCCCCACCATGACGGCGTCCGAGGTGGATACGGTCATCACCGCGGTCAATGCGTTCAGTGTTCAAGGGATAGACGCGTAACCGATCTTGCTGCCGGGGAGCCTCTTCGTCATTCCCGCGAAGCCTGTCCCCGAGCGGGAAGTGGGGCCAGTGGTTTCAAGTCATTGAAAGTAAATGCTCTGGGTTCCCGCTTTCGCGGGAATGACGGAGGGGATCGTGGGAATGACGGAGGGGATCACGGGAATGACGGAGGGGATCGTGGGAATGACGGAGGGGATCACGGGAATGGCGGAGGGGATCGCGGGAATGGCGGAGGGGATCGCGGGAATGGCGGAGGGGATCGCGGGAATGGCGGAGGGGATCGCGGGAATGACGGGCAGGGGCAGGGGCACGGGGATGGCGGTTATCGTTCAGGAGCGCTCCGGCATGGGCAGGGCCGGGAGCTCGCCCACCGCACCCTGTACCGCACGCACGAGCAGCGCACGGCTGTGTTCGTGTTCACCGAGGTTGTCGCACAGCCGTGCCAGCTCGGCGCAGGTCTCGGGGCGCGGGGCAAGACGCAGGCTGGCTTCGAAATAATCACGCGCCTTGCCCCAGAGATGGTTGCGCAGCGCAATGCGCCCCAGCGCCAGCAGCAGCTCTGGCTGCCGGGCATGCTCGCGCAGCAGTGATTCGGCAAAGGCGAGCTGGCGCCGTGCGTCGCGGGCCGGCAGCAAGCCGTAGGCGCGCACCAGACGCTCGTCCCAACCCTGCCCCAGCGCGTGCGCCAGCTCGCGCGCTGCATCGTCACTGCGATCGACACGCACCAGCGCCGCGGCATGAACGGCAATCAGTGCCGGCTGGTGGCGCAGCGACGCGGCGAGCGCGTTCCAGGCATTGCGCACCGCCTCGTGCGTGATGTCGGCCTGCTCCACCGTATTGCGGAACATGCGTTCCTCGATCGAATCGAGCCGCGTCTCGCGCTGCACGCGGTAGCGGCGGGCAGCCGGCAGCAGCGCACGGATACGCTCCCAGTCACCCGTGCGTTCGAGTGCCTCGAGCAACAGCACCACTCCTGCGGGCTGTGTGCGCGGATCGAGTCCGGCACCATCGAGCATGGCCAGCGCTGCAGCATGTTCACCGCGCTCCAGCGCCGCTGCCGCGCGCACCAGGGCGACGGCACGCGCAGCCTCGGGAGCCTCGGCGGCAAGCTGCAGAAAACCTTCCGCAAGCTCCTCATCACCAAGCTCATGGCTCGCGCGGGCCGCCAGCAGATGATTCAGCAACGGTGCGTCGGCGCGGCGCGCGCCGCGCGCAAGCTGTCTGACCGCATCACGCCAGCGCCCCTCGAAGAATGCGAGCACGCCGCGCTTGGTGGGCAGGCGCCGCCGTGCCCGCCAGCGCTCGAGGAATCCATCGCGGCGACGCACGCGACCGCTCAGCAGGCGCGCGAACCCGTCCGCCACGATCACCAGCACGCGCGCCAGGTAGTAGAACACCAGCAACCCCAGCAGTGCCGCCAGCGCAGCGACCCAGACGGTGGTCTCCAGCGTGAGGCCGTGGAGCTCGACGAGCACATAGCCGGCATCGAGCCGCACCAGATAGGCAAGGCTCGCGGCCGTGACGAGAACCAGCAGCAGTACGACGAACAGGCGGCGCATGCTCAGGGCTCCCCGGCTGCAGGCGGTGCGGCTGCGGCGGGAGGCTCCTCGGGGGCAGCAGGCAGCGCTGCCTCCGGCACGCTTGCTTCATGCTCCGCCGTGGCCGGCAGCACGTGTGCACGCAAGGCGTGCAGCGAACCCGAGATATCCGGCAGCGCGGGTGCGATATCGATCGCCGCCAGGGCATCGAGTTCGGCGATGAAGGCACGCGTTGCTCCATCGCCACTGGCCAGCGTGTCTGCCGCAAGCGCACGCACCTCGCCCAGCGCATCACGATAGATTCGCGGCTCGGTGGCCAGCAGCGCTAGCTTCGCCTGCTCGATGCCCAGGCGCAGCATCATGCGCAGCTGGCTTTCCTCGGCGAGCGGCAGCAGCGGGCGCGCCGATTCGTTGCGATGGCGCACGACGACCAGGCGCTCGAGCAACGCCGTGATACGCGACCACCAGCGCTGGTCCACCGCTGCAGGCGGTGCTTCGGTACCGGCACCGAACGCCGGCGGCAGCGTGCGCTGCAGCAGCGTGAGCGTCGGTATCCGCCCGGCAAGCGCGGCGAGGCGCACGTAGATGCCCTCGACATCGAACCCTGCAATCTCGCGCAGGCTGGCGATATCGCGCCCCAGCGCGGCGCGTGCTGCGTACAGTGCAGGATCGTCGATGCTGCGCAGCACCTCATCGGCGGAGCGGAGCAGATCGAGCGCTGCCTGCGCCTCGCGCCCCATCAGCAAGCTCTGGTTCGCGAGCCGCTCCAGATACTCGGCCTGCGCCAGCGCCCAGTCCTGCCGATCGGCCGACCCCAGCCCGGTGACGCGGCGTGCAAGCGCTTCGTCCCGGGTCTCCAGCATGTCGATGCGCGCATCGATGCCGCCGAGTCGCGCCCTGGTCTGCTCCATGTCGCGCAGCGCATCACCAAGGCGCTGATCGGGGGCGCGTTGCGCCAGTGCTTCGAGTGCCTCGAGCCGTTCGGCAGTATTCGCGGGCGGCATCACCTGCCGACGCTGCGTGTCCCACTGCCATGCGCCGAGGGCGAGCGCCGCTGCACCAAGCAGCAGGGCAAGGAATACGAGGAAGGCGAGGAACCACAGGCCACGACGCCGCGGGGCGCCTGACGGTGCTGCCGGTGGTATCGGTGATGTCGATGCTTCAGCAGCAGGACTGGATTCCTGATCCTTGCTCATGCTGTCGGCGTCCTTTCGCAAATGGACACGGCCACGGCACGCAGGAGCGCGAGCATTGCCGCATCGGTGGCGTTCGCCGCCGCGCACACTAATTGCAGGCCGGCCGCGCGTGCCAGTGATGCCACGCGCTCACCCGGCGTCACGATGACGATTCGAGGCATTATCGTGCCAGCCGCGTCCTTTCCGAGCAAGGCAAGCAGGTTCGCGAGCCCCTCCCCGCTGCTCAGCAACACGGCGTTGATGCGCTCGCGCTCCAGCAGCGCGGGCAGTTGCCCGGGCGCCACCGACGGGGCACGGCGGCGGTACAGGGCACAGCGCGTGACCCGGGCATCGCGCGCCGTCAGTTCGCGCGCAAGGTGCTCGCGTCCACCGATACCGCGAAAGATCACGATCTGCTGACCGGCGACCGCACCCAGCTCCGGGAGCGCCAGCAGCTCTTCGCTGTCCATCGTCGTTGCGCCGGCGGCACAGGCAATCCCCGCCTCGCGCAGACAGCGTGCCGTCGCGGCGCCAACCGCCAGGCAGCGGAGCGTCGCGGGAAGCGTGCGCTCACTGCGGCGCAACTCGGCAAGCAGTGCGCGCACCGCGTTGCTGCTGACGAAAATGGCAATCGTGAAGCGATCGAGTGCGGCGAGCACGCCCGTCAGCGTTGCACGCTCATCTTCTGCCAGCGGCACGACCTCGATCAGCGGGAACTCGAGAGCAACGCCACCGGCGTCGCGAATCGCCTGCGCCAGTGCTTCGCCCTGCCCCGGCGGACGGGTCACCAGCGCGCGGACTCCCGCAAGGCTTGCCGTCATCGACTCAGGCCGAAGACCACAGTTCGTGCAGGATCGCGTCGGCACCGGCGGCGAGCAGACGCCTCGCAAGCTCGGCACCAAGGCCTTCGCCATCGCCACGCACGCCGCGGATCTCGTCACGCACGATGCGCTGGCCATCGATGCTGCCAACCAGGGCACGCAGCCACAGCGCGCCATCGGCCTCGATCGTCGCGTGGCCGGCGATCGGCACCTGGCAGCCGCCGTGCAGCGCACGGTTCAGCGCACGTTCGGCACGCACGCAATCGGCGCAATCGGGATCATCGAGCGGTGCCAACAACTCGCGCAGCGCCGCGTCATCGGAACGGATCTCGACGCCGATCGCACCCTGCCCGACCGCAGGCAGGGAAAGTGTCAGCGGTAGCGGGGCACGGATGCGTTCCTTCATCCCGAGGCGCAGCAGCCCGGCGCTGGCAAGCACGATCGCGTCGTACTCGTCCTCGTCGAGCTTGCGCAGGCGCGTGTTCACGTTGCCGCGCAGGTCGAGCACCCGCAGGTCCGGGCGCAGCACGCGCAACTGGCACTGGCGGCGCAGGCTCGAGGTGCCGACCCGCGCCCCGGGTGGCAGCGCCTCGAAGCTCCCGACCGTGTTCGAGACCAGGGCATCACGCGGGTCCTCGCGCGCCAGGATCGCGCCGATTCCGAGCCCCGGCGGGAAATCCATCGGCACATCCTTCATCGAGTGCACCGCCAGATCCGCGCGGGCATCGAGCATGGCGTTCTCGAGCTCCTTCACGAACAGTCCCTTGCCGCCGATCTTCGCCAGCGGCACGTCGAGGATACGATCGCCCTGGGTCGACAGCGGCAGCAGTTCGACGCGCAGCCCCGGATGGGCGGCAAGCAGACGTTCACGCACATGTTCGGCCTGCCACAGCGCAAGCTGGCTGCGGCGGGTCGCGATGCGAAGGACTCGTTCGTTCATCCTCGGGCCTGTACACGACGGGGGTCGTCATGATACGGCACTCGCGGCGGTGGTGCTCAGAGCGTTGCGATGCACCTGCGCACCGCAGCCAGCTGACGGCGGCTGATCTGCGGGCGCAGCTCGACGCCCGCAAGCGCGACCGTGCAGCCTCCGTCCGGATGGCGAACGATCCCGCTGATGTGGCGGATCGCGACCAGCGCGTTGCGGTGCACGCGCAGAAAGACGCCGGGGAATTCGTGCTCGATCGTGCGCAGGCTGTCATCGAGCAGCGCCTCGGCGCCGGGCAGGCAGGCGGTGACGTACTTGTGTTCCGCGAGCAGCGCACGCACCTCCACGACCGGGATCAGGCGGGTGTTGCCGGCAGCATGGCTGCTCAGAAAACGTCGCCGCACGAGGGTGGGCAACTCATCATCGATCAGCAGTGCTTCCATCGCCCACGCCCCCATGGATGGCAGATGGCGGGCTGCGCTCCCGTGCAGCAATCCACCGTTTCGTGGCGCGAGGCTAACCCGAACCCCACCCTCGTTCGTATGCGCCGATTCGCAACGATATAATCGCGCGCAACCGCGTTGACCACGATCCGGACATCACCATGGAAAAGCCGCATACCCCCGCGTTGTGGGGAGGACGTTTCAGCGAATCCACCGACGCCTTCGTGCAGCGTTTCACCGCCTCGGTGCAATTCGACCGCCGTCTTGCACTGCATGACATCCGCGGCTCGCTGGCACACGCGGCGATGCTCGCGCGCGCCGGGCTGCTGAGCGCAGAGGAGCACGCGGCAATCGTGGCCGGCCTGGAGGAAATCCGCCGCGAAGTCGAGGAAGGCCGCTTTCCCTGGAGCGTCGAGCTCGAGGACGTGCACATGAACATCGAGGCGCGCCTGACCGAGCGCATCGGTGTTGCCGGCAAGAAGCTGCATACCGGACGTTCGCGAAACGACCAGGTGGCGACCGATATCCGTCTCTACCTGCGTGATGCAATCGATGCCATCGCCGGGGAGCTGACGCGGCTGCAGCGTGCGCTGGTCACGCTGGCGGCGCGCGAGGCGGCGACGATCATGCCCGGCTTCACCCACCTGCAGACCGCACAGCCGGTGACCTTCGGGCACCACATGCTGGCCTGGAACGAGATGCTCGAGCGCGACCATGGACGCCTGCTCGACTGCCGCACGCGCCTGAACGTCTCGCCGCTCGGCGCCGCGGCGCTTGCCGGCACCAGCTATCCGATCGACCGCGAATTCACCGCGACCCGGCTCGGCTTCTCCGCACCGGCGCGCAACAGCCTCGATGCGGTGTCCGATCGCGACTTCGCCATCGAGTTCTGCGCATTCGCCGCGCTGCTGATGACGCACCTGTCACGCTTCAGCGAGGAGCTGGTGCTGTGGACCTCGGCGCAGTTCGCATTCGTGAACCTGCCCGACCGCTTCTGCACCGGTTCCTCGATCATGCCGCAGAAGAAGAACCCGGACGTTCCCGAGCTGGTTCGCGGCAAGAGCGGGCGCGTTACCGGGCATCTGATGGGGCTGCTGATGCTGATGAAGTCCCAGCCGCTCGCCTACAACAAGGACAACCAGGAAGACAAGGAACCGCTGTTCGACAGCGTCGACACGGTGCACGATGCCTTGCACGCCTTCGCCGACATGATGCCCGCACTGACCGTGAACACGGCGACGATGCGCGAGGCGGCACGGCGCGGCTTCGCCACGGCGACGGATCTGGCGGACTACCTGGTACGCAGGGGCATGGCGTTCCGGGACGCGCACGAGGTGGTCGGCAAGGCAGTTGCGGCCGGGGTTGCCAGCGGCACCGACCTTGCGGACATGCCGCTCGCGGCGCTGCGCGGGTTCAGCACGATGATCGAATCCGATGTCTTCGAGGTGCTCAGCCTCGAAGGCTCGGTGAACGCACGCGATCATGTGGGCGGCACGGCACCGCGGCGCGTTGCACTGGCAGCCGCCGAGGCGCTGGCACGCCTGGACGCACGCACGCAGGCAGGGAGCAGCTGAGCCGCTGGCTATACTTGCCGGCATGCCAGCGCCGACAACCCCCGAATCCGAACACGTCGAAGTCGATCGCAGGCAACTGCGACTGCTCAGGACACGCTTTCATGCGATCAGCGCAGCGCGACTCGAACGCCTGTGCACGATGCTGCCAGCGCAGCACCGCCAGTTCGTCGATCTCCTGCCGCTACTGCTGCATCTGAACCATCCGGCGCTCCCCGGCTACGTCTCACAGCGCACACCGTGCGGCATCAGTGGCTGGTCACCTCCGGCCTCGACGCTCGCGCTCGCCGCGCAGCTGGCACGCAGCTTTGCGCAGCCGCGGCGCAAACCCGCGCAGCCGCAGATCGACGCGCTCTACCTGATGGGCAGCCCGGGCTCGCTCGGGCACTCCGATCACAGCGATCTCGACATCTGGGTCTGCTACCCGCACGAACTCGACGCACAGGCGCTGTCTGCACTCGCACGCAAGGCGACGCTGCTGCAGGAATGGGCTGCCACGCTTGGGCTCGAGGCACACCTGTTCCTGATGAATGGCGAGAGGTACCGCAGTGGCGAGCGCGAGCCACTGACCGGCGAGAACTGCGGTTCGACCCAGCATCACCTGCTGCTCGATGAGTTCTACCGCACCGGCATCCTGCTTGCCGGGCGCATCCCCGCCTGGTGGCTGGTGCCGCCGGAGCACGAGCCCGACCATGACGCGTGGTGCGCACGGCTGCTCGAACAGCGTCACGTGCGTGCGGGCGATGTGATCGATTTCGGTGGAGTTGCCGGACTCGGTGCCGGTGAGTTCCTGAGCGCCGGCATCTGGCAGCTCTACAAGGCGATCGACTCCCCGTACAAGTCACTGCTGAAGCTGCTGCTGTTCGAGGTCTACGCGAGCGAGCTGCCACGGGTGAACAGCCTCAGCGCCGACTGCAAGCGCGCCGTGTGCGCGGGAGTCACCGATATCGACGAACTCGACCCCTACCTGCTCATCTATCGACGCATCGAAACCTATCTGCTGGCACGCGAGCAGCCAAAGCGCCTCGAGATCGTGCGTCGCTGCCTGTACTACAAGGTCGGCAAGCGGTTGTCGATGAGGCCGCGCAACGGTGTGGAGTCCTGGCAACGGCGCCTGATGACACGGCTGGTCGCGGATTGGGGATGGGATGGTGCGAAGCTTGCGCAGCTCGATGCCCGGCGTCAGTGGAACATTCTCGACGTGGCCGCCGAGCGCCGCGAGCTGGTGCGCGAGCTGCGCGCAAGCTATCGCTTTCTCGCCGACTTTGCTCACCGCGAGGACGGCGTGAACCCTGCTGATACGCTGGAGCTCACGGCGCTTGGCCGGCGTCTGTACGCCGCCTACGAGGGCAGGTCCGGGAAGATCGACCTGGTCAACCCCGGTCGGGCGATCGATGTGAGCGAGGCCGAGGTCGAGATTTCCGCCACCCCGGCAGACAGGGGAACCGCCACACGCTGGACCGTGTGGCGCGGCAGTGCCGGTCACGGCCATGCGCTGCACGAGGGAAGCTGCCTGAGCGAGCTGCTTGGCTGGTGCGTGGTCAACGGCGTGATCGGCGAAACGACCCGTATGGTGCTGCACGAGAACACCGGTGCACTGCGTGAGATCGAGGTGCGCGCGATGCTGCGCGAGCTGCGGGACTTCATCGCCAGCGAACCCGCGGGCGAGGCCAGCGACGAGGCCTTCGGGCAGCGGGCACTGATCACGGCACGGCTGGTGTTCGTCAACGTCGGCGAGGATCCCCTCGCGCAGGCACATCATGCCGACGTGCAGCGCATCAGCAGCCGCACCGATTCGCTGGACTACAGCGCACTGCGCGAGAACCTGGTGCTCAATCTCGAGACGGTTTCGCGCACCAGCTGGGGCGAGCTGGTATGCGCACGCTATGAGGGCACCGAGGGGTTGCTGCGCTGTCTCGACGACCACCTGCAGTCCGCGCATCGGGGCGCCCGGGCGCGGCTCCTGGTCCGCTGCTTCTGCCCGAGCCGCGCACGGGCAATCGCGGCACGCCTGAGCGAGCTGTTCAGCGACCTGGAGCGCCACTTCCAGCACGAGCGCGGTGACTGCTCACGCTACATTCTCGAGATCGGCAGCCGCCTGCACCTGTTGAGCCTGCGCAATGGCGCGAGCCGCATACAGGGCAGCGACGACCTCGGCGGACTCCATGGACTGCTCGCCGAACCTCAGCCGTACTGGAGTCCGATTGCAATCGACCGCCACGCGCTGGCGCGCAGCTCACTGCGTGCGATCGTCGCGCATGCACAGCCGTGGCGCTGCTGCGTGTTCATTGAAAGGGCAGCCGACAGAGTGCTGGTGACGGTCAGCGACGAGCATGGCTCGCTGTGGCGACTCCAGCAGCCCAGCGAGCACGAGGCTGCCGTGGTGGCCGCATTGGCGCTGTTCCTCGAGTCGGTACACCACGGTGCGCATGACGGCACGGGCACTCCACCGGCATGGTTTCGTGTCGTTCGCCGCCCTGGGGGCCGTCACGACGTGGAGACGACCCCCGCCCCGTCCACGCACCCCGTTCACGGCTGCATCGCGATGAAGCTCACCTGGGAGCGCGGCACAGGAGCGACGGCACTCACGCTGCACTGCGACGGGGAGGCCTTTCCCGGCTACGACCCTGACGCCCCTGCACCGGAGCGACTGCTTGCATTGCTGCGCCAGCGGCGCGCCAAGGCGGCAGTGCCCATCTGCATCACCAGGCTGACATTCATCGGCGAGAACCATGAGGCGCCCCAGACAGTGGAATGTCTGCGCATCCGCACGCACATCGAGCAGTCACTGGAGCACGCGCCGGCAGAGTGAGCGCTTGCACGCCGGTTGCACAACAGGTTCGGCACGCGACCATGCACCCCGCTATAATTGCTGCTCTCCACACACCGGGTACGCAGCGTGCGACTGTTCCTTGTTTGTTTGTGCCTGGCCATGGCCATGCTCGTGGGCTGCGGCCAGAAGGGTCCGTTGTTCCTTCCACAGGACACGCCGCCCGGCCAGGCGGGAACGCCATGAGCGATGCCTTTCACTATCGGGACGACGCACTGTTCGCCGAGGACGTCGCCCTGGAAGCCGTTGCTGCACGCTTCGGCACCCCGACCTACGTGTACTCGCGTGCGGCCATCGAGTCGCGCTTTGCAGCGTTTGACTCCGCGCTGGGCGGGGCGCACGAGCACCTGGTCTGCTACGCGGTCAAGGCGAACTCGAACCTTGCCGTGCTGAACGTGCTCGCGCGCTGCGGTGCGGGTTTCGACATCGTCTCGGGTGGGGAGCTGCGCCGCGTGCTGCTCGCCGGTGGCGATCCACGATGCGTGGTGTTCTCGGGTGTCGCGAAGTCGCGCGAGGACATCGCCGTGGCGCTGGAGGCCGGCATCCTGTGCTTCAACGTCGAGTCGACACCGGAACTCGAGCGTCTGCAGGAAATGGCGGCGCTCATGAACCGCCGCGCGGCAATCTCGGTTCGCGTGAATCCGGACGTCGATGCCCGCAGCCACCCCTATATTTCAACCGGATTGCGCGAAAACAAGTTCGGCGTGGCGATCGATGATGCGCGAACGCTTTACGCTCGCGCCGCAACGCTGCCGAACATCGACATCCGCGGCATCGGCTGTCATATCGGCTCGCAGCTGACCTCGCTCGAACCCTTCGTCGATGCGCTGGACCGGGTGCTTGCCATGGTCGACGAACTGGCGGGCGATGGCATCACGCTCGAGCATGTCGATGTCGGTGGTGGTCTCGGCGTGGTCTATCGCGACGAACAGCCGCCGAGTCCACAGGAATATGCCCAGGCACTGCTCGGGCGTCTGGGCGGGCGGCGTCTGCGCCTGATCGCCGAGCCCGGGCGAGCCATCGTCGCGCGCGCCGGTGTCCTGCTCACGCGTGTCGAATACCTCAAGGACAGCGGTGAGCGGCATTTCGCGATCGTCGACGCCGGCATGAACGACCTGATCCGCCCCTCGCTCTACGCGGCGTGGATGGGAATCGAGCCGGTACGTCGGCGCGAGGAGGCCACGACGAGCTGTTATGACGTGGTCGGGCCCGTATGCGAGTCCGGTGATTTCCTCGGCAAGCAGCGCCACCTTGCCCTGGATGCCGACGAACTGCTCGCCGTGAGCGGGGCCGGCGCCTACGGGTTCGTGATGAGTTCGAACTACAACAGCCGCCCGCGAGCCGCCGAAGTCATGGTCGATGGCAGCAATGCGTTTCTGGTGCGCGAGCGCGAGAGCTTCGACGATCTCGTGCGCGGTGAGCAGCTGCTGCCATCGGACGGCTGAAGATGCAACTGCGCTTCACCAAGATGCACGGACTCGGCAGCGATTTCGTCGTGCTCGACCTGATCACGCAGTCCGTGCAGCTCGACGCGGACCTGATCCGCTTCCTTGCCGATCGCCACCGTGGCGTCGGCTGCGAGCAGGTGCTGACGGTCGAACCCCCCGGCAATCCCGAGATGGACTTTCGCTTTCTCACCTTCAATCACGACGGCAGCGAAGCGCGCCAGGGCGGCAACGGGGCGCGCTGCATCGCGCGTTTCATCCATGATCATCGGTTGAGTGCAAAGCGGCGCCTGCGCGTCGAAACACTGGCCAGTCCGATCAGCCTCGGCATCGGCAAGCACCAGCTGGCCACCGCATCGCTGGGCGCCCCCCGCTTTGAACCGCAAGAAATACCATTCAGAGCCGAGCACCAGGCCGCCAGCTATACTCTTGAAGCTTGTGGTCGGCAGCTGCAGCTCAACGTCGTCTCGACGGGCGTGCCCTACGCGGTTCTGCTGGTAGACGACGTGGACAGGGCGCCGGTGGACACGCTGGGACCCGCACTGGCGTCACACGCTGACTTTCCCGAACACGCCAATGTCGGCTTCATGCAGGTGGCCAGCCGTGACGAGATTCATCTGCGCGTCTTCAGGCACCGCGTCGGCGAGGCCCTGGCCTGTGACCACGGCGCGGCTGCCGCGGTCGCGGCGGGACGGTTGCGGGGACTGCTCGGCGAACAGGTGCGCGTGAACCTGCCGGGTGGTTTCCTGCGTGTCGAATGGCGCGGCCGTGGCGAGGCACTGCGGGTGAGTGGACCGGTGGTGACCGTATTCGAGGGGCAGATAACATCATGAAAGAAGAAGTAGCCGCGACACTGCGCATGCACGCAGTCGAAACCACGGACCATGACGGGCCTGATGCACAGGCGGTGCTGGAGTTTCTGACCCGCAACCCCGATTTCTTCCTGCACCATGAAGCGGCACTCGCCAGCATCGAACTGCCGCATCGCGCGGGCGCAGCGGTGTCACTGGTCGAGCGTCAGGTCAAGCTGCTGCGCGAGCGCAATATCGAGTCACGCCAGCGGCTTGCCCAGCTGCTCGAGGCCGCGCATGAGAACGATCATCTCTTCAACAAGACACGACGGCTGGTCCTTGCACTGCTCGAGGCCGAGTCGCTGCAGCGCCTGGGCCAGACGCTGATCCTGGAACTGCGTCGTGAGTTCGATATCGAGCACGCCCGGTTGCTGCTGATCGATGCCGAGAAGCCATGCTGGCCCGATGCCACCGAGTGCGTCCACCCTGCGGATGCCGAGGCAGCCCTTGGCGGCATGCTGCGCCAGGAACGCCCAACAGCTGGCCCGCTGCGTCAGGCGGCATGCGAGCTGCTGTTCGGAAAGCAGGCGGAGGAGATTGCTTCGGCGCTGGTGATCGCCATCGGGGGTGAGCGACCGCTGGCCGTGCTTGCGCTCGGCAGCAGTGATGTCCGCCGCTTCCACCCCGGGATGGGGACACTCTTCACCGGCTTCGTTGGCGATGTGATGGCTCGACTGCTGCCGCGCTGGCGCCACAGCGACTGAAGCATACGGTGCACGGGGAGCGTGGCGATCTCGCACACGACGTCGGTCGCTGGCTGGCTGACCTCGAGGCGACACGGCGCGTTGCGGCACACACACTGGACGCCTATCGGCGCGACCTGCAGCTGCTGACCGATACCCTCGCAAGGCAGGGCATTGCAAGGACGGCCCGGGTGGACCCGGCCGCGATCCGTCAAGCGGTGGCTGCGCTGCACCGTCAGGGGCATGGCGGGCGCAGCCTGCAACGCTTTCTGTCGGCCTGTCGTGGTTTTTTCACCTGGTGCATCGAGCACGGTGAGATCGACTCGAATCCGGCACTTGGCATTGCTGCACCACGCGCACCACGGCGACTGCCCACGGTGCTTGGAGTGGATCAGACCGCACGCCTGCTCGATGCCGAACCGCAGGGCTGGGAAGCGATTCGCGACCAGGCGATCATGGAACTGTTCTACAGCTCGGGCTTGCGACTGGCCGAGCTGTGCCGGCTCGACTGCCACGACCTGGACGCCCGAGCGGCACTGGTCACGGTGACCGGAAAGGGCTCACGCATGCGCTCCGTACCGGTCGGGCGTCTCGCACTCGAGGCGATCGCCCGCTGGATCGGCGTGCGGGCCGAATGCAGTCGGGCAGCACATGAACCGGCGCTGTTCATCACCCGGCGCGGCACGCGGATCGGCGTGCGCGCCGTGCAGAAACGCCTTGAGAAACATGCCCTGGAGCGCCAGATCGGGCAGCCCCTGCATCCGCACATGCTGCGTCACTCGTTTGCCACGCATCTGCTCGAGTCGAGCGGCGATCTGCGTTCCGTGCAGGAAATGCTCGGGCACGCGAACCTCTCGACCACCCAGGTCTATACGCACCTCGACTTTCAGCACCTCGCAAAGGTCTACGATGCCGCACACCCGCGCGCACTGCGCAAGCGAGGCACGGATCGCCAGTCATGACGGGGACCGATCGAGAAAGGCAACGACGCTTCGCGCTGATCACCTTCGACCTCGATGACACGCTCTGGCGGCTGCAACCCGTGCTCGAGCGTGCCGAGTCACAGCTCGAGCAGTGGATGCACCAGCACTGCCCTGAAGTCCCACGACGCTTCGATCGCGAAGCGCTGGCACGCTTGCGGCTGGAGGTGCATCGGGAACGCCCCGAGCTGCGCCATGACGTCAGCGCACTGCGCCTCGAGGCAATGCGCCGGGCGCTGCGTGACAGCGGTCACGACGAAGCACAGGCGCTGCGGCTCGCTCACGAAGCCTTCGCTGTCTTTCTGCACTGGCGTCATGTGGTGGAGCCTTTCGGCCCGGTCGATGCCGTGCTGAGCACACTGGCACGCGATCGCACGCTCGTGGCGCTGACAAACGGCAACGCCGATGTGTTCCGCCTCGCGATCGGACGATACTTTCGCTTTGCATTCACCGCCGCGGGGCTTGGATCGAGCAAGCCGGCACCAGCGCATTTCGAAGCGGCACTGCGTGCGGCCGGCGCAACACCTCGACACGCCCTGCATGTCGGTGACCACAGCGAGCACGACGTGTACGGCGCGCGTTCTGCGGGAATGACTGCCGTGTGGTTCAACCCGGCCCGCGCACCATGGGACGGCAGCGGAGAAGCGCCCGCACAACTGCATGACCTTGCCGAACTGCCGTCGCTGATCGAAACACTCGAGCGCAGCTGAACGTGCGCTCCGTGTACCTCAGGACACCTCGTCACCCACGCTCGCGGTGATGATCGCCGGCCGTGCACTGGTGTTGGCCTCGACCTGCTCGATGCTGCCACCGGAAGCAAGAAACGCCTGAATCTCCGCCTCCAGCTGATCGCGCAACTTGCGTCGTGTCTCCGAGGAGTGAAACTCCACGGGTTCCTCCCGCGCACCGCGAGAGGAGCCGGCATCGGCATCGGCATCGGCAGCCTCTTCGGCTTCTGCTTCCGCCTCATCCGTTTCCAGCTTGTCGTCGTCTTCATCTTCAGCTGACATGACCCATCCTTCCGATCATCAACTCGCAAGTTCTCATGTGTTCCAGCAGCACTGGGTTTCGATGCGTTACTTATAGACCAACGGCAGGGGAGTCAAAAACTTTTTGTTCGCCCGGAACACGGTACTTGTTCCTGAGTCCGATTCACGATCCACGCCTCAGAGTGCACCGGGACCTGACTCTCCGGTGCGGATGCGAATCACCTGCTCGAGGGTCGTGACGAAGATCTTGCCGTCGCCGATCTTGCCCGTGTTGGCCGCTGCACGAATCGCCTCGATCACCGTATCGGTCCGGGTGTCGTCGACGGCAATCTCGAGCTTCACCTTCGGCAGGAAATCAACGACGTATTCCGCACCACGATACAGTTCGGTGTGTCCCTTCTGGCGTCCGAAGCCCTTCACCTCGCTGACCGTCACGCCCTGGACACCAATGTCCGAGAGCGCGGAGCGCACGTCGTCGAGCTTGAAGGGCTTGATGATCGCCGTGATCAGTTTCATTGCATTTCTCCTGTCCGGGCAAGGATTCGTGGGGGTTGGGCGGAGCAGCATTATAAGGGCGCGACGACACCCATGATCGTCTAGAATCGGGGCTGCCCATTCACATGCATCCAGGGACGGATCATGCAGCTCGCCACCCTTGCCACTCGTGCCCAGATCGGCATCACTGCACCCTCCGTTCGCGTCGAGGTCCACCTCTCGAGCGGTCTGCCGCAGACGGCGATCGTCGGTCTTCCGGAAACAGCCGTGCGAGAAAGCAAGGACCGGGTGCGCTGTGCCCTGCTCAATTCGCTGTTCGACTTCCCGCTCAGCCGCATCACGGTGAACCTGGCGCCAGCCGATCTGCCCAAGGACGGCGGCGGCCGCTACGACCTGGCGATTGCGCTTGGAATACTCGGCGCCTCGGGCCAGATCGAGCGCACGAGCCTGAGCGGCTTCGAGTTCCTCGGCGAGCTGGCACTGAACGGCGATATCCGGCCCGTATGCGGCGCACTGCCCGCAGCACGCGCCTGCCACGAGGCAGGGCACACCCTGGTGCTGCCGGCAGACAACGCGGCAGAGGCAGCGCGCATTCCGGGTGCCTGTATCCTGCCGGCACGCAACCTGCTCGAAGTGTGTGCACACCTGAACGGCAGTGCACCGATTTCGGCGCAGCGTCCGGTTCCCGATCCACCACCGCCCGCGGGGCCGGATCTCGCCGATGTGCTCGGCCAGGAAGGCGCAAAGCGTGCGTTGGCCGTGGCGGCAGCGGGCAGCCTGAGCCTGCTGCTGAGCGGCCCACCCGGCACCGGCAAGACGATGCTGGCGACACGTCTGCCCGGCATCCTGCCGCCACTCGATGACAGCGAGTGGCTCGAGGTCGCTTCGATCCGTTCGGTTGCCGGTTTCGATGACATGGGCGCGCCGCGCGGCACACGCCCCTTTCGCGCTCCGCACCGCTCGGCCTCCGCGGCGGCGCTGATTGGCGGTGGCAGCACGCCGCGGCCCGGTGAGATCACACTGGCGCACCACGGAGTGCTGTTTCTCGATGAGCTGCCCGAGTGGCCGCGCCGGCTGCTGGAACTGCTGCGCGAGCCGCTCGAGGCGGGCGAGGTGGCGATCGCACGCGCGGCGCGCCGACTGAGCTTCCCGGCGCGGTTCCAGCTCGTCGCGGCCATGAACCCCTGCCCCTGCGGTTTCCTGGGTGCGGGTTTCCGCGACTGTCGGTGCACCTCTGAACAGATCAGGCGCTACCGTGACCGGCTCAGTGGACCGCTGCTCGATCGCTTCGATATGCGCGTGGAGGTCTCACGCCCGGGCGATGCACTGTTCGCGGGCAGCAGCGCCGGGTGCGGTGAGGCGAGCGATGCGATTCGTGCCCGGGTGATCGCGGCACGTGATCGCCAGCTGCATCGCCAGGGCAAGACCAACGGCATGCTCGGCGGGCCCGAGCTCGAGCGCGTTGCCCGGCTGCAGGCAGGCGATCACGCGCTGCTTGCCGGGGCGATTCGCCGCTGGGGACTGTCGGCACGGGCCTACCATCGCGTGCTGCGCGTGGCACGCAGCATCGCCGACCTCGAGGGTTGTGAGGAAATCGCCTCGGCGCACCTTGCCGAGGCGCTCGGCTACCGGATGCGCGAGCACCCCAGCGGCGGCTCAGTCCTCACACCAGGCCAAGGCCTGCCTGGACCTCTCGGATGAACGGGGGCATTTCAGGCTGGATCTGGCGCAGCAGATCGGGGAAACCGAGTGGTCGCGAGAAGTAATACCCCTGCACCTCGTCACAGTCGTGCTCGCGCAGGAAGCCGAGCTGCTCGGATGTCTCGACCCCTTCCGCAATGACCTGCAGCCCAAGGTTATGGGCAAGACTGATCATTGCCCTGACGATCGTTGCGTCGTCGGCGGTGTCGGGCAGGTTGCGCACGAAGCTGCGATCGATCTTCAGTGCACCGATCGGCAGTCGCTGGATGTGGGCGAACGATGAGTAGCCGGTGCCAAAGTCATCGAGTGAAAAGCGTGGACCGAGTGCACGGATGGTGCGCATGCACTGCTCGGCATGGTCGCTGTTTGCCATGATCGTGGTTTCGGTCAACTCGAACTCGAGCCGATGGGCGTCGACTCCGGATGCCTTGACGATATTGGCCACGGTCTGGGCAAACTTCTCGTCGGCGAACTGCTTGAAGGACAGGTTCACGGCGATGTGGAACGGATCGACGCCACGCTGATCGAGCGTGCGCATGTCCTCGCAGGCCTGATGGATCACCCAGTAGCCGAGCGGCACGATCAGGCCGATCTCCTCGGCGAGCGGGATGAACTCCGCCGGTGACACCAGCCCGCGCACCGGATGGTTCCAGCGCAGCAGCGCCTCGACCCCCGCAATGCGTTCGCCGTCCAGTGCAATGCGCGGCTGGTAGTAGAGCTCGAACTCGCCACGACGCAGCGCGCGGCGCAGGTCGGCTTCGAGGTACATCTGATTCATCGCCTCGACGTTCATCTTTTCCGTGTAGAAGCGATACGCACTGCCACGCAGGCTCTTTGCCTGGTACATCGCCATGTCGGCATGCTTGAGCAGCGCATCGACCGTCTCTCCCGCCTCCGGGTAGACGGCGATACCAATGCTTGCGCCAATGAGCACCTGCTGCGAACCGATGGTGACGGGGCGCGAGATCACATCGATCGTCTTGCGCGCCACGTTGACGATGTCCGAGGTCGTCGTGACATCCTCGAGAATCAGCGTGAACTCATCCCCACCGATGCGCGCGACCGAATCGCTCTTGCGCATGCACTGGCTGAGCCGCTCGGCAACCGTGCGGATCAGCACATCGCCGGCCTCGTGCCCAAGCGAGTCGTTGACCTGCTTGAAGCCGTCGAGGTCGATGAAGAACAGGGCCACCGCCTGCTGGGTGCGCCGTGCGCGCTCGAGCGCCCGTCCGAGACGATCCCGGAACAGGATACGGTTCGGGACATTGGTCAGTGCGTCGTAGTGCGCCAGCCGCGCCAGTCGGGCCTCGGCACCCTTGCGTTCGATCGCATAGCGCAGCGTGCGCTCGAGCAACTGGGAGTCGATGCGCCCCTTGAGCAGGTAGTCGGATGCACCCGAACGGATCGCTTCGCGGTCGACGTTGTGATCCAGCTCGCGCGTCATCACGATGATCGGCACCGCGACGCCCAGCTGCATCGCCTTGGCAAGGATTGCCGGGCCCGTGCCGGTGTCGTCCTGATAGTCGAGCAGCACGACGTCGTGGAGCTCGGAAGAGATTGCCTCGAGTGCGTGTTCCGCCTGCCAGCACCAGGTCAGCTCGTAGCCACCATGGGCGATGGCACTCAGCAGCTGGCCAATCAGCGTGTACTCCCCGCGATCGCGATCGATCAGGAGTACACGAATCGGATTTTCGTCGTTCGAAGCAGAACCCATGCGATCACAGCGTCGATTTTGTTGATTTTCGCGGCCGTCATCGATTGCACAGCGCCGAGGCATACCATGTGAAATCGATAGCCCAACGACGCCTGCTTATAGTTGAGTGCGTGGAGTTTTGCCAGTTTGAGTGAATTATTCCCGTTACTTTCACCACAAATCCGGCTGCACTCAGTGAATTCCAGCCGTCATATGGTCGATTGCCGCCTGGATCTCTTCATCCGTACACGCGGCGCAGGCCCCTCTGGGCGGCATTGCGCGCAGACCGTTGATGGCGTGCTGCAGCACCGTGTCCTTGCCCTGGGCGAGGCGCGGCTCCCAGCCTGCCGCATCACCGGGTTTCGGCGCACCGGCCAGACCGGTGCCATGACACGCGGCACACGAGGAATTGTAGACATCAGCACCGCTGCGACCACTGCTGGGCGCAGGCGCAGCCGCTGTGGCCTGTGCCTCGGCGGCGGGCGCTTCCTCCTGTACGGCCGTCTCGGTTGCCGCTGCCGTCTCGGCGCTCGACGCGGGTTCGGCTACCGGCTCCGAGGCGATCACTGCTGCGGGTGCAGCCTTGACCGGGCAAGGCTGGCCTTCGATGCACACCTCACCGACCGGCTTGATGCGATCGATGATGTCCTGCTCGTCGGCTGCAAGAGCGATGCCTGCCGATACGCCTACGCAGGCGAGGGCGGTGAAACCGAGAAGAGCACGCTGGAACTGGCGCTTGGCTGACACTGGCGGGACCCCTGTCTTCGAAGTTCTGGTTGAGCACACCGGCACCGTGCCGGCGCCAGGAAACGCTGGCGATTATAGCCAGATGCCGAGGAGTCATGGAACCGCATCAGCGGCGTGTGAAGTCGTCCGTCACGATGGACGCGCCAAGGCACACACGGGTATCATCGCGGCCCTTCGCCACCAGCGTTTTCCGCGCCCGTAGCTCAGCTGGATAGAGCGCTGCCCTCCGGAGGCAGAGGTCAGGGGTTCGAATCCCTTCGGGCGCGCCATGTCACCGTGCAGGCCCACGTCGGAAATCGAAGCCGCTGTCGGTGCTCTCGAAGACCCCCTGCTCACGTCGACGCACGATGCGCCAGCCCTGACCGGTGCGCCGGTATTCCGCCTCGTAGTAGCCGCCGACGACTCCCTGACTCGTGTGCCCGCCGTCGCCACGATACACATGACGGAACTCGAAGAAGATCAGCGCGCTCGCCGTGTCGCCTGCGATGCGAAGGCGCGGCGGGTGCATGAAGTGGATACCCATCCAGTTCCGGTGGATGTTTTCGCAGAACGCCTGCAGCTCGGCATGACCGGTGGCGATGAACGCCGGTCGAGGACCGACCGCAAGCATCTCGAAACTGCCGTCGGTGCTGAACAGCTCGGCCCATTCGCGTGCACGCGCGAAGTCCCAGTGCGCGGCGTAGTCGGCCTCGAGGTCGAGCAGCGCAACGCGATCTTCCAGGGCACACAGACGATCTGCCAGACCGGACATCGAATACCCCCATTTCGTGAAACCTGCAGCGTGCAGGTGGTACCGGATATGCGCAGGTCGGCGCAATTCCTGTTGCAGCGATTACTGGACTTTCAACGCACTGTCAATATACTTTCGCCGTCAGTCAGCCATCTTGACCGTCTGCCCGAACCAATTCTAATGAATCTGCCAGGAGGCACACATGTCAACCGAACGGGGTATTTCACTCTTTTCCGCCTCTTTGCTGAGCCGCGCGATTGCGGTGGGCACCGCGGCGGCACTGGTCACTCCCGTGCTGGCGCAGGGCAGGATCGAAGAGATCGTGGTGACGGCGCAGAAGCGCGAGGAAAACCTGCAGAAGGTGCCGATCGCAATCACCACCCTCTCCAGCATGACCATGGAGAGGGAGGGCATCTACAACTTCGGTGACATCGTCAGCTCCGTACCCAGCCTGATGGAGACACCCTACCCATCGGCGAACATCCTGATCCTGTACATGCGCGGCCAGGGCGTCTCCGACCCGATGCAGATCACCGCCGACGGTTCGGTCGGCATGTATGTCGACGGCCACTACATCGCCCGTCCGCAGGGCGCGCTGTTCGATCTCGCCGACACGGAGCGCGTCGAGGTGCTGCGCGGGCCGCAGGGTACCCTGTACGGGCGCAACACCACCGGGGGGGCGATCAACCTGATCACCCGCAAACCGAGCGGCGAATTCGGCCTGAAGCAGAACCTCTCCATGGGCAGCCGCAATCTGGTGCGCAGCCTCACCACGATCGACCTGCCGGAGACGTGGGGCGTATCGAGCAAGGTGACGGTCCTGCGCAAGACGCAGGACGGCTTCGTGAAGAATCGCAGCGGCACACCGAACATTCCCGGACCCGACTTCTGGAAGAAGCGCAACTACCGGTCCGGCCTGATGGAGGACATCGGCAGCAGGCACGACTTCAATGAGGTCGACGAGATTGCCGGCCGCGTCGCGCTGCACTGGAGTCCGTGCAACTGCGACACCTTCGACGTGGACTACGCATTCGACGTCGGCTCGCAGGACTCGACACCGGTCTATTATCAGTCGACGCTGCCGGCAGCGCCGTTCATATACCCCGGTTACAAGTCCGGCAACCGACCGGCGGGCCACACCTACCGCCCGATCGATCTGCCGCTCACCAAGACGCATTTCAAGGGTCACGGTCTGACGCTGACCTGGCAGGCCAGCGAGAATCTGACCATCAAGTCGCTGACCGGCTACCGAGACCTCGGGTTCAATGCCCCGTCCGAGAAGGCCGAGGCATTCACCGTGACCTCGTACTCGATCGACAAGATCAACAACCACGAAGCCTCGCAGGAGCTCCAGTTCATCGGCAATGTGGGTGATGCCATCGACTACGTCGCCGGCCTGTACTACTTCCATGAAAGCTCGAACCACTTCCAGTACCGCGGCGGTGATATGCGCCGGATCGGTCGCGTCCCGCCGTTCACCTGGAGCGAGCGCTTCGTCACCGCAGAGACGACCTCGTATGCCGGCTACGGACAGTTCACCTGGACGCCACCGGTGCTGGACAACCGCCTCGATCTCACGCTCGGCGCACGCTTCACCAAGGACCGGCGCAAGGCCAAGCGCGACTTCGTGGTACAGAACTACGCCGATCCGCTCAATGGCCCCCCCCTGGTCATGGAGGCGGGCCTGCGCAACAGCCAGTCCTTCTCACGCTTCAACCCGGCGTTCACTGCCAGCTACAGCTGGAGCGACACCCTCAGCACTTACGCCAAGGTCAGCACCGCCTACAAGGCCGGGGGGTCCTCCGAGGGTGCGGGACCCGGGCGCTTCGACCAGACCTTCAAGCCCGAGGAAGTGACGACCTGGGAGCTCGGACTGAAGTCCGACTGGCTCGACAACAGCCTACGGTTCAACGCTGCCGCCTTCTACAGCAAGTTCGACGATATGCAGCTCGCCTTCGTGGCCGATCCCATCGATACCTCGATCATCCAGGCGTTCAACGCCGGCAAGGCGACGATGAAGGGTGCCGAGCTCGAGCTCACCTGGCTGCCGATCACCGACCTGCAGCTGAAGCTGGACTACACCTGGCTCGATCCAAAGTTCGACGAGGTCAAGGCGGCCGCAGGCAGCATCTTCGACCCGGCCCGGAACATACTGTCGCCGTATACGGTCGGGCAGAACATCAAGGATCTGTTCGTGATGCCCTATGCTCCGCGCAGCAGCTACCACGCCTCGCTCGACTACACCTTCTGGCACTTCGAGAAGGCCGATCTGTCGCTCAATCTGAACTACCGCCACCAGTCCGACACCTACCTCACGGCGCCTGCCGGCAAGGCGGTCCCGGGGCGGGAGAACTACCTGCAGAAGGCCCACGGCACGCTGAATGCACGCATCGCTGCGGACTTCAAAATGCCACAGGAGCGCAGCCTGCAGCTTGCCTTGTGGGGGCGCAACATCACCGAGCGTGAGTACCGCACCCATCTGATCGGACTGGGTGGCGGCGCCGTCGATACGGCCTCCTCACCCATGGGCTACACCTTTGCCGCAGTGGCATGGTCCGAGCCGGCGACCTATGGCGTGGATGTCATCTTCACATACTGAGTGGAATTTTCAGCCGTGCACAGTGGCCGAAATTCCTTGTGCTAACCTTGTTCGTCAGCGGCACACGGTGCTGCGCGGACAGACAGCCAGGCGGCATGCGTGCCGCCTGGCGCCAGTGCCTGCAACAAGAACACGTCTCGAGTACGAGACAAACGGGGAGACACCATGATGCATTCCGGACATTTTCAGCGTGCGCGCCGTCACCTGGCGCAGGCGGTTACCTTGGGCGTGTCAGCGCTGCTGGCGACACAGGCCTTCGCCCAGGGTGGGCAGATCGAGGAAGTGGTGGTCACGGCGCAGAAGCGTGCGGAAAGCCAGCAGGAGGTGCCGATCGCCATCAGCACACTGTCCAGCGCGGTCATGGAGAAGCAGGGGATCTACAACTTCACCGATATCGTCAAGACGATCCCCAGTCTGTCCGAGACGGCTTATCCGTCGTCGAACATGCTGATCCTCTATATGCGCGGTCAGGGCGTCTCCGACCCGATGCAGATCACCAGCGACGGTTCGGTCGGCGTGTACGTCGACGGTCACTACATCTCGCGGCCGCAGGGCGCGCTGTTCGATATCGCCGACACCGAACGCGTCGAGGTGCTGCGCGGCCCGCAGGGCACCCTGTATGGCCGCAACACCACGGGGGGGGCAGTCAACCTGATCACGCGCAAGCCAAGCGGCGAGTTCGGCCTCAAGCAGAGTCTCTCTGCCGGCAACCGCGATTTCGTGCGCAGTCTGACAGTGATCGATCTGCCTGAAATGGGCGGTGTGACGAGCAAGGTGTCGATCCTGCGCAAGAAAGAGAACGGCTTCGTGAAGAACATCGGGGGCGGGCACGATTTCGGGGGCGAAACCGATGAGATCGCCGGTCGGGTCGCGCTGCACTGGAGCCCATGCAACTGCGACACCTTCGATGTGGACTACGCCCTCGACATCGGCTCGCAGGATTCGACGCCGATTTACTATGCTGCGGCCTATGTTCCCGGATTCGCGCCGCCGCCCGGCTACGATCCCTTCGGGTACATTCCCGGATACATTTACGGCAACCGCCCGACCAACAGGACCTACCGCCCGTTCGATCTGCGCCTCAGCACACTGGACTTCGAGGGCCACGGTCTGACACTGACCTGGCAGGCCAGCGAGAACCTGACCATCAAGTCGCTGACCGGTTATCGCGAACTCGATTTCGACGGCTATCAGGACTATGCCGAGTCCTTCATGGTACCGGCACGCTCGTGGGATGCGATCGACAACTACCAGTTCACGCAGGAATTCCAGTTCATCGGCAGCATCGGTGATTCGATCCAGTATGTCGGCGGCCTGTTCTACTTCCACGAGATGAGCACGCACTTCCAGAACTGGGCAATGGATCTCTCCGCGGTTCCGCCACCCGCGGGCGGCTTTCTCATGGACAAGTACCGCGACGTGAAGGCCGAGACCACCTCGCACGCCGCCTATGCGCAGGCAACCTGGACGCCACCCGTGCTGGACAACCGCCTCGACCTCACGCTCGGGGCGCGTTTCACCAAGGATCGGCGCAAGGCGCACCGGGACTTCACGATCTTCTACGGCGCCTGGCCGGTGAACGATCTGGCAGACAACCGTCAGTCCTTCTCGCGCTTCAACCCGGCGTTCACGGCCAACTTCGCCTGGACCGATACCGTCTCGACCTATGCCAAGGTGACGACGGGCTACAAGGCGGGCGGCTCCTCGGAGGCGGCGGCGTTCGGCCAGTTCGACCAGACCTTCAACCCCGAGGACGTGACGACCTGGGAGCTGGGTCTGAAGTCAGACTGGCTCGATCGCAGCCTGCGCGTCAACGCCGCGCTGTTCTACAGCGAATTCGAAGACATGCAGCTCGCCTTCGTTGCTGACGCTGCCGACACCTCGGTGATCCAGGCCTACAACGCCGGCAAGGCGAACGTGACCGGAGCGGAGTTCGAGATCACCTGGCTGCCGACCACCGATCTGCAGTTCAGGCTCGACTATGCCTACCTCGACCCGAAGTTCGACGAGGTCAAGGTGCTGCCAGGCACCATATTCGATCCGGCGATGAACCCGGTGTCCCCACACCATGTAGGTGACAACATCAAGGATCTGTTCACGGTCCCGTACGCGCCGCGCAACACGCTCTTTGCATCGGTCGATTACACTTTCTGGCACCTGGCGAACGGCGATCTGTCGGTGAATGTCAACTACCACCGCCAGTCGAACAACTATATCTCGGCGCCGACCGGGCCGTCCGTACCCGGAAGGCATGCCTATCGCCAGAACGGTTACGGCGTGGTCGACGCGCGGGTCACACTGGACCTGGACCTTGCAGACAACCGCAACCTGCAGCTCGCCGTGTGGGGACACAACATCACCAACCGCGAATACAGGACCTCGCTGATCGGGCTTGGCGGAGGTGGAGCGGCACAGACGGCGACGTCGGCGCTCGGCTACACCTACTCGGCGGTCTCATGGGCACCGCCGCCGAGCTACGGTGCCGAGGTGATCTTCAAGTACTGAAGCAGCCCATTCGGCAGACGGGTCGATCGTCACGATATCGGGATGATCGACCCGCACCGTACCCGAAAACGCCAGCCGCACGGCTGGCCCAATCGCAGGCCAACCGTGATGTCAGCGACAGCAGAGCCCCTCAGCGAGCCGATGCAGGAACTGGCACAGGCGTGGGAGCGTTTCTGTGATGAGCTCAAGAAAGCGGGCCAGATCCCGCTGAACGCCACGCTGCCCGGCAACGATCTGGATCGCGCCGCCGGCTTCCAGCAGCTCGCGCGCAACATCTCGCTGGCCCTGCAGTTCAACCACGAGTTCACGAACCCGCGTCTGCCCGAGTTCGCCCGCTACTTCGACCCCACACGCAAGCAGGGGGGCGACAACAGCGACTGTGTCTATGTCGGCGCACAGATCAACGGCAGTGACACCTACCGCATCAGCGGCGACCGTGGCACGGCGCGCTACTTCTCCGTGGTGGTGGTCGAGCAGGGCGATACACCCTGGGGCGGACGCGTGAGCGCGACGCTGTTCGGACACCAGATCGAGACGGCGGCCGATGGCAGCTTCGAGCTCTTTCTCGGCCCCGACCCGCAGCCCGGCAACTGGCTGCGCACCTCCAATCAGACCTTCAGGGTGACGATCCGCCAGTACTTTGCCGACTGGGAGACAGAGCGCCCGATGCGCGCGCAGATCGACCGCATCAGTGGACCCGACGAGCCGGCGCCGCTGCTCTCGCCGCACGGCCTCGCACGCGGGCTGCTGGATTCGGCAGACTGGCTGCAACGCTCCGTCGCCTACTGGCCGTGGATGCTGGAGAAGTGGCGGGCGCAGCCGAACACGTTCCGCTCCTACTGGCAGCTCGAGGACAACCAGATCGACGCCACGCCGGGCGGCGATCCCCTGGTGTGCCACTGGCGCCTTGCGGAAGACCAGGCGCTGATCATCCGCGTGCGTCCGCCGCAGTGCGTCTACTGGGGTGTGGAGTTCGGCAACTGCTGGTGGGAGACGGTGGACTACCGGTACCGGCTCTCGAACACCAATATGCACTATGCAGCGCTCGAGGAAGACGGAGAGTTGATCGTGGTGGTGGCACACCGCGATCCCGGCGTGCCGAACTGGCTCGACTGTGCAGGTTTCTCGACCGGTTATGTCACGTTTCGCTGGATGCTGTCCGAAGAACAGCCGATTCCACACGTTGCGCAGGTGCCGCTGCACACCTTGTTCGAGCAGCTCCCTGATGGAGTCACCCGGATCGATGCCGCAGGCAGGCGCGCGCAGCTCGAGCAGCGCCGGCGCGGCGTCAACGCACGCTTTGGCTACTGACGACGGCACACGGTACGGGAGGCGGCGGCACACATGAGCACCGAGTCGGGCTTCTGGACACCTCCCGCTCGACCGCCGTGGCTGCAGCAGTTCAATGCCGAGGCCGGACGCATGGACATCCGCAGCCTGGTGCCGCTCGAGGCAGACGAGCTGATCGCCACTGCCCGGCGCACCACCGGATTCGACGACTTCGGCGGCAACGAGTGGCGCGAACCCTTCGAGGTGCTGCTGCGTTCGATCGAGGACGAGGCGCAGCTGCACCCCTTCGGTCGGCTGATGACGCGCAGCGACATCCTGATCTGGCTGCAGGCGCTGCTCGGCGTGCAGGCAGCGTTCGACGAACACCCCGAAATCGCCGATGAGGTCATCGACCGGCCGGTATTCATCACCGGCCTGTCGCGCTCGGGCACCTCGATCCTGTTCGAGCTGATGGCACAGGATCCCCAGTTCC
>CAZSYV010000008.1:0-1455 GCA_964610955.1 uncultured Klebsiella sp. | reverse complement strand
CCCATCGAGGGTACGCACCGTCAGGCCGTGCCGGAGCGGGAAGTGCAGGCTGTATGCGATCTGTCCGGTGCGCTCGCGCGCGGGCAGATGACACAGCGCAAGCGCCGTCTCGGCCAGGTATTCGACCGGCTCGGTCGGGTAGTCGGGCGGAATCAGCGGATCCGCACCCGGCGTGGAAATCGCGGTGCTCGGCGCCACCAGGTTCACCGCGATGTCATCCTCTTCCAGCTCCGCGGCAAGACCCTGTGTGAAGCGATGCAGCGCGGCCTTCAGCGCCGCGTACACCGTCGAGCCGCCGTGGCGTGCAAACTCGTCGAAGGGACGCAGCGGCGCCAGCGCGGTCACCGAGCCGACATTGACGATCCAGCCGCCACCACGCTCGCGCAGATGGGGAACCGCCGAGCGGCTGAGCACGAACGGTACGCGGAAATAATGGTTCACCATCTGCTCGAAGGCTGCATCCTGAAGCCGTTCCACGCAGGCGTACTGTGCCAGCCCCGCATTGTTCACCAGGATATCGAGACCACCGCTCACCTGCGCTGCACGCTCGATCAGGGTGTTGCGCTGCGCCGCATCATCGAGATCGCAGCGCAGCGCAACGGCGCGCCCGCCGGCCGCCTCGATCAGCGCCACCGTCTCCGACAGGGTTCCGGGCGCCGATGCCGATCCCATGCTGCGCGCCGCCACCACCACGAGAGCGCCGGCACTCGCCAGACGCTGCGCAATCGCGCGGCCAATGCCCCGGCTGGCGCCAGTGACCAGTGCCGTGCGCCCGGCAAGCGAAGGAACGGCATCATTCATCGGGTGTTCTCCTCTTGGGCAGATCAGGGCCGCCACGGTCGCCGGGCGGCCGGGCAGACAAGGCGCCATTATGACGCAAGTGCCCCGCAGCACGGACACGGGGCGTTATGCTGCCGTGCTCATCGAGTCGTGACGCAGGAGGAGTGCAGATGAACTACCCGACATTCTTCGATGAGGTTCGCCGTATCCACACCCGGGACCGACTGGCCGAGCTTCTCGGCAGCTGTGAGGGCGGACTGATCGAGTACGGCTACACCGATGCCGTGCGCCTGGCCGGGCACTCGTGTCCGACCGTTGCCGGGGCCTACCTGGTCACGCTCCGCGCACTCGAGCGGCTGTTCCCGGATGGGCCCGCGGAGCGCGGTGGCGTGCAGGTGCATTTTCGCGAGTCGCTCGAGGAGGGCGTCACCGGCGTGATCGCAAACGTGATCGGCCTGCTCACCGGTGCCGCCGCCGAAGGGGGGTTCAAGGGGCTCGGCGGTCGCCATGTGCGCTGCGACCTGCAGCGTTTCGGTGCCCGAATCCCTGCCGCCATCCGCTTCGAGCGAGTGGCTGACGGTCGGGCTGTCGATGTCGACTACCACCCCGAGCATATCCCGGCGGCACCCCGCATGCGCGAGCTGCTGACCTGCATCATGACCGGCAGCGCATCCG
>CAZSYV010000007.1:2726-52050 GCA_964610955.1 uncultured Klebsiella sp. | reverse complement strand
TTGAAGCGTCGATAGTCCGACTTCAGCGGGCCCCGACCATCGAACACCACGCACGAGGCAACGGCGAGCTCACCGGCGCTGTGGCTGATGTCGAAGCACTCGATGCGCTCGGGCACGCTGTCCAGCGACAGTGCCTCCTGGAGTTCGCCGAGCTGCTCGTGAATGCGCTGACGATTTGCCAGATAGCCGCCGAGGTTCTGCTGTGCTGCCTGCGCTGCCAGCTTCAGCCACTGGTTGCGTTCGGCACGCACCCGTGCGCTGAGCACGATCCTGTGCCCCGCCGCATCGGAGAGTGCGGCCGCGATCAGCTCGGCATCAGGCAGCTCATCGGCAAGCAGAATCTCTCGCGGGATCTCGCGACCAGCACTCCCGCCGAGGTAGAACTGGGGCACGAAGGCCGCAAGCACTTCGGCTCCCGTTTCCTCGAGGCGACAGCGCGGGAAATAGCTGCGACTGCCCAGGACGCGCCCGTCACGCACGAACAGCACATGCACGCAAGCCGCCCCAGTGCCCGCCGCAGCGGCGATCACATCCACCGAACCATCACCGCTCTCGATGAACTGCTTCTCGCGCACTGCCTGCAACGCACGAATCTGATCACGCAACACCGCAGCACGTTCGAAATCGAGCGTTGCCGAAGCGCTGTCCATTGCATCGGCAAGCTCCTTCAGGAGTTCGCTGCTGCGTCCTTCGAGAAACTGCCGGGCATGGCGTACCGACTGCGCGTACTCGGCTTCGCCGATCAACCCGACGCAGGGACCGGAACAACGTCCGATCTGATACTGCAGGCACGGTCGCGAGC
Source organism: uncultured Klebsiella sp. (assembly GCA_964610955.1). Lineage (GTDB taxonomy): Bacteria > Pseudomonadota > Gammaproteobacteria > Pseudomonadales > UBA5518 > UBA5518. The sequence goes on along the minus strand of CAZSYV010000007.1, from coordinate 51,248 downwards.
GGTTGCGAAAGAAACTGTCCTCGCACTGACGCAGGCGAAACACCTTCTGCAGCAGCGACAGGCTCTCGCGCACGGCAGCCGTGCTGGGAAACGGTCCAAAGTAGTACCCCGCAGCTCGCCGTGCGCCACGATGGAACGCAAGCCGCGGGAATGGGTCACTCTCATCGGAAAGAAAAATGTAGGGATACGACTTGTCGTCACGCAGCAGGATATTGAATGGCGGGTGCTGGCTCTTGATCAGGTTCTGCTCCAGCAGCAAGGCCTCGGTCTCGCTGCCCGTCACGGTGACCTGTATCTCTGCGATGCGTGCCACCAGCGCCGCCGTCTTGCCGCCAGTGTCGCGATCGCGAAAGTAGCTTGCCACGCGCTTGCGCAAGTTGCGTGCCTTGCCGACATAGAGCAGTGCACCCGCGGCGTCATACATCTGGTAGACGCCGGGGCGCTCGGTCAGTGTGCGCAGGAAAGTCGCCGCATCAAACTCGTTCACGGTGGCTCCGCACAGGGCTCGAAGTCAGGCACTCCCGAGAGACCGTGTGCGACCGCGAGTTTCGTCAGCTCGATATCACCACTGATGCCGAGCTTCTCGAAGATGCGGTAGCGGAATGAGTGCACTGTCTTCGGCGCAATGAACATGGCCTGCGCAACCCGCGCCGGCCGCTGTCCCGACAGCAGCAGTGTACAGACCTGCATCTCGCGCGCCGAAAGCATGTCGAATGGATTGCGCGAGGGTTCACTGATCGCAGCAGCCTGACTGCCACGCCGATGTGCACTCAGCGTGCGGCGGATCGTTGCCCCAAGATCGGCCGTGCCCACGCACTTGCCCACGCAGGCGGCAATATGGCTCTGCTCGAGTCGCAGCCAGGGTTCGTTGTCCCAGGCAGTGACGGCGATGATGCAGATCTGCGGCTGCGTCATCCCGATGCGCCGCGCGGCTTCCAGCCCTCCCATTCCGGGCATGCGCAGGTCCATCAGGACCACATCGGGGCGTTTTTCGCGCGCGAGTCGAATGGCTTCCTCGCCACTCGCCGCCTCACCAAGGACGCGTACGTCGGACAGTTCTGCCAACGTACCGATCAGGCCACGACGAACGAGGTCGTGATCATCGACAACGATCACATTGATATGACGGTTTGGTGAATCACCTGGCATTCGAGTTCCCTCCTGCTTCCTGTCCTGGGGATATCTTCTTCGTGCTTGCCGCGCTGGCTCCTGCCGATGCGGCGCGAACGAGCATAGAGGAGCTTCTGGAACACTGTCGTGACCCATCTGGTCCATGTACGCCGCCGGGGAATTCACACCAATCACAGCTCCTGGCTATTCAGTAGATCGCTGGTTCGATTCGCAGTTCCACACCAAAACGCCGACGCACGGCATCGATGATGCGCCGGGCGAGCTCGAGCACCTGCCACGCACTTGCACCGCCCTCGTTGACCAGCACCAGTGCCTGGCGCTCGTGCACCCTCACCGGTCCTTCGCGCATCGTCTTCCCTCCCGCCTGCTCGACCAGCCACGCTGCAGCAAGCTTGACGTGATTTCCGTCCACCCAGTGCACCACATCTGGACGACGCGCGCGCAGGGCATCGAAGCGCTCGCGATCGATCACCGGATTGTGGAAAAAACTGCCGACATTCGGCTCGACCGAAGGGTCAGGCAGCCGTGCACGGCGGATATCGACAACTGCCTGCAGGACTGCAGCCGGAGTCGGATCGGCGTCACCGCCGAGCGCCTCACGCAGCGCCGGATAGTCCGCCTGCACGATGGCAGGATACGGCAACTTCAAGGTCACATCGGTAATCACCATCCGCTCGGCGAGTTCCTCCTTGAAGATGCTTGTCCGGTAGCCAAAACGGCAATCGGCACGTGAAAAAACGCACGATGTACCGTCCACACGACTGATGGCACGCACCTCCTCGACAAAGGCGGCAAGCTCAAGCCCGTAGGCACCGATGTTCTGCACGGGTGCAGCGCCAACGGTACCGGGTATCAGTGCCAGGTTCTCCAGCCCATGCCAGCCGCGCGCGTGGCATGCGAGCACGAAGTCGTGCCACGGTGTCCCGGCAGCAACACGTATGCGTACCGCCCCGCCATCCTCATCCAGCACCTGCTCGCCACCCATGCGCATCAGCACCACACAACCGCTGATCCGCTCGTGCAGCACCACGTTGCTGCCACCGCCAAGCACCCGCACCGGCAGGCCCCGCCCGCGCGCGAAGGCAAGCGCCTCGGCAAGTTCCTCGTGTGTCGTGACGCCTACACACCACTCGGCGCGCGCCGGAAGACGCAGCGTATTGCAGTCCAGGAGCGGTGCGTCGGCGACGAATTCCATGCGCGTCACAGACGCGCCGCACAAATGTGCGCAAGCAGTGCATCCACTGCCTCCTCGATCAGGTCGAGCACCTTTTCGAAAGCCTGTGCGTCGCCATGGTACGGGTCAGGCACATCGAGCAGTCCACTGTTGCCGTAGGACAGCAGCAGCCGTGGTTCAGCCGATCCGGCGCCGGGCCTGATCCGTTCGAGATCGGCAAGGTTGTCACGGTCCATGGCCAGCACGAAGTCGAATCGCCGCAGGTCTTCAACCAGCACCTGTCGTGCACGCAGTTTCGAAAGATCGTAGCCACGCCGCGCCGCATGGCGTTGCGAACGTGGGTCCGGCGGCTCCCCGATATGCCAGTCGCCGGTCCCGGCCGAATCGACACGCAAGCGCGACTGTAAGCCCAGAGCACGCGCCTTGTGTGCCAGCACTGCATCTGCAGTCGGTGAGCGGCAGATGTTTCCCAGACACACGAACAACACCCCAACCTTCATGTCCGGTCCCGCAGCAGTTCGCGAACGCGTTGCAGGTCTGCTGCGGTATCGACTCCGCCTGGTACGCAGGCACATGCACGCGCAACGTGGATCGCCTCGCCACGCTCGAGTGCCCGCAGCTGCTCAAGTGATTCGATGAGTTCGAGAACACCTGGGGGCCAGCTCACGAACCGGTGCAGGAAACCGACACGATAGGCATAGATTCCCACATGACGTTGCGCCTGCAGGCCTGGTGGCAGGCTGGTCCGCGCTTGTGCAAACGCATCACGCGGCCACGGAATCGGTGCGCGGCTGAAGTAGAGCGCACAGCCATGCTCGCCACAGACGACCTTGACGATGTTCGGGTCCAGGAACTCATCGACATCGGCCAACGGTTCGCACAGCGTGGCGAGCGCGCAGGACGGGTGTTCATTCAGGTTCGCAGCGACCTGATCGATCACTTCGGGTGGAATCAGCGGCTCGTCACCCTGCACATTGACGACGATTTCGTCAGTTCCAAGTTCGAGCAGTCGCGCCGCCTCCTCGAGACGGTCGGTACCCGAACGGTGCGCTGACGATGTCATGCAGACCTCGGCACCGAAGGCGAGTGCAGCGTCACGCACACGCGTGTCGTCCGTGGCAATGACCACGCGCCGCGCACCGCCCCGGCCTGCCCGTTCCCACACATGCCGCAGCATCGGGCGCCCGGCGATATCGAGCAGCGGCTTGCCAGGCAGCCGCGTCGAGGCGAAACGCGCGGGAATGATCACGGTGAAACTCACGGAATCGACCTCGAAACGTCGCTGGCAACGTGCAGCAGCAGCGCCTCGCCAAGGGAATCGGGCAGCTGCGCCTCGATGCCGAGCGCAAGCCAGTCTGGTGCAGCGAAATGGCGACACTTTACGGCATCCTTCTCGGTCATCACAACGCGCAGCGTGTCACCAAACTGCAGATCCTCGGCACGAAAACAATGGTGGTCCGCAAACGGATGTTCGATCGGCTCGACGCCAAGCGTGCGCAACAGCGCAAAAAAACGCTGTGGATTGCCGATTCCGGCCACCGCATGCACCCTTTCACCCGCTGCAACCGCCTGCAGCGCGAGCGGCGAATCATCGTGCACGCACCGCCACAATGCAGGCCTCACGCGCATGCGACCCTGCACATTCACACCCGGCGGCGCGGGTGCGCTGCCGTTCAATATTACGTAGCTCACCTCATCGAGCCGTGCCGGCGGCTCACGCAATGGCCCGAGCGGCAGGCAGTGGCCGTTGCCCAGGCCACGCGTTGCATCGACCACGCAGATCTCCATCGTGCGAGCCAGCCGATAGTGCTGCAGACCATCGTCGGCAAGGATCACATCGACCGGTGCCGCTGCCAGCAGTGCGCGCGCAGTCCGTGCGCGGTCACGTCCGACCCATACCGCTGCAGTGCTGCGCGCAGCCATCAGCAGTGCCTCGTCTCCGCAGCGCCGGGGGTCACTGTCTGGCACAACGCACAATGGCGCGTACGCAGAGCCGCCATGACCGCGACTGACGATGCCGACACGCAGCCCCCTCGCCTTCAGCAATTGCGCCAGTGCAATGACCAGTGGCGTCTTGCCGGTGCCACCCACGCTGATGTTTCCGACGACGACCACCGGTACCGGCAACGGTTGTGCAGACCGCGTCTGGCGCAGGCGCCGCCAGCGCGCCAGCATGACGAAGCCCCACTCCAGCGGTCGCAGCAACCATGCGGCTCCAGACACCGGCTCGTGCCACAACGCCAGCAAACGCGTCTCGAGCAGTACCCGAAGATTCATGCGTCGAAATGGCGGCTGTGCAACTGCGCATACCGCCCACCGTTGGCCAGCAACTCGGTGTGAGTGCCGCGCTCGAGGATACGCCCACCCTCGAGCACCACGATCTGATTGGCGTTTTCGATCGTCGACAGCCGGTGTGCAATCACGATCGTCGTACGCCCCGCCATCAGCGCCTCCAGCGCCGCCTGCACATGACGCTCCGATTCATTGTCGAGCGCCGCAGTCGCCTCATCGAGAATCAGGATCGGCGCATTCTTCAGCAGTGCACGTGCAATCGCGATGCGCTGGCGCTGACCGCCGGAAAGCAACATGCCGTCATCGCCAACCCGCGTATCGAGCCCTGCCGGCAAGCGGTCGGTGAACTCCAGCACGTGCGCGGCCCGTGCCGCTGCAACGATCTCCGCCTCGCCGCGTCCGGCCAGCTCACCGTAGGCAATGTTGTTGCGGATCGTATCGTTGAACAGGGTGACCTGCTGTCCGACCAGCGCGATCTGTGCGCGCAGGTTGTCCAGCCGGTAGTCACGGATATCCACCCCATCGAGCAGAACCTCACCGCGTTCGAACAGGTGGAAACGCGTCAGCAGCGCGACGAGTGTCGACTTGCCGCCACCCGAGCGTCCGACCAGTGCAAGCGTCTCCCCGGGGTGTACCGTGAAGTCGACATTGTGCAGCACCGGATCTGCATCAGGCGCGTAGGAAAAACACAGATCACGCACCCTGATCTCACCAAGCACCCGCTCCACCTCGAAACTGCCCGGGTCTGGCTCCGGGGCCATGTCGAGCTGCTGGAAGATGTCCTCGGCCGCCGCCAGTCCGCGCTGCACGGTACTGCTCACCTCGCTCAACTGCCGGATGGGTTTGCCGAGCATTCCGGCGGCAACCAGAAATGCCGTGAACTGCCCACCGCTCAACTCACCCAGCACCGCCGGATCGAGTGCCAGCCATACCAGCACGGACATCGCCAGTCCGACCAGCAGCTGGATGGTGACCGGACCGAGAGAGTCCGCCAGCACCAGCTTCAGCTGCTGGCGGCGGTTGTCATTGCTTGCACGCTCGAAGCGCCGGCGTTCATAGGCCTTGCCGCCGAACATGCGCACCACGCGATAGCCACCGATCGCCTCCCCTGCCAGGTGTGTCACATTGCCCATCGCAAGCTGGATGCGACGGCTGACCTTGCGAAAGCGGCGGCTGACGAAGTACACCACCACGGCAATCAGCGGCGCGAAGAGCACGAACACCACCGACAGGCGCCAGTTGAGGTAAAAGATGTAGACGAGCAGGCCGGTCACGAAGGCACCTTCACGCACGATCACGGTGACGGCCCTGGTCGCAGCACCGGTGACCTGCTCGACGTTGAATGTGATCTTCGAGATCAGTACGCCGGCCGGGCTAGCGTCGAACCACCCGGCCGGTGCATCGAGCATATGGTCGAACAGATTGGTACGCAGTCGATGCACGAGAATGCTCGCGGTGTACTGCATGCAATAGTTGCCGAGCACGAAGCCGACGCTGCGCAGCAGCAACACGGCGATCATCGCCAGCGGGATGAGCCCGCGGGCAAGCGTGATGTCGATGCTCTCACCGAGCAGTGAACCGACGGCACGCGCAACGACACCGGACTCGAGGTCTGCAGCACCGCCTACCGCATCGACAATGAACTGCGTCAGGTCGGCGAGCAGAACCTGGGCACCCGAATACATCGCAAAGCCGCCCACGCTGGCAAGAAACAGTGGCCAGTACGGGACGACATAGGACAGCAGTCGCGTGTAGATCCGCAGATCACTCTGCCGTGCAACGCCGGTGGCCATGACTTGCGGCGACGGCATCAGCCGCCACCCTCCTCCGCCAGCCGCGTGGTGATGCGCAGGTGCGAAAATCCGCTGCGCCCGGCAGCATCCATTGCGCGCACCACAAACTCGTGTGCCGTGCTGGCATCGGCGCTGATCACCAACGGTTGACTCACATCGCCGCCACTCGCCTCGCGCAGTGCCGCCATGATGGTTTCGATGCTCGAGTTCACCAGCGTGCGCCCGTTCAGTGCCATCGTACCCGAGGCAGTGACCAGCAGCTCGAGTGACTCGTCGCTGCGGGCAGTTGCGCTCGCACGCGCCTCAGGCAGCGTGAGCTGCAGGTGCGCCTCGCGCGTGAAAGTGGTCGAGACCATGAAGAAGATCAGCATCAGGAACACCACATCGACCAGCGGCGTGATATCGATGCCGGTTTCGGTGCGCAGCCTGCGGCGAAACTTCATGCGACCGACTTCTCGCGCACATCGACCTCGCGCCCACCGTGGACCGCATCGACCAGCTTGAGCGCCTCCTGCTCCAGACCCAGGACAATGGTATCGACGCGGCGCAGGAAGTGGCGATGCATGATCAGCGCGGGGATGGCGACGATCAGACCGGCTGCGGTCGTGATCAGTGCCTTCGATATCCCGCCTGCGAGCAGCTCGGCGTTGCCGGTACCGTAGAGCATGACATCGGAGAAGACCTGGATCATGCCAAGCACGGTGCCGAGCAGTCCCAGCAGTGGCTCGATCGCCGCAATCGTGCCCAGCGTGTTCAGGTAGCGCTCGAGATCGTGTACCACGTAGCCGGCAGCCTCCTCGATGCTTTCCTTCATCACCTCGCGTCCTGCATGTGCGTTGGCCAGGCCGGCCGCGAGGATGCTGCCAAGCGGGGAGGAATCCTTCAGGATGCGCAGGCGCTCGGCAGAGAGCTCATTGCGCCGGATCAGTTGCCAGACGCCGGCCAGTGTGTTCGCCGGCATCACCTTGCGATGATCGAGCGTCCACCAGCGTTCGATGCCGATTGCCAGCGCGGCAATCGAGCCCAGGATGATCGGCAGCATGACCCAGCCGCCGGCAATGACGATATCGAGCAACTGTGCCCCCTCGTGCGTGCGCGCGCGAGCATTGTAACGGCGTTTGATGCTGCCGCAATTGCGCATGGCGATCACAGGCCCCGTCGGCCATAATCCGCCTCCCCCAACAACAGGTCTGCTGGTGATGTGGTTCAAGAATCTGCGTGTCTATCGCCTCACCGGCGATCTTCCCTGCCCTGTGGGGGAATTCGAGGAGCGCCTCGCCGGCACCACCTTCACTCCCTGTGCCGGTATGGATACACGCCGCATCGGCTGGGTTCCGCCATTGGGCCCAGGTGCAGAGAACCTGCTGCACAGTACTGGCGATTTCCACCTCGTCTGCGCACGCACCCAGGAAAAGCTGCTGCCTGCGGCGGCGATTCGCGAGGTGCTCGACGAGAAGATCCTGCAGATCGAAGGCAGTGAAGGCCGCAAGCTCTACCGCCGCGAGCGGGCAAACCTCAAGGATGAGGTGATTCAGACACTGCTGCCGCGCGCCTTGACGCGTTCTCAGCTGTGCTTTGCCTTCCTTGCTGCAGCGCGAGGCTTGATCCTGATCGACTCCTCGAGCCCAGCGCGTGCCGAGGACCTGCTGAACCTGCTGCGCGACAGCCTCGGGCGTCTGCCCGTGCGCCCGCTGGCGCCACGACACAAGCCGGTGGAGGTCATGACACGCTGGGTCGGTGGAGAGCGACTTCCTGCAGGCTTCAGGCTCGGTGAGTACTGTGATCTGCGTGATCCATTGAATGCATCAAACATCGTGCGCTGCCGCCAGCAGGATCTTGCCACCCGCGAGATCCGCGAGCATCTTGACGCCGGCAAGCAGGTAGGCGCGCTTGGTCTGAACTGGAAGGATCGTGTTGCTTTCGTGTTGACCGAAGAGTTGGTGGTGAAATCGATCAGCTATCCCGAGATCGTGCGCAGCGAGTCGACGATCGACCCGGAGCTCGACACCGCAGCACGTTTCGACGCAGATTTTGCCCTGATGTCACTTGAGCTCGACCAGCTTGCAGCAAGCCTGATCGAGATCTTCGGTATCGCCGATGACTGAATTCCAGAGGCAGATCGGCTCCGGGACCCCGTGTACGCAGACCGCCTGACAGCGAGAGAAGGGAACGCCATGAAGAACGTCGAGAGTGGCTGAGCAGCCAACCGGAGCGATCAGGTCACGACGCGAATGAACAGCACCATTGCGATGGCAAACGTCAACACCGAAACACCGAGCAGCAGGCGCTCGGTTCCATTGAAATGCTCGCTACAGGTAACTTCCCGCCACCAGACAGGATGATCGCGACGGCTGCCCATCAGTCTCCGGCTCCCACCAGCCGCGGAATCCGCGGCCCAAGAGCACTGACTATATCACTGCGATTCCTGCTGGAACGGTGAGACCGGCGTGAATAATTCCGCCGCTCAGTAACTGCTCGGCAGCTTGCCGTTGATGATGATGTTCTTGCCCTCGAAGCTGATGTACTCGCCGATTGCAAGATCCTTGAGGATGCGCGCGACCATCTCGCGCGAGGCGCCGACACGATCCGCGATGTCCTGCTGGGTCAGGCGCTCCTCGATATAGAGCGTGTCTTCGCCACGTGGTTCGGCAAGAGTCATCAGCACTTTCGTCACCCGGCCATAGACATCCTGCAACGCCAGGCTTTTTACATTCTCGGTAAGCTTGCGCACCCGTCGTGTGAGGTTGCGAATCAGCGTCTGGGCGATGTTCGGATGACGCGCCATGGTCGTGTGGAACTCGTCCTTGAACATGATCGTGAACGTCGACTTCTCGAGCGTGCGCACCGAAGCGGAGCGGCGGTCGTCATCGAGCAGCGCCAGCTCACCGAAGTAGTCCCCCGGCCCCAGCGTGTTCATGATGTATTCCTTGCCGTTCTTGTCGCTGCAGTAGACCTTCACGCGACCACTTTCGATCACATACAGCGAGTCGGCAAAGTCGTTTTCGTTGATCACGACCGTGTTGCGTGGGTAGTTGCGGGTGACGCAGGTACCCTCCAGAGCCGCCTGCTCCTCGTCCGACAACCCCGCAAAGATCTCTACCTTCGACAGCATCGACATGCGCGATTGCCCTCCCGATGAATGCAGCTCCGCACCCCCTCACAAACGTGGAAACTATAGCATATGGTCATTGCGCGCCAATATGCATACCAAGCTCAATGGCCCCGGATATGCCCTTTTGCTAAGCTCCGGCAGTCATGTGCACGAGGGAGGGCATGCACCGTGCTGATCGTCTACGGCATCGCCCGTTGCAACAACGTTTCTGCAGCACGACGCTGGCTGCACGAGCACGCGATCGCGCATGAGTTCCACGACCTGCGCCGTGAACCGGTCGAGGTGCGCATCATCGAAGACTGGCTTGCGAGCTTCGGCCACAAGCGCCTGGTGAACCGTTCGAGTGCCACCTGGCGCATGCTCGAACTTGCTCAACGCCAACAGATCGACTCGGGCAATCCGGTACCCATACTACTCGCCAATCCGACGCTGATCCGACGCCCGGTGCTGGTCGACGGCAAACCCCTGAGCTGCGGCTTCGATCCACTGGAATACGAGCGCCTGTTTGTCTGTGGCTGAACGCCTGCGGGGTCATGCATCGGCACCTACCTTGCGAAAACTTCTGATGGCATAGACATCGAAGCGCGTGCTGCGACCTGCGAGACTGTGTGAAGGGCGAGGTCCGGGCAGCACCGGCGCACGCCGCGGCCGTTTCACCACCACACGGTGGCGCGCCAGTGCAAGCGCGAACACCAGCAGCTCATCTGCGTCGGCATCCATACCGAGCAGCCCCTGGAACAGACGCATTTCCTTGCGTACCGCAGCGCTTGCGCCTCGCTCGGGAAACATCGGATCGAGCACCACCACATCCGGCACCACCGCGTCCCACTGGCCCAGCAGTTCACGCGCGTCCCCCGTCCGCAGGCGCAGCCGGGTCGCCAGCGCACGTACCCATGAATCGGTACTCGCCTGCGCGCGCCTGAGCCCGTCATCGAGCAGCAGGCACACGATGGGGTGACGTTCGATCATCGTCACTTCACAACCCAGTGCCGCGAGCACGGCGCTGTCGCGCCCCCAGCCGGCGGTGGCGTCGACCACCTGCAACCCCTGCCAGCGCAGAGCGCCGATTGCACGCGCGAGGTCCTCGCTGCGCGCACCTGCCACGCGCAAGCGGTGCAACAGCTCAGGCGCACTGAAATCGACGCGTACCGGTGTCAGACGATTCGCCCCACCCTGAGCAAGAGCGAGTCCATCGTTGTCGACCAGCAGCACCGGACGATCTCCCGCCAGCTCGCGCCAGTCGGCCGCACTTACCTCCAGGCAGGTACAGCCAAGCTCGTGAGCAAGCTGCGACGCACGCGCGCCAACCGACCGGGTCAACGCCACCACGACCGGCGACAGAGTCTCCTGGGTCGAAACATTCGTCACATCTGCGCCCACGCTGTCCAGGACACGCATGCCGTCGCTGTAGTACGCTTGCTGGCAGTCATCGCGTATTCCCAAAGGCCTCACGTGACATTGAAACTCACCATTTTCGGCATGGCTGCTGCCACTGCCGGGTTCGCATTCCTGCTCGGCGGTTGCGCCGGCTATGAGTACACACTGAACGAGCGCTTGCTGCTCAAGACGCATCAGCTGTTCGCCGACTATGAGATCCCCGACGAAGGGCTTCGCGAGTGCATCACACAGGCGATCGCCGACCAGCGCATCGTCCGAGCCGAGGAACTCGAGGATCTGATCTGCACGCACGCTGCAATCACGCGCCTCGACGGCCTGGAGACCTTCAGCGGACTGCGCAGACTCGGGCTCGATGACAATGCAATCACCGATCTGGCGCCACTACGGGCACTCCCGGCGCTGGAGCTGCTGCAGCTGCGCGGCAACCGCCTGCAGGCACTGGATGCGGCGCTGTGCCAGGGGACGGCGAAAAAAATCGCCATTGCGGGCAACGAGTCGCTCGACTGCGAGACGATCGAGAACCTGCGCGCCTGCGGCACGACGTTCATCGACATACCCGATCATTGCGCCAGTTCCACGCGTTGAGCCAGGTCGAGTCCACTTACTGGCAGTTGTCGCGCAGAAAGCCTTCCGCATCGGTGATCATGCGCTCGCGTTCCTCGTCAGAGTAGCGCTGATAGCTGCCATCCTCACGCGGGTAGCGCGCAGCCGGTCGGGTACGCAGGCTGTCGACATTGCTGCGGACATTCGCACAGTGCACGCGCATCCGCTCATCCTGGGCCTCCTGCTCGCGCTGCGCAGCGACGTCCTTCGCCTCGGTTTGAGACCCAACCGTCGCAGCCGCCGGTCGTGCAGCCTGCACGGCTGAACCTGCGGAGCCCTTCGATCCACTGCGCAACCGCAATTGCGTCGCATCGTGACCAGCCGGCGGCTGCTCGGAGAAATGCACGCTGCCATCGGCATCCACCCAGCGGTACACCTCCTCAGCTCCTGCAGGCATCATGATCGTCAGCCACACGGCACAGGACAGTGCTCGCCACACGAGTACATTCATCACGCTGGCCTCTGCTCGCTCGACCACTCAATTAAAGACCAAAACCAGGCTCACCGCCTCAGTCGGTACGCCCGAGTACCGCATGCACGGCTGCAGCCAGGGCATCGATATTCGCAGGTGTGACACCGGCAAGGTTGATCCGTGTCGACTCCATCATGTAGACGGCAAACTCCTCACGCAGGCGCCTGACCTGTTCGAGCGTGATCCCGAAGTACGAGAACATGCCTCTCTGGTGTCGAATGAAGCTGAAATCGATTCCTGCCGCATTGCCCACGAGTCTCTCGGCCAGCAGTTCGCGCATGGCATTGATCCGTCCGCGTACTTCGGCAAGCTCCTTCAGCCAATCCGTGCGCAACGTTGCATCACCGAGGATGTGCGCAACCACTGCCGCGCCATGCGCGGGGGGCATCGACCAGATCTGGCGTGCCGCTGCCATTGCCTGCGTCTGTACGGCATCCGCCTGCACGACATTCGCTGCAAGGAAATACACCGCTCCGACACGTTCACGATAGAGACCAAAGTTCTTCGAACAGGAGGTGGCGACCACCGCCTCCGGCACGGCAGCAAGCAGATGGCGCACTCCTGCGACATCCTCGTCGATTCCATCGGCCAGTCCCTGGTAGGCAATATCGACGAACGGTGTGATCCCCCTGGCGAGCACGAGTTCGCTCAGGGCACGCCACTGTCCAACCGAAAGATCTGCCCCTGTCGGATTGTGGCAACAGCCATGCAACAGCACGACATCACCCGTTGGCACCGCTGCCAACGCGGTCATCATCACGTCGAAATCCACCTCGTGGGTGTGCGGATCGTAATACGGATACTCGGCAAGGCGCAGTCCACTGCCACCGATCAGTGGCAGGTGATTCGCCCAGGTCGGCACGCCGACCCACACGGTCGCCTCGGGGTATGCGCGACGGATCGTCTCGGCACCGAGGCGCAGCGCCCCGCAGCCACCCGGGGTCTGCACGCCGCGCACGCGCCCTACCAGCTGTGCATGCGCATCTGCACCCAGCAGCAGTTCGAGCAATTGCTCATTGAACCGTGGATCCCCGGTGATGCCGAGGTAGGTCTTGGTCGTCTCGGTTTCCAGCAAATGACGCTCGGCCGCCCTGACTGCCCGCATGATCGGCGTGTGTCCACGCTCATCCTGGTAGACGCCAACACCGAGATCGATCTTGTGCGCCCGATCATCGGCGCGATAGGCAGCCAGCATGCCGAGAATCGGATCGGCATCGAGGTGGGGCAACTGCTGAAACATGACTTCTCCGGCACAGGTGATCGGTTCGAAAGATGGCGATTGTGCCGCGGCACCTCGCCGGCGTCGAGGCGCGGGTTCGGCTCCGCCTGCGCCTTGAGCGACACGTCGGAATGAACGCTCACAACTCGGGTGCAGGGCCACCCGCACGAATCCATTCGCGGACCTTCTGCTCCAGCACCACCAGCGGCAGGGCACCGGTACCGAGCACCTCGGAGTGAAAGGCGCGTGGATCGAAATTCCGCCCCAGTGCCTGCTCGGCCTCGCTGCGCAGCCCCTGGATCGTCAATGCGCCCACGGTGTAGGCAAGCGCCTGTGCAGGGATCGCAATGTAGCGCTCGACTTCCGTGCGCGCCTCGACCGCAGACAGCGCCGAGTGCTCGAGCATGTAGTCAACGGCCTGCTCTGTGCTCCAGCCCATGGCATGGATGCCAGTGTCGACCACCAGACGGATTGCGCGCAGCATCTCGGCGTCCAGGTTGCCGAAAGCCTGGTAGGGGTCGACGAACATTCCCAGTTCCGGACCCAGGGACTCCGCATACAGCGCCCAACCTTCGGTGAAAGCCGTATTGCCATCAAAGCGCAGAAAATCCGGCAGCGCTTCGTTCTCCTGCGCCAGGCTGATCTGGAAGTGATGTCCTGGTATCGCCTCATGCAGGAACAGTGTTTCCATTCCCGGGCGGGTTCGAGAGGGTAGATCGTAGGTGTTGACGTAAAACACGCCCGGGCGTCTCCCATCAGCGCTGCCAGGGAGGTACGAGGCAGCCGATTCGTACTGCTCTGTATCCGCAGGCACCGGGCGGATCTCGAACGGCGTATCGGGCATCAGTGAGAAGAGCTCCGGCATCGCGGCCTCGACCCGTGCACGGACTGCCCCATAGCCAGACAGCAACTCCTGCCTGCTCGTGAATCTGAATTCAGGATCGGTACGCAGATGATCCAGGAACTCGGGCAGCGTACCGTCGAAACCGATCCGTTCGCGGATGGCATCCATCCTGGCCACAATGCGCTCGACCTCACGCAGCCCGATATCGTGGATTTCGCTGGCTGTCAGCGTCGTGGTCGTCTCGCGCTCGATCAAGCCCTGGTAATACGCAGCACCATCCTTCATCGCCACCAGACCAGGCGCCTCGCGACACGCCGGCAGATACCCCTCACGGATGAATGCCTGCAACCGACGGTACGCACCAAACACTCGATCACCAATTGCACTGCGGTAGCTCGCCACGAGACGATCGCGGTCAGCGGCGGAGAACTCCTCCGGCATGGCCTTGATCGGCCGATAGAAGGGACTGGCGTCGACACCTGCCTTGAGTTGTTGCCCAAGCTGCTCGAGTACGATCACCATGACCAACCTGGATTGCGTGTGTCCTTTTTCCTTGCCCTCGCGCATGCGCTCGATCGCATGATCGAGGTAGTGCACATAGCCGTCGAGACGTTTCAGGCCGTTGTCGTAGTCGGTGAGCATATTGAACGGGGCAACCGAGTTGCCGGATGAGATCTCCGGATAGACGACCTGGAAGCCGCTGAAATGTTCGATCGGCAACTGTGCCTCGATCGTCATCAGGCCACGCTCGAAGAAGTCGAGCAGCTGCCCATTCCTGTAGGCAAACGCATCGTAGGCGATGCGATCCTGGGCCGTGAGCAGCGAGCGATCGATTGCCGCCAGGCGTCGAGCCCACTCGCGCGCATTTGATTCAAGCCGCGAGAAATACTCCGGCGTCACATAGTCGCCAAACTGCGCTGCATGACGCATGTCGCCGCGCCGCATCGCCCCGAGCGGGTCGAGAGCAAGTTCGGCCTCGTTGGCCTCGACGAAGAGCAGCGCCAATGCTTCGACCTGATCGGTACGCGGATCAGCAAGCACATCCCGTTCGCCTGCGCCCAGGCCGGCACACAGTGCGAGCATCAGCACGGTACGCTGCATCCACGACATGACTTTCATGTGTCTCCCCTGCAAATGCGCTGGATGGCAAATCGAGCACAATGATATCGTGCCCTGCGCTTCACGCCTTCTGCATGCGACACTGGACATTACGGATGAGCGATGGTCAGCGAACCTGTCCGGCTTCCACGGAGACACGATGAACCTCGACACAAGCATCGATTTCAGCGCCAGGACGGCCTTCATCAGCGGTGGCGGCAACGGCATAGGGCGCGCAGCAGCCCTGCTGTTCGCGCGCCATGGGGCGCGCGTTGCCGTGGTCGACCTGGATGCAGCGGGTGCGGATGAGACCGTGCAGCTGATCCGCAATGCCGGCGGCGAAGCAGAGGCCCTGTACGCCGATCTCGCGCAGGAGCACACGGCAAGACAGGCCGTCGAGGAATGCATTGCACGCTTCGACGGCCTCGACTGCGCATTCAACAACGCCGGCATCTGCCCTCCGGCCGGGCCGTTTCATGAACTCGATGCGTCGGAATGGGAACGCGTCATCGCCGTCGATCTCTCGGCCGTGTTCTACTGCATGAAGCATCAGATTCGCCACATGCTCGGGCATGGAGGGGGCGCGATCGTCAACACCTCCTCGGGCGCCGGACTCACTCCGGCACCGTTCCTGCCACACTACACCGCTGCCAAGCACGGCGTGCTCGGACTGACGCGGGTTGCTGCACGAGAGTATGCGCGCAGCGGAATCCGTGTGAATGCGATCTGCCCCGGGGTCACCGACACACCAATGATGCGCGCAAGCATCGAGGCACGACCGGACCTCGAATCCATGCTGCTCGCCACACTGCCGGGCGGGCGCATGGGCGAGGCGCAGGAGATTGCCCGTGCCGCACTGTGGCTGTGCTCCGATGCCGCATCGTACGTCTCTGGAGTGGCACTTGCCGTGGACGGTGCCAGCACCTGCCACTGAGCCCGCCCTGAACCATCAGCGGCGCGCGGCAGCGAGATTCTGCCTCACTTCGATGCGATGGATTTCCCCATTGAAACGATTGCTTCCCGGATAATCGACCACGGTTGCCCCGGTATCGCGCCCTGTATCGAAGGTTTCGCCAAGCCCCGCCGTGATCAGCGCCGTATGATCGATGGAACCTTCGGCAACCTGCCTGCCATTGACGCTGATCACGAGCGTGCCACCCGCACCAACCGGACCACGCGGTGTGAACACATAGCCGAGCCGCACCTTGCCCGCCGGTACGATCGCCTCTGCGGCAACCCGATAGAGATGCTCCGGCTGCTGCGAATACGCATGCACGGCGACAGGTCTACCCTTGTCGAAGTAAAAGCTCCAGCCACCGAAACGACTGCCGTTCGCCAGCAGTACGCCGTCGAGCCCCCCGGCTGGCACCACGACATCGGCCTCGATCGAAAAGGGAAATATTCCGAGCATCGGCGCACGCGACGCTGCCGCACTGATCCCGGCCCCCCAGTAAACGTAGCTCGGGCGCGGGATATCGTCGGCGCGCATGCTGCCCATGGAACGCCGCCCGCCCTGTGTATCGTCGAGTGGATAGACCTGGTTGCGCCTTGCTTCCGTTTCCCAGAGCGCCTTGAGTTCCGCAAGCTTCTGCGGATTCCTGGCTGCAAGGTCATGCGCCTGCGAATAATCATGCTCGAGATCATAGAGCTCCCACCTGTAGTCGGTTGGCGACACCCCCGAGCTGCCAAGCCCCCAGGGAAGACGCTCCGGCGTCGTGCTTGCCATCCAACCCTCGTGATAGATGGCGCGGTTCGCAAGCAGCTCGAAATACTGTGTCGAGTGGCGCTCCGCCGCCTTTGCATCGCTGAATGTATAACTGAAGCTCGTACCATCGATTGGCTGTTGCTCGATGCCATTCACCCGACTCGGTGCCTCGATGCCGATCACCTCATAGAGTGTGGGCGCAACGTCGATCACGTGGGTGAACTGGCTGCGGATGGTTCCCTTTTCGGCAATCCCCTTCGGCCAGGAAACGACCAGGCCGTTGCGCGTCCCACCCAGATGCGAACCCACCTGCTTGGTCCACTGGAACGGCGTATCCATCGCCCATCCCCAACCCACCGGATAGAGCTGATAGGTTTCCGGCCCACCCATCCTGTCGAGCATCGACAGCTTGTACTCCAGACTTTCCGGCACCCGGTTCGCGATGCGCCCAAGCTCGTTCATCGTGCCATCGGGCTCACCTTCGGGACTCGAACCATTGTCCCCTTCAATGAAGAGGATCAGGGTGTTTTCACGCGTCCCGGTACGGTCGAGTTCATCGAGCAGCCGACCGAACTGATCATCCTGGTAGGCAAGCATCGCAGCGAACACTTCCATCATGCGCGCATACACCCGACGCTGGTCCGCGTCGAGCGAGTTCCACGCCGGAATGGCATCCGGGCGCGGCGTGAGCGCCGTATTGCCCGGTGCGATGCGAAGTGCCTTCTGACGCTTCAGGATCGGCTCGCGAATCGCATCCCACCCCATGTCGAACCTGCCCTTGAATCTCGCGATCCACTCCGCAGGCGCCTGGTGCGGCGAGTGGTTCGTGCCCAGGGCCAGATACATCAGAAATGGCTTGTCGGGTGCGACGGCAATATGATTGTGCAGCCAGTCGATCGCATCGTCGACGAGAAACTTGTCGAGCGTCGCATTCTCTCCGACCGTATCGGGTGCGTCGGCGCGCTGGATACCGCGAAACAGTCGCGGATACCACTGGTTCGTATCACCGCCCTGGAATCCGTAGAAATACTCGAACCCCAGCCCCGTCGGCCAGTGGTCGAACGGACCCGCAGCCGATTGCTGGCCATTTGGTGTGTTGTGATGCTTGCCGAACATCGCCGTGTTGTAGCCGTGCTGGCGCAGTACCTCGGCAATCGTTGCGGCCGAGCGTGGGATGTCTCCCGTATAGCCCGGGTACCCGCCCCCCGTATCGGTGACGATACCGGTGCCCACTGCATGGTGATTGCGTCCGGTCAGCAATGCCGCACGCGTCGGCGAGCACATCGCGGTCGTATGGAAGCGATTGTAGATCAGCCCCTCGCTCGCCAGCCGATCCAGGCTCGGCGTGGGCACCGGACCACCAAAGGTGCTCGATGCCGCAAACCCCGTGTCGTCGGTCATGACGATGACGATGTTCGGGGCACCTTCCGGTGCCTTCACCATGGGTGGAAACGCCGGTCTGGAATCAGCCACCGTCTGACCGATGACGCCAGCAAACGGCGCATCGGGACGCGGCAGCTGTTCGCCAACCTGTGCGTTCACGAGGCAGGCCGGTACAGCAATTGCCAGCAACAGCACTGCAAACTTTCTCCAGCAAATCATGCGGGTACCCTCGTCCAGGCCATGACGATCCGTACAACTCCCCGTGATCACGGGGCACACGTACTATTGCTCAGGCAGAATCCGCTGACAAGACTTCACGCACTCTGCGCTCGCCATGATCCGCCCACTCCACATCACGGCGCTGGCGGCCGGCTCGTTTGCAATTCCGGCACACCGTCCTTAGAGTCCTCCCGAACGATCAACAATGGGAGCCAGTTCATGAACGAATACAGCAGCGACATTCAGCGCTACTGCAGCAGCGTCGACGAAGCCGCCGTCAAGACCATCGTCAACTACTGCGGCATCGCACTGCGAAACCGTGATTCATCGCTGGTTTCCGCCACCGATCCACAGGAGCTGGCGACCGTGCGCGATGGCTTCGCAGCCAGAAAGCTGGGGCTGTCGGCAGATACTGCCGATGCGGCAATCCAGAGCGTCGCCGAAAGGATGAAGGCGGACCGTCACAAGCATCGCGTGACTTTCTATTACCTGTTGGCGGAGGCCACCGGGACACTCGACAAGCTGCGCTGACCCTTGCGTCGCCACTGCCGCGACCGAGACGGGTCAATCCGGGCCACGTACCATCATGTGACCTCCGAGACGATCTCCACATCCGTGATCATGAACCGGGAGTCATGACGCTCGAGCAGGGTCTCTATCGATATCGTCCTGTCGCCCGCGAGCCAGCGCAGCGCATAGAAAAACTGCATCTCGGCTTCGGAAAGCCGTACGTATTTCGTCAGCCGCGCCTCACAGCCAAGATCCTCGATTGCCTTTGCGACCATGGCCGGCTCCGTGCCGGCCGAGGCGCGAACGACAATATGCGCATCGAATTCCCGCTTGATCCGCCGATCGAGCAACTTGGCCGGTGCGACGATGATGAAGGTAAGTACCGTCGCAATGCAGCCGAGCAGGAGTTGCCCACCACCAAAGCACAGACCGACAATGGTCATGATCCAGATGGATGCCGCAGTGGTCACACCGGCCACCTCGTTCCCACGTCTCAGGATGGCGCCGCCTCCGATGAATCCCACACCGGTCAGCACGCCAAGCGGCAGGCGAAGAACATCCATCTCGGCAAAGGAAGAAGCGCTCTTTCCCGATGCACCCAACAACAGACTTGCCTGAATCATCGCGACGCACGCAGCCAGCGTGATCAGCATGATCGTGCGCAATCCAGCCGCATGACCTCCACGCTGCCGGTTGAAGCCAACGAGTGCACCCGCCAGGGCGGAAAGGAAAAGTCGCAGAGCGATATCGGTCCAGGATGGATGCAGGAACATGGCGTCCATCACGTCGATTCGCAGTGAAATGGCGGAGAGGGTGGGATTCGAACCCACGGTAGGGTTTCCCCTACTCTTGATTTCGAGTCAAGCCGATTCAACCGCTCTCGCACCTCTCCGATACAGGCGTGAAGTTGAAGCGGCGCGTAGTTTAGCAGCAGAACCCGTACGAACAAGTGCTTTTTGCTGCCATGCGAGTGTTCCCCGCATCACGACACATACCTCACTCGATGCGCAGCCACCCACTACCGAAGCCTTGATCGGCAAGGTGCAGCTGCGCGTCACTTCCGGAAAGCACCGTTCCCAGCGCCACCCGAGCAACTTCCGCCGCATTGTTCTGTTCGCTCAGATGCCCGGCAACCACATGCTGCAGCGCTCCGCGCTCCACGCCCGAGAGCAACTGCGCAGCCTGGGTGTTGCTCAAATGTCCGTAAGGCCCGGCCACACGCTGCTTCAGCGCCCGGGGATAAGCGCCATTCGCAAGCATCTCGCTGTCGTGGTTGCTCTCGAGCAGCAGTGCGTCGCAGACGCTGTAACAGCTGCGCACCAGCTGTGTCACGCAGCCGAGATCCGTGAGCACGCCAAGCGTGCGTCCACCACCGCCCAGCACGAACTGACAGGGCTCACGGGCATCATGCGGCACGGTGACCGGCAACACATCGATATCACCGATGCGCTCACGACGCTCAGCGAGCAGCACTTCAACACGCAGGCCATCGAAGCCTGCCGCTCTGGCAGTACCGGAGGTCGCATGCACACGGTAGTCGTGGCGGCGCGCCAGCGCTGCAACACCGCCAATGTGATCGCTGTGTTCGTGTGTGACGAGAATGGCATCGATGTCGCGCGGGTGCATGCCACTGCGATCCAGGCGACGCTCGAATTCGCGCAAACCGAAACCACAGTCGACCAGCACACAAGTGTTCGTCGTACGCACCAGCAGCGCATTGCCGCGACTGCCACTGCCCAGTGAGCAGAACTCGATCACTCTTGCAGGTTTCGCAGGTGCAACCGGATTCTCAGGACAGATGTGCCCTGATGAGCCCGAGCAGGTACTCGAGCTCACCTTCCGCAAAGGCCGTGCGGTCATCACGCTGCACGCTGATCAGCACGCCCCTGTCGCCACTGTGCATCTCGACACGATAGTGCCTGCCGGCCAGCGGCTGATCCTGCGCATCACTCCCTCCCCAGGGCCAGAGTCGCGCAAGGAAACCCTTCTGCGGTGGTTCACGTTCCGCCGCACCCGGACCGGAGGTATCCGTTTCCTTTGCATCTTTCTTGCGCCCGGGTTCATACACGACGTAATACACGCCCGCGCTGCGATCAAGGTCCTTCACCACCAGATCGGCACGATCGAGCGAACGGCCCAGTGAGGCCCATGCCCGGTCGAAACCAAGTCGCAGATCGATGACCGGCTGTCCGCTGGCATCACGCGTGAGATAGACCTTGTTCACCGTACTGATGCCCTGTGCCAGCAAGCTCACCGTGGACTCGTCACCGGTATTGGCAAGATAGGTCGCCAGTTCCTTCAGCATCCAGGATTCGCGCTCGGCATCAACGGATGCCTGAGGCCACTGGGCAGGCGGCTGATCCTGGGCCGTGTGCTGTCGGTAGCCCATCTGCTGCACATAGACCTCGCTGCTACCGTGCTGCAGACCCTGCTCGACCCGGAATCGGTACTTTTCGCGTCGATCCGCGTCGTTGCGAAACGACAGCCAGGCAGTTTCCATCTGTCCCTTGGAGACATCCTCGCGCTCGATACCGATCTGGTTCGAGATCAGGAAGGCTCGCACCTTCGGCCATACCTCGGAAGGCATCTCATCGAGCAGCACCCACTGCTCATCACCGAGCTTCTGGATGCGCACGAGCTTCTCGCCGGCGTCGTCTCGCAACGGTTGAGGGCGCGGCACCTCGAAGCCACGATCGAGCAGCGCGTCGGTGCGCTCGACCGGTATTGCGTACAGCTCCGACAGCGTCTGGTTCTGCGCCTCCTCGGGCATCTTCATCGGTGGGATCGAACGCGCCTTGCGATAGTCATCGGCCCGATCACGAAAGTAACCCTTCTCACCCACCAGCCGGCTGCAGCCGACCAGTGCGACAGCCAGCACAGACAGTACGACAACGGTCAACGCTCGCATCGGCACTTCTCTCCCGTCAGTTTCCATCCGGACCGAGCAGTCCAAGATCCTTCAGCGCCTTGCGTACGCGCTCATGATATGCATCCGACAGCGGTGTCAACGGCAGGCGAATACCGGAATCGATCAGCCCCATCTGCTGCAGTGCCCATTTCACCGGAATCGGGTTGGCTTCGACGAACAGAACCCGGTTCAGTTCCGCGAGTTCGGCATCGAGCGCCCGCGCCCGCACTGTGTCACCCGCCAGTGCTGCGCGACACAGTGCCGCCACTCGTCGCGGATCGACATTGGCCGTGACCGATATGTTTCCATGCCCGCCGGCAAGCATCAGTTCGATTGCCGTCGCATCGTCACCCGAATACACCGCAAACCCCGGGGGGCAACGAGCGACCAGCTCACGACCGCGCTCGGGATTTCCTGTCGCATCCTTGATACCGATGATGCCAGGCACCCTGGACAGGCGCACCACGGTGTCATTTGTCATATCGCACGCAGTGCGCCCAGGCACGTTGTACAGAATCAACGGGGTATCGGTCGATTCGGCAACGGCGCAGAAGTGTCGATACAGACCTTCCTGGGTTGGCTTGTTGTAATACGGCGTGACCAGCAGACAGGCGGCAACACCCAGCCGACTTGCCAGCTGCGTGAGCTCGACTGCCTCGCTGGTCGAGTTGGCACCGGTGCCCGCGATCACCGCGATGCGCCCACCGCTCATCTCCACCGTGCGCCGGATCACCTCGAGGTGTTCCTCGACGTCGAGCGTCGCGCTCTCTCCCGTGGTGCCCACCGAGGCGATCGCCACGGTCCCGGCCCCGATCTGCAGTTCGACCAGACGCTCGAGTGCAACCCAATCGATGGTACCCGAGGCATCCATTGGCGTGACGAGGGCGACGATACTGCCCGAAATCATGCGCTCATCCTGCGCTGGAAAAGCGTGCAAGGATACGTGTGCGCCTGGACAAGCTCAAGAAGAACGCAGCCACTTCGCCCCTCAGAACTGATCCGGACGGAATGCCGCATCATGTCCCCCATCGATGAAGATCATCGCACCGCACACGAATCCGGCCTGCGGCCCGAGCAGGAACAGCACCGGCCCCGCAATATCGATCGGCTGGCCGATTCGCCCGATCGGGATCGTGCGCTCGAAGTTGCGCATGGCCTCGGCAAAACGCGGATCGCTGGCCGCACCAGTCGACAGCGGCGTTTCGATCATGCCGGGAGCCACCGCATTCATGCGCACGCCAGCATGTGCCCAGGCAGGCGCGTTGCGTCGCACCCAGCGCGCCACTGCCGCCTTCGAGCCTGAATAGGCGACGTGCCCGTCCTGATTCGCCACGCGCTCACAGGCACCGGCTTCGTCGCCGGCAAGCAGCATCTCGACGTATTGCGGATCGGGGCTCATCGGTGCCGAATTCGAGGAAATCACCACGACCGCACCGCCACGACGCTCCAGCGCCGGACGCACGCCCTCCGTGACCTCCACCGCACCAAAATAGTTGATGCGCGCGATCAGCGCCGGATTCACATAGGGTCCCACCCCGGCGCAGGCAACAAAGCCATCGAGCCCCTCGGGGGCACGCTCGAGAATTCCTGCGACTGCCTTCCCGCGCCCTTCACGCGTGGACAGGTCGGCAATCACATCGGCATCCTTGATGTCGACGACGACCACCGTATCGCCACGCGCCCGCAGACCCTCCTTGATTGCGGCACCGATTCCCGTGGCTCCGCCGGTCATTGCGTAGATACCCATGGATTCCTCCCTATCTTGTTGATTGTTTCCCCGATCATTCGAATCGAACCGACGCAGCGGCACGAGGCGGCATCACCGACGGTGCCGGGTCTCTGGCCGTTCAGGATCCGGCACGTGTCGCTGGACCCCAGTTGTATTCACTGGTCGGCACCACGTCGATACGGTCCCGGTCAATGAAACGCGCACAGCTGTCCATCATCGCCCGCAGGTTCGCCCGGTATCTCTCCTCATCGCCCTCCGCAGCGTAGAACGCCTGCTGCGAGGTCATTGCCGCCGCCGGGAAATTCTCTTCGATGATCGCACTGTAGCCAGGCGCTGCATAGCTGAGCGGGCGAACGATCACATTCTGTCGGTAGCCGAAGGTCGACTGGGTATCGATTGCGATCTGCGTGTGGCTGTTCTGCCATACCGCAAGCCACTGTTCGTAGCTGATCCAGTCAGGCCGGGTGAGGATACAGATCTGTGACCAGCCCTCGACGCGTCCGCCATCCAGCGGCATCCGTGCAGCATGGACGATCGGTTCTGACTCGCAGACCAGATAGGCGTGCCAACGTGCAACCTGCTCCCGAAACACCGACTCGCAGCGTGCCCGCCACACCGCCGTATCCACCCACAGAGAAAGCATCGCATCGAACGGCTGACCACTGCACGATTGCCTCAGCGCTGCCGCCGGCGCGACATCATCATCCGCCACATTGAGGCGCACATGCTGCACTCCAGTGCTGCGCAGCAGACCCGGTGCAATGTCCGCCAGCAGTCGCCGACGAAAGTCAGCAGCGGTGTCCTCGTGACGCCGCCACAACAGGTAAAGAATCTTTTCCATCATCAGGCCCCGCAACCGATACAAGCCGGCTCGCATCATGGCATCGACACCGCCATCTGCAAAGCAAACAGCGCCTTCCAGCATCCGGCGCCCTCCCGTTCCGATATGGAAAAGCACTTGATCCGAATCATAAAAATCACGTCACACGAATAACTTAGCCGTCTATACTAATTAAGTGCTCGAAATGATCGCGGGTCGATTCGATCGGTATTGCCTTCGCAAATAATAAAAGGAGGATCTGGTGAGCGCTCGCATTCACCCCTTACATGTCTTCAGTGCGCGGCGGCCCGCCATCGAAAGCGAAGTCTTCGAAGGCGGGGATCTGATCCTGCACCACCTCGAGCGACTCGGTGTCGAACACATCTTCGGCATCCCGGGCGGTGCCATCGAACCGCTCTACAACGCACTGGCGCGCAGTACGCGACGCGGCGGGATCCGATCCGTTGTCGCGCGTCATGAAACGGGGGCCGCGTTCATGGCCGAGGGCTATGCCCGCAACACGGGGAAACTCGGTGTCTGCTGCTCGACCACCGGGCCCGGCGCGACGAACCTGATCACCGGCGTGGCATCCGCATACGAGAACCAGATCCCCCTGCTGGTCATCACCCCGCAGACAGCACTCAGTCACTTCGGACGCAAGGCGTTCCAGGAGTCGAGCGACACGGCAGTGAACACGGTCGGAATGTTCCGTCACTGCACGCACTACAACACGCTGGTCAGCCATATCGACCAGCTGGAACACAAACTCGCCTCGGCGATCATGACCGCATTCAATTCGCGTGGCCCCGCGCATCTGAGCATTCCGCTCGATGTCATGCGCACCTCGGTCAACCGCCCTGCTGCCGAGTTCAACCTTCCTGCCCTGCTCAACCGCCCGACCTGGAAGGACGAGGCGGCAATCGATGCGCTGCTCGGCCTGCTGCTCAAGGCACGCAAGCCGGTGTTCGTGCTCGGCAATGGATGTCAGGAAGCTGCCGGACTGGTCCTGCGCACCGCGATGATGCTCGATGCGCTGGTCGTGACCACCCCGGACGGCAAGGGTTTGATCAGCCCGTTTCATCCCAACTATCGCGGTGTCTTCTCCTTTGCCGGTCACTCGAGTGCCGAACGCCTGTTGCGCGACCCAGCGGTCGACCTGGTGATCACGGTCGGCAACATGCTGAGCGAATGGAGCAGCAACAACTGGGATCGCGAGACACTGCTCACCGGACAGCTGGTGCATATCGACACCAACCACAACAACCTCACGCGCTCGCCAATGGCGCGGCTGCATGTGCACAGCAGCATCGACACCGTATTCGAGACGCTGATCACCGAGTTGGCCCGACATGACCGCCACCTGGGCACCGTGAGCGCGCCGCAGACCGACGCCGCAACCGCCGTACTGCCCTTTGAGGTCGATGATCTTGCCAAGTGTCTCGATGCATCATGCCCGATCAAACCCCAGTGGCTGATGACCAAGCTGACGCAGCTGTTCCCCCCGAACACGCGCTACCTGGCGGATACCGGCAACAGCTTCGCGTGGAGCACACACTACCTCCACCCGATCGATCGCCGCGTGCTCGATCGACGCGGCATCGGACGCGGCGACAATGGGCGACGTACAGCCCACGGCGGGCTCTTTCAGGCCGGCTTCGAGTTCGCTCCGATGGGCTGGGCGATCGGCAACTCGGTCGGCGCTGCGCTGGCGCGCCCCGGCGAACCTGTGGTGTGCATCACCGGGGATGGCAGCATGCTGATGAGTGGCCAGGAAATCACCGTTGCCCAGCAACTGGGGCTGCCGGTGATCTATGTCGTGCTGAACGACGCCAGCCTGGGCATGGTTGCCCACGGCCAGCGCCTGGGTGGCGCGGAGCAGATCGGCTGTGATCTGCCTCAGGTGGATTTCCGACGCATGGCCGAGGCGATGGGGATACGCGCCTATCTGATCCAGACTCCTCAGGATCTGATGAACCTGAACATTCCGGGAATCTGTCAGCAGAGCAGCCCCACACTGCTCGATGTGCGGATCGACCGAAACGAGACACCACCAATCCAGCGCCGAATGCAGGCATTGGTCGAAATGTAGCGATGCTCATGCCCCCCACCCTCAAGAAAACATGAACACGTACGATACAGGGACATGCGTGCTGCCAGGGCAGGCGCCATGAATTTCCTCCCAGGGTATCCAGCAACATGAAGTACCGTCTCACGTTGGGATCCGCACTGATCCTCTCGCTGCTCTACCCGTTCCCCGCCTTCGCGAGTGATTCCGAGGAGGGCCTGCTGCTGTCCTTCGGCGAGGAGGAATTCCTCAGCATCGCGACCGGGCAGAAGCAGCTCGTTTCAAAGGCGCCGGCTGTCGCTTCGGTGATCACTGCGGAGGAAATCAAAACACTTGGTGCCAACACGCTGGAAGAGGTCCTGGAAACCGTGCCGGGAATGCACGTGTCGCTGTCGGCCACCTACCTGTCACCGATCTACTCGATACGCGGAATCTACACGGACAAGAACCCGCAGGTGCTGATGCTGGTGAACGGCGTGCCGATCACCCAGACACATTTCGGTGACCGCGGCGGGAGGGCCAACTTTCCGGTACGGGACGTTGCCCGCATCGAAGTGATTCGTGGTCCGGGGTCGGCAATCTACGGCGCAGATGCGCTCGCCGGCGTGATCAACGTGATCACGAAGACCGCCGAGCAGATCGATGGCACCGAAATCGGTGTGCGCGCGGCATCCTTCGACACCACCGAGGGCTGGCTGCTGCACGGCACACGCTGGGGTGAATTCGATGTGGCGTTTTCACTGCAGACCATGACAACCGACGGTGACGGATCCCGGCGCGTCCATTCCGACGCACAGACCATGTTCGACCTCCTGGCAGCACCATTCGGCATCACACCCGCCTCGAGAGCACCCGGCTCCCTGGCGACAAACGCCGAAGGCTATGACGCGCGCATCGACCTGAAGTACGACAAGTTTCAGCTGCGTGCATGGAACTGGCGCCAGAATGACTCCGGTGTGGGGCCGGGGCTCGCGTTGGCACTCGACCCAACGGGGCGCGGTGAAATCGACAACTATCTCTTCGACGGCCACTACGTCGATCCGGAGCTGTTCACCAACGGCGTGTTCGAAGTCCATGTGTCGTACATGGACATCAATGTACGCACCCGGCAGACCCTCTTTCCGGCAGGAGCGCTGCTGCCGATCGGAAACGATGGCAACATCAGTCTCACAAACTACACGCCGATGCTGTTCCCGGACGGTCTACACGGAAACCCCGAGTTCTACGAGGAGCACACGCGTGCGGAATTGATTTACAGCCATGACGGATTCGAGAGACACAAGCTGCGCCTGGCCACCGGGTTCACGCAGCAGAAGGAATCAGGCAGGGAGCGCAAGAACTTCGGCCCGGGCGTGCTCGATCTGGCAAACCGCAACTGCAGCCCTCCGATCTGCATGGTCGGCAGCAGCCTGACGAACGTGAGCAGGACACCCTACCTGTTCATCGAGGACCAGAAGCGCAACATCGCCTTCCTTTCCATCCAGGATCAGTGGCAACTCGCAAACGACTGGAATCTCACCTGGGGGTTGCGCTACGACGATTACTCGGACTTCGGCTCGACGACAAACCCGCGGGCCGCTCTGGTCTGGGACATCAGCACCGATCTGACGGCGAAGCTGCTCGCCGGCCGGGCGTTCCGTGCCCCTTCCTTTGCCGAGCAGTTTCTGATCAACAACCCCGTTGCACTCGGCAACCCGAAGCTGGACCCGGAGACTGCGACCACCTACGAACTTGCCTTCGACTACCGTGCAAACTTCGATCTGCGTTTTGGCGTCAACGTTTATTACTACAAGATTCGCGATCTGATCGACTTCGTTTCCATGGGAACGACCAAGACCGCGGCCAACGTGGGTGAACAGATTGCCAAGGGTTTCGAGCTGGAGAGCGAATGGAAGCCGATACAGGGCCTGCGCCTGATCGCAAACTATTCGTTTCAGGACGCCCGTGACGAAATGCTCCATGCCGACACCGCACGCACCCCCGAACAACAGGCATACCTGCGCGCAACCTGGGCCTGGACGCCAGAGTGGTCGATCACCGGCGAGCTGAAATGGATCGGCAATCGCGACCGGCAGCCGCTGGATCCCCGCAAACGTATCGCCGAGTACACGATGACCAACCTCAACATCGAACGCCAGGGACTGCTCGGTCACGTCGATCTGGGGCTGCGGGTCAGAAACCTGTTCGACGAGAACGCCCGCGAGCCTTCCCCATTCGAAGCGGTACCCTCCGGCTCACTGATGCCAGACGATTTTCCGCTGGAGAAGCGCAGCGTTCACCTCACCGCGCGCCTGCACTTCTGAGCAGGTGGCTGCAACGGAGCAAAGCCAGTGGAAGAAAGCCGTAACACCCGGTTTGCCGAGCGTTTGCGCACCCGGATCTGGGAGGAAATCCCCGACCCGAAGAACCCGTGGGTGGCACAGGGTGCACGCTGCCACGGCTATGCACACGAAGAGATGATCGACAGACTCGACTATCCACAGACCATCTACCTGCTGCTGCGTGGCGAGATTCCCGACACAAACCGTCATGCACTGCTGCAGCGCTTTCTGGTGGCGTTCTGCAACCCTGGGCCGCGCCATGGTGCCACACGCGCCACGATGAGCGCCGCCGCGTCGGGAACCCGCACACGCCACCTCGCCTCGATCGGCATGGCACTGCTCGGCGGGGAACATCTCGGCAGCGCAGAAGTGGAGAGTGCAGCAAGCTTCATCGCCCGCCATCGCAACGAAGATCCGGCCGAACTGGCCGCTCGGCTCCTGATGCAATCAGACGATGATTCCAACGCCGGCGATCGGCGCATCGCACCAGGCTTCGGCACGCTGTATGGCGAACTCGACCCGCGCGCCATGCAACTGGCGCAACGACTTGCAGCAACACCCGGAGAGTGGCCCAACCTCGACTGGGGGAAACGCTTTGCACACGGTATTGGTGCTGGTCACGGTTGGCTCGAGCCCGGAGTGGCCGCTGCCGTTGGTCTGGATCTGGGGTTCGCACCACGAACGACGGGGGTGCTGTACCAGATCGCCGCCCTGCCGGGACTCCTGGCCCACGGCCTCGAGGCCGGGCGTCAGGGCATGCAGGCATTTCCATTCGTCGCCGACGACGATTACGAGTTCATCGACCCGCGTTTCACCACTGCAGAGGGAACTGCCACTTGAAGATGTCGCGATTCTGGGAAGAACGGCGTGGGCGCATCGTCACGCGCAAGGGCGGCTGGCGCGTTGGACAGGGCATCCGCGTGGGTGCCTATTCACTGCTCGATGAGCTGCTTGGTCACCATGGATTCTTCGAGCTGCTGATTCTCGAGGTCACGGGGCGTATGCCAAACCCTGGTATGGCCCGCTGGCTCGAGGCATGCTTCATGTGCATGTCGTTCCCCGATCCGCGCATCTGGTGCAACCAGATCGGTGCGCTGGGCGGCTCGATGCGCTGCACCCCGGGCGCGGCCGTGAGTGCCGGAACGCTGGCCAGCGACTCGACGCTTTACGGACCGGGTCAATCCCACTATGCCTGCCAGTTCATTGCCGAGGCACTCTGCCAGGCGCGTACCGGCGCGACGCCGGGGGAGATTCTGGCACGCTGTACTGCACGCAATGGCCGTTTGCGCGCACCGGGCTACTCGCGACCGATTGCCCGGGGTGACGACCGGGTGGAGGCAATGCTGCGCTTTGGTGTCGACCTGGAACTGCCGGAAGGCGAGCATATGGGGTTGGCGCGGCGCCTGGATGCGCACCTGCGCGCCACCGGTGACGATGCACTGAACATGCTTGGTTACATCGCCGCCTTCGTGCTCGACAGCGACATCAGCGTCGAGGAGGGCTATCGCCTGTTCACGCTGAGCGTGAATGCCGGCGTGCACGCATGCTACAGCGAAGCGGCCGATGCACCGGCGGGAGCCTTCCTGCCGTGGCGGGTGGATGATGTCGAGTACACCGGACATCCGCCACGTCCGCTTCCTGCCGGATACGCGGGATGAACCGGTCGCGACCGCACAGACGTCGCCTGCTGCTGTACATCGTATTGCTGCTCGCCACCGGAATGCCGCCAATCTCACTGGCACAAGAAGCCGCACGCCCGCGTGTTGCCGTGATCTACCCACAGGTACGCGAACCCTACCGCACCGTATTCCGTTCGATCACGGAAGGCGTCGCCGCTTCATCGGGTTACGCGGAGGTTCACGAGGTGGCTGCCGACGCAGACGTCTCCGCGCTCGAGCATCGTCTCGCCGCACAGCCACTGGATGCCGTGATCCTGCTTGGCAAGCGGGGTCTCGAACTCAGTCGAAAAATGAAAATCGACACCCGTCGCATCGTCGCTGCGGTCTTTGCCCAACCCGAGGAGATCACGGCAGGTGTTCTTGCCATATCGCTGACCCCCGATCCAGGCCTGCTGTTCGCCAAGCTGCGCGAGCTGGCACCTGCGGTCAAGCGCATCCATGTGATCCACGGTAGCGACGCAAACGATTGGCTGATTGCCCGCGCACAGCACGATGCGAACAAGGCGGGCTATGAACTCGTCGCCCAGCGCGTCGACAACATCCGCGATGGCGCAAATGCCTACCGGGAGCTGCTGTCTCGCATGCGTTCACCACAGGATGCCTTGTGGCTGCTGCAGGCATCCCCGTTTCTCGATGAGGCTTCGGTACTGCAGATGGTATTGCGTGCGGCCTGGGACAACAATTTCGTCGTGTTCTCCAGCAACCCGTCGCACGTACCCAAGGGGGCACTGTTCGCCCTGTTTTCGAACGATGTCGCACTTGGCCATCACCTGGCCGCGGAGGCGGGCGCACCCGTGCCGTCCGAGAGCCGACTGCAACCGCTGGAACAGCTGAGCACTGCGATCAACATGCGTACCGCCGATCACCTGGGACTCGGTCTCGGTGCACACAAATCACGCTTCGACATGGTTTTTCCAAACCGTCGCTAGCCTTCGGAGGCAGCCCCTCGATGTCACACAGAGCAATCCACAAGATGAACCTGCAGCAGCTGATCACCATCAGCTTCACTGCCTGCGTGTTGCTGCTCGCGGTTGCCACGAGTCTGGTCACCTCGCGCCAGTCGGGTGACATCGTGCAGCGCCGGCTGCTCGATGAGGGCATGCAACTGGTCGAGTCGCTTGCGCGCCAAAGCACCCTGGCGCTGCTGTACGAAGACGCCGGAGGTGCCAGTGAGCTGGTGAAGAACTTCCTGAACTTCCCCGACATCCACGGAGTGGAGATCCTCTATACGGACGGCAATCGTCTTTACGCCAGTGCCGCAATGAACGACCAGCCAAGGCGCACCTTCACCATGCCGAAGGCTGCAACCCTGGCGCGCGAGAGTTCCGGCGAATGGGTATTCACAGCACCCGTGTACTCCGGAGAGGATTCCGTCGATTCACCATTCACCAACGCCCGCACTTCGCAGCGCGAGACGATCGGGGCCGTCAGGCTGGTGATGTCGCGCCAGACGCTGCTGAAGATGCAGTCGGAGATCGTCTGGTCAAGCGTGACCGTGGCGGTGGTGCTGGCGGGCCTGCTGGTGCTGGTGTTGCTCGGGATCACGCAGCGCCTGACCGTACCAATGCGCAACCTCGCGGCGGTGATGCGCCGGGCCCAGGACGGCGCGCAGGATGCACATGCGACGCTTGAAGGCACACGTGAACTCGTCAATATGCAGCACGCGTTCAATACGATGATGGAAGTGCTGCGCAATCGCGAGCAGACAATCGCCCAGGCGCGCGACCAGGCACTGGCACAGGAGCAGGAGGCGCAGAAGTCGCGCGATCAGGCCATCGAGCAAGGCAAGGCGCTGAAGATCGCGCGTGACCAGGCTCTCGACTCAGCCCGCACCAAGGGCGAGTTTGCGGCAACCGTCAGCCACGAGCTGCGCACGCCACTGAACGGTGTGATCGGCATGCTCGACCTGATCGCAGACATGGACCTGACCGGGCGCCAGCTCGAGTACGTCCATACGGCGCGCTCCTCGGCAGACATGCTGCTCTCTCTGATCAACGACATTCTGGCATTCTCGAAAATCGACGCCGGCAAGGTCGCCCTTGAAGTCGTCGAGTTCGAACTCCACAGCCGGATCGAGGAAATACTGATACTGGTGGCGCCTCAGGCGCGGGCGAAGGGCATTGAGCTGGCA
Organism: uncultured Klebsiella sp.; assembly: GCA_964610955.1. Taxonomy (GTDB): domain Bacteria; phylum Pseudomonadota; class Gammaproteobacteria; order Pseudomonadales; family UBA5518; genus UBA5518. The sequence goes on along the minus strand of CAZSYV010000007.1, from coordinate 18,642 downwards.
TACGTCGTCGAACCCGGTGTTCCGACAAACCTGCTCGGCGATTCACATCATTTGGGACAGGTCCTGCTGAACCTGCTCGGAAACGCCGTGAAGTTTACCGAAACCGGCACCATCGGCGTGCGCATCAGGCTCTGTGAGGAGGAAGGTTCTCATCTGCGGCTGCGCTTCGAGGTCAGTGATACCGGTATCGGCATTGCCGAGGAGGCGCAACGCTGGATCTTCGAGGCCTTCTCCCAGGAAGACAGCTCCACCACGCGCCGCTTCGGCGGCACCGGGCTCGGACTGGCAATCTGTCGCGAACTCGTGCTGCTGATGGGCGGTGAAATCAGCGTGCAAAGCACTCTCGGTGAAGGCAGCTGCTTTTATCTGGAACTTCCCCTGCTTCGCCCTCGTGAATCCATACAGTCACGAACTCCGCTGCCGTTGACACGCACGGCACATATTCTCCTGTGCGACGACAATCCACTGGTATGCGATTCGGTGCGCTCGATGCTGGCAGGCGAGCGCATCCAGCTACGTGTCTGCAACAGCGCTGCCGAGGCAATCACGGCTCTTCAACAGACGACTTCAGGCAAGTACTTCGACGTGGCGATGGTCGACGAGAACCTGATCGACGCCGCCTCGCTGGAATTCATCGACGCACTGACGCACGGTGCCCGCCAACTCGTGCGTCTTTGTGTCAGACCACGGGCCGATGGGCATTGGCTGCCACGAGCACCGATTGCACACGCGCTTGCCAAACCGATAGGCCGCAACGCCCTGGCGGATTGTCTGCGCACACTGCTCACATCACGACTTCCCACACCACGACACACCATGCCGCAGGGACATGCGCCAGAGCGCGACGACTTCAGGGGAACCCATGTGCTCGTGGTCGAAGACAACCATGCCAATCAGGAGGTTGCCACCGGGATGCTCGAACGCCTCGGCTGCGAGGTCACGATTGCCGCCGATGGCATCGAGGCGATCGAAGCGCTTGACAAATCGCACTTCGACCTCGTTCTGATGGACTGCCACATGCCGCGCATGGACGGTTTCGAGGCAACCCGCCGGATACGTGCCACCACCGCCCCGTACAGCGACGTCACTATCGTTGCAATGACTGCAAACGTGCAGAAAAGTGCGATGGATCAGTGCCATGCGGTCGGCATGAACGACTACCTGTCGAAGCCGGTAAGGCTTGCCGTACTGCGCGACGCGCTCGGCCGCTGGATCCAGCCGGAAAACGGCACGGTGCAGGCCGGATCCTCCCCAACAACCCACCACGAGCACGGCAGCCGGGTGATCGACATGAGCTATCTTGCCGAACTGCGCGAGCAGATCGGTGATGCGGTGGAACTCATGATCACGGCGTTCCTCGAGGACCTGCCCGGTTATCTGGAACAGGCGCGCCAGGCACTGCTGGCGCAGGACATGGGCGAGCTGGCACGCCTCGCGCACACCATCGAGAGCGCTGCAGCAAACACCGGCGCCACGAGACTCACCCGCAAGGCGCAACAGCTCGAACGTGAGGCTCGCAGCGGTACCCGCAGTTTCTGTGACGATCTGGTCTCAGGGCTGGCCTACGAAGCAAACCTGGTGCGACACGTTCTCGGCGGCGTAGGCACACGCGAGCATGCCGGTACAGCAGCACCAGGCGCCACTCGTCTACGCGGAGCGGCGCACTATCGCGTCCTGGTCGTCGACGACGACCGTGGTGCGCGCTTTGCACTGCGCGAAACCCTGGTTGGAGAAGGCTACGAGGTGCTCGAGGCGGGCAACGGACAGGAGTCAGTCCAGCTTTGCCGCCAGAATCGTATCGATCTGGTGATCCTCGATGCCATGATGCCGGTGATGGACGGTTTCCATGCCTGCGAGCTGATTCGGGAAATCCCCGAATGCACGACCATCCCGATCCTGATCGTTACCGTGCTGCACGATGAGGCGTCGGTCGACAGGGCCTTCATTGCCGGCGCAACCGACTACATCAGCAAGCCGATCAACTACGCCGTGATGCGCCGGCGTATCTCCCACATGCTGCAGGTGTACAGTGCAGAGAAGCGTGTACAGGAACTCGCCTACATCGATTCGCTGACTGGAAGGCCCAATCGCACCCGGCTCAATGAGCACATGGAGTCGCTGCTCGCCGACACGGCGCGCAGTGACAAGCAGTTCGCGCTGCTGTTCCTGGATCTCGACAACTTCAAGCTGGTCAACGACAGCCTGGGACACGAAGCAGGCGACCTGCTGCTGAAGTTCGTTGCCGAGCGCCTGAGCGGCTGTGTGCGCAAGGGGGATCTGGTCGCACGCTTCGGCGGTGACGAGTTCTGCATCGTGCTGGACGCGGTGCGTTCCTACGAGATGGTGCGCAATATCGCCGAGAAGATTCATGAGCATCTCAGGCGGCCCTTCGTGTTCCTCGGCCGCGAGATGCTTCTCAGCACCAGCATCGGCATCGCCGTCTATCCGGAACACGGGCGTGATGCCGGCAGTCTGCTGAAGGCTGCAGACATGGCGATGTACGATGCAAAGAAGACGCGCCGTGGTTATGGTTTCTACGAATCACACCTCGAGTCGGACAATCTGGACCGACTCGAACTCGAAAATGATCTGCGCAATGCGATTGCCCGCGACGAGCTGCGACTGTACTACCAGCCCCAGGAAGATCTCTCGAGTGGGCGCATCACCGGACTCGAGGCACTGATCCGCTGGCAGCACCCGACACGCGGGCTGATCAGTCCTGCCGGCTTCATCCACCTGGCCGAGGAAACGGGGCTCATCGAGGAGATCGGCCACTGGGTCCTGTGCACGATCTGTGCACAGATCAACGACTGGATCGCCGCGGGAATCGATCCACCACGCATCGCGATCAACCTCTCCGCCCGTCAGCTCGCGAACCCGTCACTGGTCAACACCTTCTCGGAGATCATCTCCGACGCTGGCGTGCCACGCAATTGCATCGAGTTCGAGATCACCGAGAGCACGATCATGGAGCGGCCAGACGAGATGATCGAGATGCTGCGTGAACTGAAGGGTCTGGGTACGCATCTGGCGATCGACGACTTCGGCACGGGCTACTCTTCACTCAACTACCTGAAGCGCTTCCCGCTCGATTACATCAAGATCGATCGGGCCTTCGTGTCGGATGTGATCGAAAACCGCATCGACGCCGATATCGTGCGCACGATCCTCGCGCTCGCCCGGGCACTCGAGGTGCAGGTAATCGCCGAGGGCGTCGAAACGGAGCAGCAACGGGAGTTCCTCAAGGATCATGGCTGCCACTACGCGCAGGGATACCTGCTCAGCAAGCCGATCCCGGCGACTGAAATCGAACAGCGTTTCCTGCACCGGCGCAACAACACCAATCTGCTGCCCTTTCCGAAAATACCCTGAGGAACAGGAAGACTGCTGCATCGCGCAAGGCATGCATCAGTCGTGATTCATGAGGAATGCCGGTCAGCCCACCGGCCTATTGAACGATCTTGAGCCACTCGCCCGGCTGTGGCTCGCCATGCGGGTAGGCTCCATTCAGCAGCCGCAGCTGCTCTTCCGCATACGATGTCAGCGGTGCCTGTGCTGCCAGTTGCGCAAAGCCGAGCCCAGGCTGTGCACGCACATAATGAATCCGTGTCGCCAGCACCGCATCGCGGTCACCGGCATCCATTGCACGAAAGCTGCCGATCGCCGATACGAACAACACATCGTGCAGCGCAGCCAACGCTGCACTCGTCGAGCGTCCCTCGAAAATGTAAGCGTATGGACCGTAATACAACACTGCCACGCGACGCGCAGGCCCACCGTCCGGGTTCGGGTAACGCGCACTGAAGCCCTTCACGCCACCTTCGTCGATCTGCCGTGGGTCACTGCCATGCTGCAGATCGAGCATCGCCGAGGCAAACTCCGCAGGACTCATTTCCGGCAGGGCGCGCTTCACCGACATCTGCAGGCGTGCCGTACCATCGGCCGCATCGGCAACCACCATCGTCGCACGGTTCACCACCCGCCATCCCGTCGGAAAGGCGACGGTGAAACCCATCTTGCCGTTGTAATAGCGACCATCCATGACCGTGGCAGCGCTGCGACGCTCGGCAAACTTCATGCCTTCGGTAGTTCGACGGAACTCATCCGGATCAGACTGCAGTGCGCTGTCGGCGCTCAGTGTTCCTGCCGCAGCAATGACCTCCTGCAGCCGCTGATCGTTGCGTGGATGGGTCGAGAACACGCCGTGATACACCACGGCATCGCGCCCCTCGGCACGCGCACGCATGCGCGCGAAACCCTCCTGCTCCTTCAGCGCACCAAGCACCTCGACCATCGCCAGCGGATCGTAGCCACTGCGGTGCATGAACTTTGCACCCTGCCGATCGGCCTCGAGTTCCATCTCACGCCCATAGCCACGCACCATGGCGGTTCCTGCCGTCGCCGTCGCGTCGTGCGCGAGGCTGCCCACCGTGCCGCTTCCGGTACCGATGGCCGCCAGCACCCCGAGCGCCAGGGACGCCACCGAACTCGTCTTCGACAGCAGATCCTGGCGAGAAGCGTGGCGCTCGGTGATATGGGCGATCTCGTGGGCAAGCACGGCGGCAAGCTCCGCCTCGGACTGCAGGTACAGGATCAAGCCGCGATTGATGTAGACAAAGCCACCCGGTGTCGCAAATGCATTGATATCGGGGCTGTCGAGCACGGTGAAGGTGTACTCGAGCCCCGGACGATCGCTGTCGCGCGCCAACCGGTTGCCGATCCGTGTGACATAGGCGGAGAGCACTGCATTCTCGTAGACCGGGATCTTCGCAAGGATCTCCTGGTGCATTTCGCTTCCCAGGGCAATTTCCCTGCTTTCCGACATGGACCAGCCGCTGACCGGCACCATCAGCACCAGTAGCGCGAGCAGCAGGAATCGCAATCTCATGGCGCCGAGAACAGCTGACGAAGCTGCGCACTGAGACCCTCGCAGGCCGCAGCACGTACGCGTGCAATGAGCGGAACGGGAACGATCAGTGCCGGCATATAGGAAGTCCCCTCCGACTCGGCGCTGATCGTGGCGATCGATTGCGCCTGCTTCAGATCCCATACGCTCGCCTCATACTTCGACTCGTCCTCCCAGGTTCCAAAGCCGATGCACCCGCCACCCCCCGGCCCGATGGCGCAGGAGACCGACCCTGCCCGATCGACCGTCTCGGTGCGGCCATCGATCCAGACGATGTAGCGCAAACCCGTTTCGTTCATCCGTGTTGCGAATGCCGGCATCTGCATCAGCACCTCGAAACGCTTCAGGCTCATCGGTGCCGTCCGCGGCTCGAACCACGGATAGAAGCGGTTCATGAATTCGAGCTCGGGAAGCACGTTGGCGCCGGTGGCGGCAATGCCACGGCCCACGCAACGCACGAAGGCCGGCTCGGTCTCATAGTCGCTGCTGTGGCGCCTTCCCAGTACGACCACGCGCTCTGCCTTGCCGATCGCAACCGGCGCCACACGGCTCTCGTCGATGGTGGTGGTCGTGCACCCTGCAGCCAGCAGCGATGCAAGCAGCACCGTGTGTCGCAAACGCACCATTGCGCCCCCCATCGCCGGCCCTCGCCGAAACTCCATGATACGGCTGCCGTCCGCACAAGGCAGCATCAGTCGTTCTGGTCTCGTCTCAGGATTGAGACCAGTCGACCAGACCAAACTGCCAGGTCGCGAGAATGATCAGACCAAAGACGATGCGATACCAGGCGAACGAAGCATAGGAATGCCCGGCAACGAAGCGCAACAGTGCACGCACGGCGAGCATTCCGAACACGAACGCCGCGACGAAGCCCAGTGCAAAGACCGGCAGATCCGACGGCAGGAACTGGTCACGGTAGCGGTAGCTCGAATACACGGCAGCACCGACCATGGTCGGCATGGCGAGAAAGAACGAGAACTCCGTGGCCGCACGGCGCGAGAGCCCGAACAGCAGGCCACCGACGATCGTCGCCCCCGAGCGCGAGGTCCCGGGAATCAGCGCCAGACACTGCGCACAGCCGATCTTCAGCGCATGCTTCCAGTCCATCGCATCGACCTGATCGACTTCGACCGGCTTGCCGCGCCGCTCGACCCACAGAATCACCACGCCACCAACGACCAGTGCCGCCGCTACCGAAATCGGGTTGAAGAGGTGGCGGGTGATCAGGTCCGAAAACAACACTCCGAGCAGCGCTGCGGGAAGGAAGGCAAGCAGCAGGTTCACCGTGAAGCGCTGTGCATCGGTCGAACGCGCCAGGCCGCTCACCACAGCGACGATGCGTGCACGGTACTCCCACATCACGGCGAGGATCGCACCCAGTTGAATGATGATGTTGAATGCAACAGCACGCTCACCCGTGAAACCGATCAGATCGGCAACGATGATCTGATGTCCGGTACTGGACACCGGAATGAACTCGGTCAGGCCCTCGACCGTACCGAGCAGCAACGCCTGAAACAGCTGCCATGATTCCATGTGAACGACTCTCAGCGCAGAAAGGCCTCTCCGCCATCGAGCGGCAGGGTGTGTCCAGTGATGTAGCGCGCATCGGGGCCACACAGGAACGCGACCGCACGCCCGACATCCACCTCGCAATCACCAACACGCCCCAGAGGCACCAGACGCATCAGATCGGCCGCCTGCTCCGGGCTGTTCGCCGTCCAGGCCTCCATCGCCGGTGACATCGCCAGCGGGAGAATGCAGTTGACACGGATGCCATCCGGCCCCCATTCGACTGCAGCCGCACGCGTCAGGGCACGGATCGCTTCCTTTGCAGCCGTGTACGCGCCCAGTCCGGACGCTCCCGCGCGCATTGCGGCCGATGAGCCGAGGTTCACCACGCAGCCGCCGCCCCGCAGGTAGCGGTGGCAGGCGCGCATGAAACGCAGCGCAGCCAGCGGCCCGGAATCCATCCCGGCCTGATAGTCCTCTTCGGAGAAGTCGAGGACAGCGCCCAGCGTGACGATCTGGGCGTTGTTCACCAGAATATCCACCGTACCGAAGCGGGCCACGGTGCTCTCCACGCAGCGCTCGATGTCCTCGGCAAGCAGCACATCACACACCACCGGCAGGGCGACTCCACCACGTCGCTCGATCTCGGCACATGTCTCGAGCAGCTTGCCCTCGGTGCGCCCCGCGACCACCACCCGCGCGCCCTCGCCGGCCAGCGCAAGCGCGATGCCGCGCCCCACGCCCTGCCCTGCGCCAGTGACCAGTGCCACCTTGTCCATCAGTCTTGCCATGCGGCATCTCTCCCCGTCATTCCCGAATCCGGTTCAGCCTGGTGCACGACGCACCCCGCTCATGCGGCAAGCTCGTCAAGCTGGCGATTCAGTGTCCAATAGTCGTAAAGAATCCCGAACAGGAACAGACCGCCCGTGAAGAGATACAGCAGCCCGGTAAACCACTTGCCCATGTAGAATCGATGTACACCGAACGCACCCAGGAACGTCAGCAGGATCCAGCATACGTTGTAGTCGAGCGGGCCGGAGCGATAGCGGCGCTCGGCCTCGCGATCCATGCCCGGAATCAGGAACAGGTCGACGATCCAGCCGATGAAAAGCAGGCCCAGGGTGCAGAACCAGATGGTGCCGCTGATCGGCCTGCCGTAGTAGAACCGGTGCGCTCCCATGAAGCCGAAGATCCACAGCAGATAGCCCATCAGTACCGAGTGCGTCTGCCCAGTCGTGTTCATTGCCGCCACCCCCCATCGAACCAACGCCGTAGTGTAGCCAATCGGGGTGCCAGCGTGCCGTCTCTCCACACTGAAATTGGATACACTGTGCACATGACGATACGCAATCTCGACAGACTGCTGGCTCCCACTTCGGTAGCGGTGATCGGTGCCAGCGAACGCACCGGCAGCATTGGCAATGTGCTGACCCGCAACCTGCTCGCAGGCGGTTTTTCCGGGCCGGTGTGGGGGGTCAATCCACGCTACGGCAGCAGCGTGCTCGGCATCCCATGCTTTGCATCCGTTGCCGAATTGCCGGCAGCACCGGATCTGGCGGTGATCGTCACACCGCCAGACAGCGTACCGGAGCTCGTCGCCGCGCTCGGTGCGCGCGGCACACGTGCGGTCATCGTCATCAGCGCGACTCGCGACGACGCACCCGGCAGGGCCATCAAATCGGCGACCCTCCAGGCCGCCAGACCGCATGTGCTGCGTATCGTGGGACCAAACTGTCTTGGCATGATGGTGCCCGGGATCGGGCTGAACGCGAGTTTCTCTCACCTGGCAGCACACCCGGGACGTCTTGCATTCGTCACCCAGTCGGGTGCGATCGTGACCTCGATGATCGACTGGGCACATGCCCGCGGCATCGGTTTCTCACATGTACTCTCACTTGGTGACATGAGCGACGTCGATATCGGCGACATGCTCGACTATCTCGCCAACGACGCCGGCAGCGACGCGATTCTGCTCTATGTCGAATCGGTCGCCAGCGCGCGCAAGTTCGTCTCTGCAGCGCGGGCAGCAGCGCGCACCAAGCCGGTCATCGTGGTCAAGGGCGGGCGCTTTGCCGCCGGCGCCCGTGCGGCAGCCACCCACACCGGCGCGATGATGGGCCGCGACGAGGTCTATGACGCGGTCTTTCGCCGCACCGGCATCGTCCGGGTGTACACGCTGGCCGAGCTGTTCAATGCTGCAGAAACCCTGAGCCATGTGCGGACGCTTCGCGGCGAGCGGCTCGCGATCGTGACCAACGGTGGTGGTCTGGCCGTGCTTGCTGCCGATGCACTTGCGGCACTTGACGGCACACTCGCGACGCTCGATGCGCAGACCATCACCGCACTGGATGCGATCCTGCCGCAGAACTGGTCGCGGGAAAACCCGATCGACGTGATCGGCGACGCCAGCCCTCTGCGTCTCGCGCAGGCGGCAGGGATCGTCGCCACCGACCGTGGCGTCGACGCGGTGCTGGTGGTGCACTGCCCAACAGCGGTCTGTCCGGGCATCGAGGCTGCGCACGCGATCACGGCGGCATTTGTCGATCGACAGGCACCGCAACTGCTGACCAGCTGGGTGGGTGGTGCGACCGCACTGGCCGCGCGCGATGTCTTCAGTGCAGCAGGCATACCGAGCTACCCGACCCCCGAACAGGCGGTCCGCGGCTTCATGCACGCCGTCGCCCACGCACGCGGTCAGCGCACCCTGATGGAAACACCCGAACTCGCACCCGAGACTCGCACCCCGGAAATCCGCGTCGTTACGGAACTGCTCGCCCGGGCACGCGACGAAGGCCGCGAATGGCTCGACAGCAATGCCACCCGTCGTGTGCTGCAGGCCTACGGCTTTCCCATCGTCGAGGCATTCACTGCCGACACACCAGACGAGGCGGCTCGGGCGGCGGCGCAGATCGGTGCACCCGTTGCACTGAAGATCCGTTCACCGGACATTCCGCACAAGACGGATTTCGGCGGCGTGGTACTCGACCTCGCAGACCCACAGGCAACCCGTGCAGCGGCCGAGGCAATGCGTGCAAGCATCGAGGCGCAGCTGCCGGCGGCCCGCATCGAGGGCTTCAGCGTCGAGCGCATGGTGCACCGACGTGGTGCCTATGAACTGATTCTCGGCATGAGCCCGGACCCCCAGTTCGGTCCCGTGCTCGTGTTTGGTCACGGCGGCACCGCAACCGAGACGATTGCCGATACGGCGCTCGCGCTGCCGCCACTGAACATGCATCTGGCGCGTGCACTGATCACGCGCACACGCATCGCGCGCCTGCTTGGCGGTGCCCGCGGCATGCCCGCAGCAGACCTCGATGCAATCGCACTCGCACTGGTGCGACTGTCACAGCTGGTGTGCGACTTTGCCGAGATCGCAGAAATGGAGATCAACCCCCTGCTGGCGGATGCGCACGGGGTGGTGGCGCTCGATGCGCGCATCCGCCTCGGTGATGCCACAGCACCAGGCACGGACCGCCTGGCGATCAAGCCATATCCGCGTGAACTCGAGGAAGACATCCCCCTTGCCGACGGGCGGGTGCTGTGGTTGCGCCCGGTACTGCCCGAAGACGAACCTGCACTGCGTCGCGCCTTCTCCAACCTCAGCGCCGAAGAGATCTACCTGCGCTTCTTCGCCCCGATCAAGGCCATGTCGCATGCCATGGCTGCGCGCTTCACACAGATCGACTACGACCGTCAGATGGTGTTGATCCTGACAGATCACGGAACACCCGGTACGACCGAGTTCTATGGCTCGGTCAACATCGTCTGCGATCCCGACCTGCAGCGCGCGGAGTACGCCATTCTGGTTCGCCGCGACATGACTGGAATGGGACTCGGCAGACTGTTGATGCAGCGCATCATCGCCTACGCACGAGCGCGCGGCATCGGTGAGATCTTCGGCGATGTGCTGGTGGAGAACCACAGCATGCTGAACCTCTGCAGGCAGCTCGGCTTTCGCACCGAAACCGATGCGCTGGACCCCACCGTGGTCACCGTACGCCTCGACCTGAACGTTGCCGATCCCGACTGAGCTCGCTCAGTGTCGGTGCCAGGCGACGGCAAAGCCACGGATCCGTCCCGTGTCGTATCTTGCATCTGCAATGAACACATCGGCGTCCACCGACGCAAGCACCTGACCATCGGCTTCGACAACGAAGAAATGAGGGAACATCTCGAACGACGGGAACTCAGCCAGGAAGGACTCGTTGGTATTGTCTTCGCCGTAGTACACCCGCAACAGCTCGAATTCACCATACAGCAGGCGGGCCGCTTCGGCATCGGTGCGCAGGTGGCGATCGAGCAGGAAGCACCACACGCACCAGTCGCCGCCCACCATGACCAGTACCCGCTTGCCATGTGCCGCCGCCGCGGCAAGCGCCCGATCGAAATCACGCGCCGGATCACGAGTGGCGTCGAAGGCAAGCGAATAGTCGGCCCGGGGCTGTTCCGACTGCGGGTCCGGGCGTTCCGCAGACAGTGGTGCCGCCTGCGGGAACAGCACAAGAAACGTCATGAGGACCGGAAGCAGGAGGCGAAACACCCTGTGTTGCGGCACGCGGCTGACTCTGGACACAATGATTACCTTACAATCCCCGCCAACACACCACCCGACCCTGAGGAGGCGCCCCATGGCACTGGACATCGAAGACCGTTACGAGATCGAGCAGCTCCTGCACCGCTACTGCCACAACGCCGACTACAGCACACCTGAGGCCATGCGTTCGATCTTTACCGAGGATGCGGTATTCGAACTCGGTGCGATGAATGTGCGCTGCGAAGGCATCGATGCCATCCTGGCCTTCTTCCACAACGCTCGCGGTTCGATGCCACCGTCGCAGCATGTTATCAACAACCTCGTCCTCGAGGGAGATGGAGATTCAGCGCAATCCTCCTGCTATATGCAGCTGCTCAGTACCGTCGATGCCAAGGTACAGATCGCGATGAACGGACGCTACATGGACACCCTGCGCCGCACACCGGCAGGGTGGCGGCTCGCACAGCGCATCATCACCAACTGAGCAGGAAGAGCCACGCCCCGCCTTGAGTGCGTGCCACCAGCATCCACCCGGCAGGCTCAGTCGATGCGCGTGCCGTCACGCCACTCGAGCACCTCCTGAAGCAGCGTGGTCGCGTAGCATCCGGGCGGCAGGTCGAACGACAGCACGACCGTCGTCTCGTCGAGCCACTGCCACACCAGCTCGTGTGGCATCACTCGCAGCGCACGGCGCTCCTGGCGCAGTCCCGCACGCCCCAGTCCCGCAGCAAGCTCAGGAAAACGCCCTGCAACCGCCTGTTCGAGCGCGGCAACCGCACCATTGGCCGGACTTTCACCAGCACCCCACAGCGGCCCGCTCGGATGCAGTTCACCAGCGCGGACCCGCGCCTCGAGCACCGCGTCGATCTCCGGAGCCGGAAAATGGCCACCACGCCGATCGAAAATCAACAGATCCCCGGGAAGCGCGTTGCACCAGGAAGCCGCAACGACGCGCTCGCCAAGGACTGCGTTGAAGATCGCCGCACGGGCGGCGGACAGCAGCATGCCACGCAGCTTGCGATCGGCGATCCGGCGAGTCCCTGCAAACCATTCGCGCGCCAGCACCAGGTTGTCTGCGTCCCGACCAAAGCGTTGCGCCCCGAAATAGTTGGGTGCGCCGTGCGCGGCAAGCCCGGCAAGGCGCCTATCGAGCAGCGCTTGGTCCCCGGAAAAATCACGCACCGTGATACGGAATCGGTTGGCGCGCAGGCCGCCGACCACGAGCTTGCGCCGGCGCCGGCGCATCTCGAGCACCCACACCGACGGTGGCAGCCCATCGAAGCACGGATCGGCGCGCCCCGGCAGCCACAGGCTGAACCACTGTGTGGTGATCGCATGGCGGTCCTTGCGCCCCGCATAGCCCACATCACGCACACGGATCGCTGCTGCCCGCGCAAGCAGGGAAGCCACATGGTCGGTGTTCTCGCCACTCTTGCGCACCCGCACCCAGAGATGCTCGCCACCACCGTCATCATCCATCTCGATGCATTCATCGACGACGAAATCGGCGATATCGGCACGAATCACCCCGCTCCCGGCGGGCTCCGTCGAGCGAGGGCAAGGTATCTGGGCGGAGTTCATTCAGCGCTGTGTCCGCAGGTTCAACGATGAGCCGATGGCCGAGAGGAAGGCACTTTCCGCACGCAGATCCTCGGCAATCAACGGATGCCTGCGCAGCCATGCAGCAGGCACCTCGATATCCCAGCCTTTGCGTACCGGCACCAGACGCAGCGCCGGCAGGCGCTGGTCGACACGCATGCGGTTGAACAGACACGCCAGGCGCAGTATCAACACCAGCGTCCAGTCGGGTTCGAATCCATAGCCATTCGGCTCTGGAACGCGCAGCTTGCGGCGATGGTTGAGCACCAGAAAGCTGAGCATCTTCTGTTCGCTGCGCGAGAATCCCGGCATGTCGGCGTGCTCCAGCAGATAGGCACCATGGCGGTGGTAGCCACTGTGCGATATCGTCAGCCCCAGCTCGTGCAGCTGGGCGGCGGCAGCCAGCAGCTGCTGGGCAAATTCGCGTTCGGTACGCAGGTACGGCAGCACCTGAGGCAGCAGCGACAAGGCGACACGCTCGACCCGCGCCGCCTGACGGCGATCGATGGCGAACTGCCTGCTGAGGTACTCGATCGTCTGGCGTCGCGTGTCCTCGTGCTCACCGCGATCCGCCAGCTCGTAGAGCACGCCTTCCTTCAGCGCATAGTCCGACACGTGCATGCGCTGGATACCGAGCTCGATGAACGCGGCATGCAGTATCGCCAGACCGCCGGGAAACACCGGCGCCCGCTCGTGGCTGAGCCCGATCGACTCGAGTGTCGCCACTTTTCTGCAACGCAGCAGCTGGGCGACCACGGCATCGAGGGCCTCTCGCGTGATCAGGTGCTCGCCGGGCACGAGGCGCTCGATCAATGCCTGCGTGTTGCGAATCGTCCCCGAGGTGCCGACTGCCTCATCCCAGCGTGGCGCACCATAGTCCTGTGCAAGATGCTGGATCTCCGCACGTGCCAGCATCAGGCTGCGTTCATAGCGTGAGCGCGTGATGCGCCCGTCGGCGAAGAACTTCTCGCTCATCGAGACACAACCCATGAACACGCTCTCGATCCGCTTCGCCTTGCGTCGTCCAACGATGAACTCGGTGGAGCCACCACCGATGTCGATCACCAGGCGCCTCTGCGCGTGGCTCGCATGCCCCTTGACAACACCGAGGAAGATCAGCCGCCCCTCTTCCTGACCACTGATCACATCGATCGGCGCAGCGATGATCTGCTCGGCACGCTCAAGAAACTCACGCGCATTGCCCGCAGCACGCAGCGTGTTGGTGGCGACCACACGCAGGTTTGCACGATCGATGTTGCGCAGCTGCTGCGCGTACACCTCCAGGCTGGCAAGGGCACGCTGAATCACCTGCTCATCCAGCATGCCGTCCTCGCTGAGCCCCTGCGCCAGGCGCACCATCTCCTTGCGCCGGTCGAGCATGATGATGCGCCCTGCCTCGAGCCGCCCGATCAGCAGGTGGAAGCTGTTCGATCCCAGGTCCAGTACGGCACAGACGGGATCGCTCGCCTGATTCATGTGAGGTATTTCCGTGGCATCACGTCGGCGGCTGTAATAAAACTGCGGGCTGACGCGCTCGGACAGTCGTTCCGTCGCGCTGCGGAGCAGCGACCCAGTTTAATCGCTGACAGGGCATTTTCAATTGCTGCCGGGAGCTGGTGGTTTCCGATGCCGTCAAGACGCAAGACTCTTCCCTTTCATCCGAAGGAACTCAGCTGGCTCTCCTTCAACGCACGCGTGCTGCAGGAGGCCGAGGACCCCGAGGTGCCACTGATCGAGCGCGTGCGCTTCATGGGGATCTTCTCGAACAACCTCGACGAATTCTACCGGGTCCGCTATGCGGACGTGCGTCGTCTGGCGGCCTTTGCCAAGGGGCGCGAAAAGACTCGCTGGGAGCAGCTTCTCGACGATCTGCGTGACGCCGTCGGCGATCTGCAGATGCGCTTCGATCGGGTATACGACACCTGCCTCGCCGAACTGCGCGCGAACAACATCTACCTGATCGACGAGCGCCAGCTCGATGATGCACAACGTGAGTTCGTGCGTCGCTATTTCTTCAGCCGTGTGATGCCGGCACTGACACCGATCATCATCGGCGACACATCAGCCACACCACAGCTCGAGGACGGCTCGATCTACTTTGCAGTGCGCCTGCAGCTCGAGAACCAGAACAGTCGCTATGCCATCGTGAACATCCCGGCCGAGCGTCTGCCGCGTTTCGTCGTGCTGCCATCATCCAGCGCGCAGCCGGGGCGGCAGGTGATCATGGTGCTCGACAACATCATCCGCGCCTGCCTCCCCGAGGTGTTCCAGGGTGTATTTGCGATCACCCATGCCGAGGCGTTCACCTTCAAGCTCACGCGCGATGCCGAGCTCGAGCTTGGTGAAGGCATCACCCAGAGTCTGATCGATGCGCTCTCGAGCGGTCTGAAAAAGCGCAAGCTCGGGGATCCGGTACGCCTGGTCTACGATCGACGCATGCCAAACGACATGCTCGACACACTGGTGCGGCGCCTGCGCCTCGGCAGCTACGACAATGTGCTCCCCGGGGCGCGCTATCACAACTCCAAGGACTTCATGGACTTTCCGAATCTTGGAGCACGCTCGCTCGAAAACCGGCCACTGCCGCCACTGAAATCCCCGTACATCGACGCGCAACGCAACATCTTTGCGGCGATCGATCATGGCGACCTCCTGCTGAACTACCCATACCACTCATTCCGCTACACCGAGCAGCTGCTGAGCGCCGCAGCGATCGATCCCTGCGTGCGTTCGATCCAGGTCACGCTCTATCGCATCGCCAGTGATTCGAATATCGCCAACTCACTGATCTGTGCCGCACTGAACGGCAAGGAGGTGCTGGCGATCGTCGAGTTGCGTGCACGCTTCGACGAGGCCGCAAACATCGACTGGGCAAAACGGCTCACCGAGGCCGGGGTGCACGTCATCTTCGGCATTCCGGGGCTGAAGGTACACGCCAAGCTGATGCTGATCGGGCGCCAGGAAGGCAGCCAGTTGCGGCGCTACGCGCACATCAGTACCGGCAACTTCAATGAGAAGACCGCCCGCGTCTACACCGATCTCGCCCTGTTCACCGCTGATCCGGAGATCACCGAGGATGTGCACAACGTCTTCGATTTCATCCGCCATACCTATCGGCGTCACAAGTTCCGCCACCTGGCGGTCTCGCCGCTCAACAACCGCTCGACGCTGTTGCGCCTGGTCCACACCGAGGTGCTCAACGCACGCGCCGGACGCGCGGCCCGGATCTTCATCAAATGCAACAACCTGGTCGACGAGGGAATCATCGAGCAGCTCTACGGCGCATCACAGGCCGGCGTCAGGATTCGGGTGATCGTGCGTGGAATGTGTGCGCTGGTGGCGGGTGTCGAGGGCGTCAGCGAGAA
>CAZSYV010000007.1:0-2626 GCA_964610955.1 uncultured Klebsiella sp. | reverse complement strand
CCCGGGCGCCAGCGCCGCCGGCGCTCACAGGAAGTGCTGCACCGTCTGTACCTGGACGATCAGCAGCGTGAGGCCGAGTCACTGGAGGCGAACGACACCCGCGCCTAGCTGCGGCGCTTTCCGCCCCCCATGCAGTCAGGGGACTGCGGTGCCGTGCCCTGCGCACGCCACTCCTCGGGCGTGTAGGCATGCACAGAGAGTGCGTGCACTCCGCCGGCAAGCTCCGCAGCCAATGCCGCATAGACACGCCGATGCCGCTGCACGGTACGCTCACCGTCAAATGCACCGCTGACGACCACCACACGAAAATGCGTCTCCGAACCCGGCGGCACGCTGTGCCGATCACTCTCGTTGACGACCTCGAGGTACCGCGGGCCAAGCGCCTCCTCGAGGTGAGCGCGGATCGAGTTCTGGATACGCATCTGATGGAGTTCCCCCTCGGGTTGTCTTTTTCACTGGCCCCTCACGGACCGTGGCCAGATAATAGCGCCCCTCCCGCTCGTGAGACCACAGATCCCGCCATGCGCAGTCCCGAACTCCTGTCCCCCGCCGGCACCTTCAAGGCAATGCAGTACGCCTTTGCCTACGGTGCAGACGCTGTCTACGCCGGCCAACCGCGCTACAGCCTGCGTGTGCGCAACAATGACTTCAACCGCATCGAGCGCCTTGCCGAGGCAGTGGCGCATGCACACGCACTCGGCAAGCAGTTCTTCATCGCCAGCAACGTATCACCCCACAACGACAAGCTGCGCAGCTACCTCGCGGACATGGAACCCGTCATCGCGATGCAGCCCGATGCGCTGATCATGGCCGATCCTGGCCTGATCATGATGGTGCGCGAGCGCTGGCCGGAAATGCCGGTGCACCTCTCGGTGCAGGCAAACGCAATCAACTGGGCAAGCGTGAAATTCTGGCAGCAGCTCGGTCTGACCCGCGTGATCCTCTCGCGCGAGCTGTCGCTCGAGGAGGTTGCCGAGATCCGCCAGCGGTGCCCGGACATCGAGCTGGAGGTGTTCGTCCATGGCGCCCTGTGCATGGCTTACTCGGGTCGCTGTCTGCTGTCTGGCTACATGACTCACCGCGACCCGAACCAGGGCGCATGCACCAACTCCTGCCGCTGGAAGTACCAGGCGCACGAGGCGACCGAGACCAGTACCGGCGATGTGGTCGCCGTTCATGAGCCAGCACAGGATGAGGCTGAGGGGCGCGTATTCCTGCTGCAGGAAGAGGGTCGCCCCGGCGAGTACATGCCCGCCTACGAAGACGAGCACGGCACCTATATCATGAACTCGCGCGACCTGCGCGCAATCCAGCATGTGCAGCAGCTGATCGAGATCGGCATCGACTGTCTGAAGATCGAGGGGCGCACCAAGTCGCACTACTACGTGGCACGAACCGCACAGGCGTATCGCCAGGCGATCGACGACGCGCTCGCCGGGCGCCAGTTCGACATGGGACTGATGGACGAACTCGAGAAGCTCGCCAGCCGCGGCTATACGGAGGGCTTCTACCGTCGCCACCCGCCGGGCGAGTACCAGAACTACGAGCGTGGGGTCTCGCGCGGCGACTATCAACAGTTCGTTGCCGAGGTGCTCGATATCGATGCGGCTTCCGGGCTGCTCACCGTCTCGGTCAACAACCGCTTTGCCGTGGGTGACCGCCTCGAGCTGATGTCCCCGCAGGGCAACTGCGACTTCGTCCTCGACGAGCTGTGGAGCGAGGGTGGCGATCGACGCGAGGTGGCACCGGGATCGGGCCATGTGGTGCGCCTGCCACTGCCTGAAGCAATGCGGACGCTGCACGAACCCCGATTCGCCGTGCTGGCCCGCTACCTCTAGGAGCCTTCGGCGCGATCTCGCGATGCCCTGTTTCAGTACATCAGGGCAAACAGCCTGCGCTGATACTCGGCTGCCAGAGGATCCCCCTTGCCGAGCGAGCGGATGATATCGAGCAATGTCCTGCGCGCCTCACCGTCACGGAACTCACGATCACGGCGCACGATCTCGATCAGGATCTCCAGCGCCTCACGAACCCGGCCCGACTGACTGAACTGCACGGCCAGCTGATAGCCGACGCCCATGTCATCGGGCGTGCGCTGATACGCTTCGAGCAGTGCCTGAACTTCCGGGGTATCGGCCGCCTGACGCTTCAGCTGGAGCTCGGAGAGCAGCCGATCATAGTCCGAATCATGATCCACCAGCGCAATCGCATCGATCACGGTCTGCGCATCGTCGAGCCGGTTGAGCTCGATCAGGATGTCCGCATACACCTTGGCGATATCGGCACGCTTGCCGGAATCCTCATATGCCGTGCGTGCCAGTGGCAGGGCTGCGGCGGCATCACCCCCAACCAGCAGTTCCCGAGCCTGTGCAAGCGCGTTGTCCCAGGGCTTGGGAAGGTGTCTTTCGAGCATTTCGCGCACCGCCGATTCGGGCTGCGCGCCCACGAAGCCATCGACCGGCTGGCCATCCTTCATCAGGATCACCGTCGGCAGGCTGCGCACGCCGAACTGCTCGGCTATCGGCTGCAGGCGGTCGCAGTCGACCTTGGCAAGCATCACCTGCCCGTCGTACTCGCGCACCAGCTTGTCGAGGATCGGCATCAGCATCTTGCACGGGCTGCACCA
>CAZSYV010000006.1:0-54479 GCA_964610955.1 uncultured Klebsiella sp. | reverse complement strand
TGATGCCGATCCGGCTGCCGACATGCGAGCCGAGCAGCGTTCCGGCGATGATCGCAGCGGTACGACCATGGCCTCCGCCGACCTGCGAACCGAGCGCGCCGCCAAGCAAGCCTCCGATCACCATGCCGGCAGCCTCATTCTGCCCCTGATACGGCGTGCAGCCTGCCAGCGCGAAAACGGCAGCGCCAAGCAGACCAATGGTCTTGCGTACGATCATGTGCATTCTCCACTGATTACGAAACGATCAACACCTGTTGCCAGGCACACCCGCAACAACGCGAGCACACCCGCGAGGTTGACACACCGAGACCGGGAAAAGTGCCATTCAAGTATTTCAGCCGAGCGCCTGCTGCAGGTCTGCGATCAGGTCGGCCGGGTCTTCCAGCCCCACAGACAGTCGCAGCATGGCATCGGAGATGCCGCGACGCGCGCGCTCCACGGGACTCAGGCCGTGGTGCGTCGTCGTGCACGGCTGTGTCGCCAGGCTCTCGACCCCACCCAGGCTCGGCGCCAGCCGGAACAGGCGCAGACGGTCGGCAGCCCGAGTTGCGGCCTCGCCGCCACCCATCACCTCGATCGTCAGCATGCCGCCGAAGCCGTGCATCTGCCGCCTTGCAAGCTCGTGACCCGGGAAGTCCGGCAGGCCCGGATAGAGCACCCGGGCGACCTGCGGATGGCGCGACATCGCCTCCGCGATGGCCTGTGCCGCAGTGTTGTGCTGGCGTACACGCACCACCAGCGTACGCAGGCTGCGCATCAGCAGGTCTGCCGTTGCCGGTGCGAGGATCGAACCGAGATTCTTGCGCCAGCCTCCCACCTCCAGCAACAGTTCACTCGAGCCAACGAGCGCGCCGGCGGTAAGGTCACTATGACCACCGAGATATTTGGTTGCACTGTGCATGACCAGGTCTGCGCCAAGTTCGAGTGGGCGCTGGTTGACCGGTGAGGCAAAGGTGTTGTCGACCGCGACCAGGGCGCCACGCGCATGTGCAATGGCCGAAATCGCCGCGATATCGAACAGTTCGAGCGTCGGGTTGGTCGGTGTCTCGAGAAATACCAGGCGAGCGCCCGCCGCCAGCAGCTCATCGAGCCGCCCGATCTCGCTGCCGAGGATCAGATGTGTGCGGATTCCCAGCAAGGGCAGCTGCTGGGTGAGCAGTTCCATCGTGCCACCATAGGCATCGCCAACGCACACGATGCCCTCACGCCCATGGGCAAGGAACAGTGCTGCAGCCGCTGCCATCCCCGAGCCGAAGGCCAGCGCCGCCTCGGCACTCTCAAGACCGGCGAGCGTTTCCTCGAGCGCCCGGATACTCGGATTCATTCCGTAGCGGGTATACAGGCTCCCAAGCCTTCGGCCTTCGATCACATCGAGCAGATCCGCCGTGCTCGGGAAGGCAAAGGTCGTCGCGTTGTAGACCGGCAGCACGGCGCTGCCGTGTGCGTCCTCGAAGCCATGCCCGTGCACACAACGGGTGGACAGACCGGCCTTGGGCGGTATCGACACGGCAGCCTCCTTGAACATCGTCCGGGGCATGCAGAACCACATCTGCACGGGATCCGGGCGGTATCCATTCTGCCTCCCCGTCGAGGATGCACGCAAACAGTAGACCTTCTCCCGGCTCTGCGTCGTTCTGCAGGGATCCCCATGGTGGGATGCTCGTCAGCACGACCCGATCGGTCCGTGGAGTTTCACTCACGGGGTGTGGACCAAACTCTCGGACGGGACGCAGTCGCGGCGCGCGAGGCCGGGGCCTCGCGCGCAGCCGCGTCGGCGTTCGCCTTGCGTCAGGCCTTCGGATGACGGCGCCTGCACCGCTCGCGCATGTGCAAGCCGACGGGCAATGCGAGTCCAATCGCGAACAGCCAGAGAACTCCCGGCTCCGGCACCGCCCCAGGTGTCCCAGGCGTGTACGTGTCGGCCGTGATGTTGACGGCGTAGCCATTCGTGACCCCGTGGTCTTCAAGGAGCAGCTGCAGGTAATGCGTGCCCGCGGACAGATCCCCGAGGTTGTAGGTGTGTTCACCCGGGGAGACTCCACCCGGAGCGCGTGCGCCACCGATATAGGCACCATCGAGCCACACGAAGATCCCATTGTCCACGCCAAACGCCGCCACGATATTCGTCGCACCCAGCGTGTCGAACCGGTAGATCACCGCCACTTCCGTGCCGACCGCCCAACTGTTCGGGATGGACGATTCGTAGGACCAATTGGCGTTCAGATTGCCCGGATCACTCAACCAGTTACCCAGGGCGCTGCTGGCCGCCGACAGATCCGGCGCCGTTGGAAATGTGACATTCGCATCATCGCTCGTCGGGAAGTACCCGGTCGCGGTGTTGCCACCGTTGGTACCATTGAGGCTGTTTCCGATGCTTTTGTTATAGAAGCCCGGATCGCTGGTCTGGACCAGGGTCACAGCTGCGTTGGCGACCCCGCACACGGCAAATGCCGCAACAGTAGCCAGTACTCCAATCGTTCTCATGATGTTGTCTCCCCGTTTCCGATGATGCCAGCAGACAGAATTACACAAGCAATTTCAGTGCCATAAAATACAACCGCCATGAAATCAATGCATCAGACCAAAACTGATGCGGTCATGTCGCTGAACATGTAAATCTTTTCGACGATCTCGAGAATAGTCCTGCACGGAGTCAGACCCCGCGACGCGGTGCCAGATTCACATAGGTGACGGCCGCCAGGGCAAAGGCCACACTTGCCACGACCGAGGACAACCCAATGCTCGACATGCTGACTACCGCCGCACACTTGGCAGTACGCCAAGCCTGAGACTGTCACACTTGATGTAACACTTGAGCTTTTGCGCACATATCACGACTGCTCACCAGAAGGCACGTAAAATTTCACTGACAAAAGCGATCGTTCGAGCGCAGAATGCGCACGCCCTCAGGGGCGCACTCCGTGAGGCGGCACGCCAGCATCACGGTGAAACATCTGGCAACAGGGGAATTCGCAGAATGCACAAACACGATCGATTTACCACGCTCGCACTGTCGGTTGCGATCTCGCAACTGCTCGCGGCACCCGCAGCACTGGCACAGAGCCGCCCATCGGCAGCCATCGAGGAAGTGGTGGTCACTGCGCAGAAGCGCGAACAGAGCCTCCAGGACGTACCGATCGCGATCAGCGCCTTCGGTGCCGATCAGATCGAGGCACGCGGAATCACCGACATCGAGGGCCTGAACGGCCTGGCGCCGAACGTGCGCATCAGCAAGGCGCCGGCAAGCGCCACTGCTTCGCAGATCGCGATCCGCGGCAGTGCGCAGCAGAACCCCGCCCTTTACTGGGACCAACCGGTCGGGATGTACATCGACGGCGTCTATTTCGGCAAGTCGCTGGGTTCGATCTTCGATGTGGTCGACATCGAGCGCATCGAGGTGCTGCGCGGCCCGCAAGGCACGCTGTACGGGCGCAACACGCTCGCCGGCGCTCTCTCATTCATTACCCGCAAGCCAAGCGGTGAATTCAGCGGTTCGGCAATGGTAGGGTTCGGCAACTACAATCGCCGCGAAGCCAAGGTTTCGATGGACCTGCCACGCGTCGGAATCGCAAGCGCCTCGTTCGGCCTGCAGTCGCTCAACCGTGACGGCTGGGTCGACGTCGACATGGGCCCGTCACACGAGGCAGCCAACCGGGACAGCATTGCCGGACGGTTCGGCCTGAACCTCGCATTCAGCGAGAACTTCGAGGCCGACTACCGCTTCGACCATACCGATATCGACCAGAAGCCGCCGCTCAGCCAGCTCTACCGCAGCGACCTTGGTTTCGAAAACATGGGGGCAATTCCGTCGAAACGCCGCGAGGACAAGGCGGCGCTCGATGTGGACACATATGAAAAGGTGAAGGTCAACGGCCATTCGGTGACGCTGAGCTGGGACATCAACGAGCAGCACACGCTGAAGTCGATCAGCGCCTACCGCAAGATGGACTGGGATGACAGGATCGACCTCGACGGCAGCATCGTGGCGGTTGCCGAGACTGCACGTGATTCCGAATACACGTAGAAATCGCAGGAATTCCAGCTGATCGGCAGCGGTGACCGCTGGAACTATGTCGCCGGCCTGTACTACTTCAAGGACGATGGCGATGTGATCAACCCACAGACCTTCTTCTTCGGCACGGCCAACTACGATTCACGCTACGATTTCTCCACCAAATCGGTTGCAGTCTACGGCCAGCTCGACTATCGGCTCACCGACGCACTGACACTCACCCTCGGCCTGCGTCGCACCGAGGAAGAGAAGACCGGCAGTCGCTCACTTGGCATCAATTTCGCGTCGGGCACGCCCTTCATTCCGCTGATTCCTGAGGGAACCCACGGATCGAAGGACTTCAGTGCAACCACGCCGCTGATCAGCCTCGGGTATGAGATCAACGACGATCACAGCGTCTACGCGAAGTACTCCGAAGGCTTCAAGAGTGGTGGCTACAACGGCGAATACAGCGGACCGAACTTCAGCCCCGACCCGGCCGTGGAAGCTGCCCAGCAGGCACTTCGCATCAATGAGGTACTGACGCCGTTCAAGCCGCAGACGATGAAGTCCTACGAGCTTGGCTACAAGGGAAGGTTCTTCGATGGGCGTGCACAGCTCAACGCTGCCGCATTCTTCAACAAGAACGAAGACATGCAGCTGTCGATCTTCACTGCAACGGGTGCTTCCGGCTCCATCGTCCGTAACGCCGGCGAGGCGGAGACCAAGGGCGTCGAGATCGAGGGCATCCTGATGCCGACCGACTGGCTGCGCCTGCAGGCAAGCTACGGCTATCTGCACTCCGAGTACAAGAAGTTCATGGATGGTGGCGTCGATCAGTCGAAGAACCGCGCGATGATCCATGCACCGAAGCATACCTTCGACCTGCTCATCGACGCGCGTCTTGCCGAGACAGAGATGGGCACGGTGCGTGCAATTGCCGACTACATGTTCCAGTCGTCGTGGTACTCGTACGCGTACCAACTCGCATCGAGCGGCCCGAATTACGATCCGATGCAGCCGATCGCGCGCAACATCAGGGTCGATTCAGCCGGGCTGCTGAACCTGCGTCTCGCACTGACGGAGATTCCGCTCGGCAACGGCAACGGCGAGGTCGCACTCTGGGCACGCAACGTGACCGACAAGAAGCACGTGTCGAACTTCATCGACTTCGGTCCGAGCTTCGGCAACCTCACCACGGCCTACTGGGATGACCCACGCATGTACGGTGCATCCGTCACCTACCGCTGGTAAGCCCCCGCGCACCCCGGCCGGAGATGTTCCGGCCGGGGTGCACTTCACCATCCATCATGACCCAGGGTACGTTCCGGCGCATCACGACTCGCGCCAACAGCAGGAGACTTTTCGATGGGCTCACAAGCGATGCTCTTCTGCCTTGCCCTTTCGCTCACCGGGTTCGCGCAGGCACAAGAACACCACCATCACGAACACAGCCACGCCACGACTGCGGAATCGGACACGACGGGCGATGAACGCTTCGCGACCGATCAGGCGCTGCGCACTGGAATGCAGCAGATTCGTGCAGCAGTCACGGCACTCGAGCACCTCGATACCGATCGTGCACAGGAATCACGACAGGTGCTCGAACAAGCGGACACAATCGATCGCCAGGTCGACTACCTGATCGCCAACTGTCGACTCGAACCCCAGGCCGATGCGGTGCTGCACGGCATCATCGGCCAGCTGCTGTCCGGCACACAGGCCCTGCGCGAAGCACCCGACGACCGCACGGCACTCGAGCGGCTCCAGGCCGCAGTGCGCCAATACGACGCACGATTCGACACCACCTCGCCCACCGACTGAAGCGCAGGGCAGCGGATCGATCGCAGCCTACATCTACCTTTCAGGAAGGTTTCCGACGGCACCCTCCGCAAGGCCGGCAAGCTGCTCGTCGCTGACACCACCGTGAGCATGCAGATGCCCCGCATGCCCGATCGCATGCCACCCCACCCCATTGCGATTGCCGCCGTAGCGCGGGTCGGCCAGAAAGCCAAGCAGCGTGTGCCAGCGCAGCAGCCCAAAGAACTCCGGCTGCGCAAGTCCGTCCGCGGGCCAACTCTCGAGAACACCGTCCTCGAGCATGGCGAGCAGCTCATCCTGCCGATTGGCTGCGATCGATGCAAAAGCCTGTTGCCCACCTCCCTGTCTCGTCAACGCACCCAGCGCCATCCGATATCCGGGTGCCAGCGCCCGCTCCTCGTGCGCCAGCAGCTTGTCGATGAAGTTCACGCAGCCCGCATCGGCGACCGAGACACCATTCACCGGCGGCAGGATCCGCGCACAGACCGCCTCGAGCCCGTACCACTCATCACGATTCAGTACCAGAGGCTCTGCTGACTCACGCGCCGCGGCAAGTGCAAGCGGATAGTCGATCAGCACGGCAGCCAGCGACACCCCCGCAAAGCGCAGCAGTTCACGCCGTTGCATCTTGTCCCTACCTCAGATTCAGACGCCGCGCCTCGGCAACGAAGTGCGCGGCGACACGGTATGCATTGGCGACGATGGTGAGCGTCGGGTTGTAGCCACCCGAGGTGGGGAAGAAACTGCCGTCGACCACCCACAGGTTCGGCACCTCGTGACTGCGGCACCAGCGATCGATCACCGAGGTGCGCGGGTCATCGCCCATGCGACAGGTCCCCATGATATGGCCAGATGCCGTACGCGCCGCCGTGTATTCGGTCGCGAAGGTCTTCAGTGCACCACCCGCCTCGGCAATCTCTCGCATCCGCTCCTCCATGAAGCGCGCGAGTGCGAGATCGTTCGGGTGCCGTGCACAGGTGATGCGCGGCAATGGCACGCCTTCGGCGTCCTGATGATCCGGGTCCAGGTCGATGCGGTTGTCTGCCTGCGGCAGATCCTCGCCGATGGCGATCATCCCGCAGTAGTGCGGGTAGCGTTCCAGGTAGCGGCTGAGTCCCGCACCCCAGGCACGTTGCCCGCGCAGATAGTCTGTCGACTTCGTCGCGCTGACGATCGGCAGCGGGTCGATTGCCTCGCCGATCACCGCCCCCCCGACGAAACCCCGTCCGGCGCTCGATGGATGATAGTCATCGATCGCCACGTTTCCGGGCGGGCCGAACTGCGCGAGAGATGGCTCGCGCATCTCGAAATTCAGGTACGCGAACACATGGCTCATCAGGTTGCGCCCGACCTGGTCGCTGCCGTTGGCAAGACCCTGCGGGAAGCGTGCCGAACGCGAGGCCAGCAGCAGCGTCGCGCTGCCGATCGAGCCGCCGGCGACGATGATCTGGCGCGCGCGCTGTTCACGCACCAGGCCGTCAGCACCGCGATAGATCACGCCCCGGGCGCGTGACTCGGAGTCGACAGTGATCTCCAGCGCCCGCGCACCGGTCAGAAACCTGGCATTTCCGCTTGCCCGCGCCGCCGGGACATGGATTACAAGCGGCGAGGCCTTGGCGTTCACCGGGCAACCGAAACCGGCACACTGACCACCGTTCATACATTTGGCGCGCCCCTCGTAGGGACGGCTGTTGATCGCGAGCGGCGAAGGAAAGGGATGCAACCCAAGCCTGTGTGCGCCCTCCTCGATCAGCCGTGACGAGGGCCGGTAGACGTGCGGCGGGTTCGGGTACTGCTCGCGACGCGGCATCTCGAAGGGGTTCGAGCCGGAGCGACCCGACACGCCGAGCGACTGCTCGGCCTGTGCGTAAAATGGTTCGAGCTCTGCGTAATCGATCGGCCAGTCGGCAAGGTTTGCACCGGGCACTGCGCCATCACGCGAAAGCGCCCGCATCTCGTCGGCGCGGAACCGCCAGCTCCAGGCGCCCCAGTGCACCATGCTGCCACCGAGCGTCTGCGCCAGCAGGCTGTAGCGACCCGGCTTTGCATCCTGTCCTGCATGCTCGCGCAACGTCTCGCGGTAGTCGGGTGCAAAGAAGTCCTGGCGAACCATGTTCGACAGCTCGTCCTGGTGCAGGAAGTCGGTCGTAGTGCGCTCGGGCCCACGCTCGAGCACCACCACATCGATCCCGGCGTGTGCAAGTTCGGCAGCCATCACGCCACCGCCCGCTCCCGAGCCAACGATGCAGACATCGGCGATCGCGCCCGCCTCATTCATTCGTCATACCTCACGCAGCGCCGCCAGTTCCTCGCCACTCAGCTGCACCGCTGCCGCACCCAGGCTCTCACGAAGCTGCTCGACGCTGCTTGCGCCGATGATCGGCACAGTCAGGAGTGGCTGGCTGCACAGGTAGGCGAGCACGACGACACTGACGGGAACGCCGTGACGCGCTGCCAGTTCGCGCAGCACCGGGAGCTTGCGCCGGTTCACGGCAGAAACGTAGAGCGCCCGCACGTCGTCACCGATCGTGTCCTCGCGTCCAGCATCCAGCTTGCTGAACACCCCCCGACTCTGTCCCGAATACGGAATCATCGGCATGCCGGCTGCGTGCAGCGCCTGATAGCCATCCTCGTAGTAGCCGCCCGGCGCATAGCGCATCATTGCCTCGCGATCCGGCACCGCCAGCCCCCACATCGGCTGACAGGCGACGAAACCCGCATGACCAACGCTGGCCGCGTAGCGCTGCGCTTCCTGGATACGCTCGACACTCCAGTTCGAGCAGCCGAAGTGACGGATGCGTCCGGCCTGCTGCTCGGCAATCAGCGCATCGAGAATCGCGCCAACCGGTCGTGAGGGATCGTCGCGGTGCAGCCAGTACAGGTCGATGTGGTCGATACCGAGCGCTTCAAGACTGCCCGCAAGGTCGCTGCGCATCAGCTCGGGAGTCACCCGCAGCGCGAAATCCCCCTTGCGGTAGTCGAACTCGCAACCCTTGGTCGCCAGCACGTAGCTGGAGCGCACTCGCCCCGCGAGCAGGGTGCGCAGGCTGCGTTCGCTTGCCGCCGGAGGGATTCCCGGCACCCAGTCACCGTAGGAGTGCGCGGTGTCGATGAAATTGCCACCGGCGGCGAAGAAAGTCTCGAGAATGGCTGCAGCCCGCTCGGGTTCGAGTGCGCTGCCGAACATATTGGTCCCCAGGCACAGGCTGCTGACTGCAAGCTGCGTCCCCGGCAGGGTGATCTTTTCCAGCACGATGGGTCCTCCTGAATGATCCCGTATCGCCGCATGTGCGAGCGGATGGTCGAGCAGTGCCGCAGCGAACGGGGCACTCGCAAGGCGAAGAAATCTGCGACGCTCCATTTCCTTCAACCCGTGTCCGGCATCACTTCACACGCTGCAGCGCGATGAACTCGTCGAGCACCTGGTACAGGTAGTCGCAGTCCTCGAGGCTCATCGTCGGGTGACACGGCAGCATCAGGCCGTTGCGCATCACGCGTTCGGCGTTCGGGCAACCCTCGGGATCGACCCGATACTCCACCTCGTTCATCATCGGCTGCAGTGCCGCATGGCCCGAGAATATCACCCGCGTGAAGATGCCCGCTTCCTCGAGGTGGATCTGCAGCGCACGACGGCTCCAGCCAAGCTCGGGACGCAGCATCACCGGATAGCAGATCCAGGTGGTGAACACATCCGGGTGCACGCGCGCCTTGATGAATACATCGGCGTTGCGCTCCAGATACTGCGCGTGTCGCTCGAAGCGCTCCTGGCGCAGCTGCGTGAACATCTCGAGCTTGTTCAGCTGTTCATGGCCGAAGGCAGCCCCGGCCTCGTTCGGGATGAAGCCGTAGGCGATTTCCTCGAAGATGAACATGCCGTCGTATTCGATGTCGCCGATATTCTCGAGAAAGCGCCCATCACTGTCGCCCTGGCGCGTGCCGTGCAGGAACTTCTCCGATGAACGCCCCCAGGCGCGCAGCATCAGGCCGCGATCCCAGAGCTTCGGGTCATCGAGCGCGACCAGCCCGCCATTGCCCAGGCAGGTGATGATGTGGAAGATCGAAAAACTGGTGACGCTGATATGCGCGCGCTTACCCGCCGGCTGGCCGCGAAAAGTGCCGCCGAGCGTATCGCAGCTGTCCTCGATCAGGATCAGTCCGTGCCTGTCGGCAATCTCGCGCAGGCGATCCCAGTCGGGCATGCCACCGACCAGGTTCGGGACCAGCAGCGCGCGTGTCTTCGGCGTGATGTTGCGCTCGATGCACTCGAGGTCGATCTGATAAGTATCGGGCTCGACATCGACCAGCACGGGCACCAGACCATTCAGTACGATGCTCGATATATCCGTGCCGAAGGTGAGTGTCGGTGTGATCACCTCGGAACCCTTGGGCAGGTCGGCAAGGCGCAGTGCCAGCATCAACGCCGAGCTGCCGGAATTCACCATGATCCCGTACTCGTGCCCGAGGAGCTGCGCGCAGCGCTTCTCGAAACTCTGCACCTGCTCGCCAACGACCATGCTGGTCTTCATCACGCCGACGACCGCGTCGATCTCCTTCTGATCGAGCATGGCGCCACCGTAGCGAATCTCCCGTTTCGCGATTCTCATCGTCTGCATCCTCACTGTGTTGCGCTGCGTCGGGGCGACCGGTTGCCTCCCCATTGGCAGGCATTATGCGACGGCACGGGCGGCCGCCGAAGGCCGCAATTCGGCAACAGGGGGACCGAAACGCTCAACCCTTGCGGCATCGACGCTCCCGGTGCACCATGGAACCCACGATGAACACCACGGCGCTACGTAAATCACCGCAGGCCGTGCCCGCGGATTTCGCGCTGACGCTGCTGCAGGACGCCGCCGCGATCGGCGAGGCGCCCGACCCCATCCTGGAACGGCTGCGGCTGCCGTTTCGCCTCGACGACCTGCGCCACGGACGTGTAGCCACGCTGCCCGACGCGCAGTTCGTGCAGCTCTACCGCGAGTGCATCACGCTGCTCGCCAACCGCGCCAACCGCGAACGCAATCTGCCTCCGATGAGCAAGGACGAGGTGGACATGCTGTGCTACTGCGTGATCACCTGCGCGAACCTCGAGGAGGTGATCCTGCGTGCCGCGCGCTTCTGCGCGATGCTCGGCGGTCGCGCAGGCAAGCTCTGGCTGGACACGGAGAAAGACACCGCGACCTTCCATATGCAGACCTTCCGCTTGCCGAACAGCGTGAGCGGGCTGCTCGCCGACCTGACCGGGCTGTCGTTCTACCACCGACTGTTCAGCTGGCTGATCGGCGAAGCGATCCCTATCCGCGGTTTCGGCGTGATCTACGAAAACCGCGGCGACGAGGTCACGCTGCCGCGCCTGTTCCACCACCCGATCCTGTACGCACAACAGGACAACCACTTCGGTTTTCCGGCGCATTACCTCGGCAAACCCGTGGTGCGCAGCTACCAGCGCCTGGTCGAGTTGCTGGCCGTGTTCCCGTTCGACGTGATGCATGGACCGGGCGGGCCACACTGCTTCTCCGAGGCCGTCGAGCACCTGATCCTCGGACAACTGGCGCGCGGCGAACCAATCCCCGCCGCCAGTCGCTTCGCGGATCTCTTCAACGTCAGCGTGGCCACGTTCCGCCGCCGGCTGACCGAGGAAGGCAGCAGCCTCGGCGAACTCAAGGATCGCTGCCGGATCCGCCTGGCGATCGAACTGCTGGGCCCCGATTCGCGGCTGAAGATCGCCGACGTGGCGTTGCGGCTGGGATTCAGCGATGCGCGCGCCTTCCGGCGCGCGTTTCGCGTGTGGACCGGCGAGTCACCGGATGCCTACCGTTCCGGCCGCAGCGTTAGCGCGTAGGTCCTGGCTGTGCCCGGACAATTGTTCGGCCACAGGCCGAACCCGCGGCTCACCGCAGCGAGCGGAAAGTGGCGCGAATGTCATCGATCAGCGCGAGTGGTTCTTCGGCCGCGGCGAAGTGTCCACCGGACTCGTGCGTGGCGAGATGGTGCAGCCGGTAGTTGGCCACGCTGCTCTCCGGCAGCAGCAGGGTCGGATCCTTGCGGAAAATGGAGATGCCGGCTGGCGCTTCGAACGCCGGTGTGCGGGAGTGCGAAGGCTGCCAGGGGCGGCGCGCCGCCTCGGCATAGAAGCGAATGCTGCTGCCGAAGCTTTCGGTCGCCCAGTAGAGCGTGGCTTTGGTCAGTATCGCATCGCGGCTGAAGCGTGACTCCACGTCACCGTTGCAGTCGCTCCACGCCCGCAGGCGCACCAGCAGCCAGGCCAGCATGCCCACCGGAGAGTCGTGCATCGCAAAGGCCAGCGATTGCGGATCGAGCATGTGCACGGTGATGTGGCACAGCACGCCGCGCTCCCAGCCGATCGCCTGCGGCAACAGTTCCGCCGGAAGCGTGGGCAGCATGGGACCGAGCAGGTCGCAGGGGCGTTCGGAAGCGAACACCCCCGGCCAGATCGGCATCGAGACGTGGATGCCGTACAGATCCTTCGCGTACTTGTGCGAAAGCTGCGAGGTGACGAGGGCGCCCCAGTCGCCACCGTGTGCGGCGAACTTCGGATAGCCGAGCACTCCGGTCATCAGCTCGTGCCACAGATCCGCCGTCTTCCAGTAATTGATGCCGGTTTGCCGCAGCGGCGTGGAAAAACCGAATCCCGGCAACGAGGGCACGATCACGTCGAAGGCATCGGCAGGGTCGCCTCCGTGCGCGACCGGGTCGGCCAGCGGTTCGATGAGTTCACGGTAATCCCAGAAGGTCCACGGCCAGCCGTGGGTGAGCACAATGGGGATCGGCGCCGGTCCTACGCCGCGCTTCAGCAGGTAATGGATCGGCACGCCGTCGATACTGACGCGGTAGTGCTCGAAGCGGTTCATGTCGCATTGCTGCGCCGCCCAGTCGAAACCGTCCGCCCAGTACTCGACCAACTCGCGCAGGCTCGCGCCGTTGGCCCCGTAGCTCCAGTCCTCGTTGCCGAAATCCGCGGCCCAGCGCGCCCGCCGCAGCCGCTGGCGCAGATCGGCGATCACCGCATCGTCGATGTCGATGCGGAATTTCCCAGGTGCTGCCGTCATTGTTCGTGCCTCCACCATTGAACCCCGAGTGTATCGAGGCAATGCCCGCGCCTTGCCGCGCTCGACATTGCCCGCTGCCGCTCCGGCCGGAGCCAACCCTGAACCGGCGGAGCGCCGTGGCCGGTCGATCTAGATCGCGTAGACCTTCACCCGCGCCGCGCACTCGGCCTGCAGCGTCGAGGGACCCATGTAGCGCAGTCCCGAACCGAGCAGGCTGTTGAAGTGACCGGGGCCGCGACCGCGCCCCACGGCGGCGTCGGTCAGGTGCCCCCAGCAGCCGATGGTGCCGATCACCTCGGGGTGGATCGTCTGGGTGCACTTGAGGGTTCCTTCCATGCGTCCGTGCGGCGACTCCACGCAGACGCGCTGGCCATCGGCGAGATTCATCCGTCGTGCAGTCGCGGCGTTGATCAGGATGTGCGTGAAATACGGGTCGCGCTCGGCGGCCTCCAGCAGCCACACGTTGGTGGCCGGCACCGTGCCCGAACCCACACCACCCATCGCCGTGCGCCAGTTGATCGCGTAGAGGTCGAACTCGGCCGGTTCGTCCTCGAGCACGCTGGGATGCCAGAACGGCAGCGGTGCGTATTCGAGAAACACGCGCTCGGGGTCGAGCGCGGGTACCCGGGCGAGCACCTCGTGCGCCGCCATCTGCCGGCGCAGATCGTCGCCGACCTGTTTCAGCCAGTACGAGTAGAGCGGTACGCGGTGGCCACCGAAGCAGTCCGGCACGTAGCGCTTGTGTGCAGGCTTGGGTTGCAGGTTGTGCCCCTGCGTCCAGACAAGTTCCTGCTGCGCTCCCGCCACCGCGCGCACATAGGTCTCGACATACTCGCGCGCGCTGCGGTACGGGTGCGTGATGTCGTTGACCGCAACCTGGCTGACCGCCTCGGAGGCGCCACCGGTCATCT
This sequence comes from uncultured Klebsiella sp., assembly GCA_964610955.1. Taxonomy (GTDB): domain Bacteria; phylum Pseudomonadota; class Gammaproteobacteria; order Pseudomonadales; family UBA5518; genus UBA5518. The sequence continues at coordinate 40,692 of CAZSYV010000006.1, read as the reverse complement.
GCATCATGTTCATGAACGAACTGAAGCCGAGCGGGCCGGTCAGGATGCCGAGCCGGTGCGCGAGCTCGATGTAGACGTCGGCGCTGTGGCGGATGCCGTACAGCGGCTCGACCACCGGCTGCTGGATCTGGATCCCCTCGTCCTCGACCGACCACATGCCTTCCCAGCCCCAGCGCTCGAGGTAGCTCACGTCCGGCAGCACCAGGTCCGCGAACAGCGCGGTCTCGTCGACGTACAGCGTGATGTCGACGACATACGGAATCGCCTTCAGTCCGGCGATCGCCGAGGACGGATTCTGTCCGGTCATCACCGGATTGCCGCCCTCGTTTATCAGCATCTCGATCGGCATCACCCCGTACCGCTCGGGTTCGGCCTGCGCCTCGAAGCACAGCAGTCCGGCATCGAAGGCGACCGGAAAGTATTCGGGGACCGCGAGCATCTTCGGCGGGAACGCAAACTCGTGCGGCTGGAACGGCGTGAAGATCAGGCCGTCCGGCCCAGGCAGCGTGGTGGCCGGCGACTGCGGCATCATCGACCCGATCCAGGCGCGCGCTCCGCCGACCGCGCGCGTCGAGCCGATCAGCACGTTGATCAGCTCCATTGCCCACGAGGTGTGCAGTGCGTTGGTGTGCGTGCTCAGCCCGCGGTAGCCCGACACCGACGCCGGCCGGTACGGATAGGTCTTGCCGTCGATCTCGATCGTCTCGCCGATGCGCGCGGCCTGTCCCAGTTCGCCTGCCAGGCGCCGGATCATCGCGGCCGCCACGCTGCTGATCGCCTCGGCCCATTCCGGCGTGTACTGCCGCAGATGGTCGAACAGCAGCTGGAAGCCCGGCTGGCCTTCCCCGGCCGGAGTCGTGTAGCTGCCGCGCAGCGCGAGCTGCACCACGTCGAGCGCGGGATCGTCGAACGCGCGCGTGCACTGGGCAGCGCCGTCCCAGACCAGCGGCTTGCCGCTCACGGCATCGCGCAGCGGGTAGCCGTCGGCGCCGATCAGGTACGCGGCGTTCGTGTGCACGCGCAGGTAGCCGGCATCGTAGATATCGAGTTCGTGCAGCAGCACGTGCATCATCGCGAGCAGCATCGCGCCGTCGGTACCCGGGCGTATCGGCACCCATTCGTCGGCCATCGCGGCCGCGCGGCTCTGCTGCGGATCGACCACGACCAGGCGCAGCTTCCCGCGTTCGCGCGCATCACCCAGGATGCGGCCGTAGGCCACCGCGCTCTGGTACGCCTCGCCGATCGCCGCGCCGACGACCATCGCGTACTCGGCGTACTCCAGATCCGGATGCGTGTTCATCGAGTTGTGGATCATCTCGCCGGCCGTGTGCGCGCCGTTGCCGCACATATGGCCCATCGCGCTGAACAGGTTCTTCGCGCAGTTGGCGGTGCCGAACGCGAGCCCGAACGCGTTGCCCCAGTGCCACGAGTGCGTGTTGAAGCCGCCGACCGCGAGCAGGCTCGGGTCACGTTCGCGGATCGAACGCAGCTTCTGCTCGAGGATGTCGAGCGCCTCGTCCCAGGAAATCTCCTCCCACCGCGGATCGACGTCCAGCCCCTTCTCGGGATTGGTGCGGCGCATCGGCACCTTGAGCCGCTTGGGATCGTAGAGTCGCATCGCGCCGCTGTTGCCCTTGGGGCACAGCCGTCCGCGCGTCGCCGGCGTGGCGGGATTGCCCTCGATCTTGAGCAGCACGCCGTCCTTCACGTGCGCGAGGATGGGGCAGCCGTGGTAGCACATGCTGCAGTGCGAGGGCACCCAGCGTTCGGCGCCCTCGGTGACGGCGGATGCGGTTGCGGTCATGGTGCGTGCGGGCCTCCGTTCAGCCTCGTTGGCTAGCCACCGACAATGGTCTTCACGCGGATCAGCAGCGCCTCGATGCGGCGCTCCGCGTCAAGACGATCGCTGAGATCCGCATCCAGATCGCCGATCGCCTGCTCGCCGACGAACAGATGCACGTTCGCCGGATGCACTCTCGCGCTGCGCGCTGCGATCAGGAACGGCAGCGCGTGTTCACCGAAACGCGCGAGCATCGCCTCGATGATCCCCCGTCCGCTCAGCGCGTGCGCCGGCAGTTCGAGCGTCACGGCGGGTCGCACGCCACCCGCCAGACCCAGATCGGGAAATCCGTGCAGCGCGACGCGTGCGACTACCGGCGCCTCGTCCATGCGCTCAGCTCCGCGCACGCGCACGCGCCAACCCTGCCGCGAGCGATACGCTCTTCGGCCGGTAATGGCCGGCGCGCGTGAGCAAGGTCACCTTGAACGCCCAGCCCCCAAGCGCGGCGAGCACACCGCCCGCGGCCACCAGCACGGTGCCGGCAGTTCCACCAAACACGATCCCGGCGGCCGCCAGCAGCAACGGCAGTCCGTCACCGGCGGGCAGCCAGCGCCGCGCGTGTGCCGCAAGCGCGGCGAGCGCGGCCACCGGCGCATCCGCACGCACCAGCGCCGCGCGGTAACGCCGCCACGCAACGTGACGCAGTACCACCGCGACCACCAGCAGCACGATGCCGCCCGCCGTCGGAACGCCCGGCACGAAAGCCGTGGTCGCCGCCGCCAGACCGACACCTTCGGCCAGTCCGGTGACGATGATCAGCGGCACGATCTCGGCGATCGACCACGCGGGGATCCCCTTGGCATCGTTGAGGATACGTGCCTGGCAATACAGGAACACCAGCGCCGACAGGGTCGCGATCACGGCCATCGCGCCGATCGCCGGCTGCCACAGCGACAGCGCGCCGCAGCCGAACAGCGTCGGCATCGCAAAGCCCTCGCGGGTCATCCACGAACCCTTCGCGTGGCGGAAGATGTTCAGCGCCCGCGCCGGGCGGCCCAGCTTCGCCATGATGCACAGAAGCCCGATGGCCACGATCGCCAGCCCCAACCCCGCCTGCACGCGGTAGCTGGCGGTCGACGGCGCGAACAGCGTGGCCGCGAGCAGCATGCCCGCACCGGTGCCGCCGCCGACGAAGTTCGCCGCCGCGCGCCAGTCCCAGCGCGTGTACTGCCCCGGGGCAGCCGTCCATCCGGGCGTTGCCGCGGTCGCGACCGCCTGCGTGGTGCTGTGTGTCATCACCGCCCTCCCGTGTCTTCGACCCGGCCCGTGTTCGCCACGTTCATGCGTCCGCGTCCATCATCACGTCCGCCGGCAGATAGAACACCGACGGTCTGGTGCCGGCCTCCGGCAGCAGCGGGAAACCGTTGCGCTCGCGGATCAAGCGGCTGACGTGGCTGTCCGGATCGTCCAGGTCACCGAAGACCATCGCCTCCGACGGGCAGGTGTTCACGCACGCAGGCGTCACCTCGCGATCCACGCCCGGCACCAGTGCGGTCCCCTTGGCGCGCGCAAGCCGATGCTCGCAGAAGGTGCACTTGACCACGGTGTCCTGCTTGGCGACCCAGTCGTGCCCGGCCTCGCCGCCGCGCGCCTCGTGCGGCGTCACGCAGTCGTCGAAGTGGCCGGCGGCGTAATCGACGTAGTGCCGGTGCTCGTAGGGGCAGGCCGTCATGCAGTAGCCACAGCCGATGCACTGCTCGGAGTCGACCAGCACCAGTCCGTCGTCACGCTGGTACGTCGCGCGCGTCGGACACACCGGAACGCAGGGCGGCTCGGCGCAGTGGTTGCATTGCACCGGCGCGTGGATGCGCCGGGCCGTCGGGTATTCGCCGACCTCCTCGAACAGCATGCGCCGGAAGTGGATCCCGGACGGTGTGCTGTGTTCCTGTTTGCAGGCGATCACGCAGCCGTAACAGCCGGTACAGCGCTGCAGGTCGATCGTCATGCCCCATCGCACGCTGGTGTTCTCCCACGCACGGATGATGATGCGGGCCGCCAGCACGTCGAACGAACGGCTGGCAACCCGTTATGCGCCAATCATAGGTGCAGCGCGGCATGGCCGCGGAGGCTGCAAACGCTCAACCGGGGGACCAAAGCGTTCAGGCGTGCCAGTGGGCCTAGCGCAACTGCCGGTATTCGTCCGCGTCGAACTCGTCCACCGCGATCACGCTCATGCGGGCATCACGCGCCTCGTTCAGCTGCTCGTATTCGGTATGAGTGATCAGGTCGGCCGCGAGCGCGGCATCGTCAAGTTCGTGCGAGGGCGCGCGATCGATGCGCCCGGCGCGTACCAGGTCGCGCAGCCGCGTCTCGATCGGCAGCGCGCCGACCGTGAGCTCGAGCGCGGCCTCGAGGGCACCCAGCCCCGGCCCGTCTGCCGGAGGAACGTAGACGTCCGTGGTGAGGTCACGGCGCATGCTGCGATCCTCGAGCAGCGCGCGGGCAACGCGCCCGCCAAGGGCATCACTCGGTTGGCGCATCTGCAGTCCGAGCGGGAAAACCACGCACCTGACGGCAAATGCAACCGCACGGTTCGGCAGATTCTCGAGCACGCCGGACAGTGCCTCCTCGATCTGGTGGAGCGCGTGGCGCACCGCCCAGTGCACGACGTCGAGATGCTCCGCCGGGGCGCCGTCGTCGTGGTGGCGCTTCAGTGTCGCGCTGGCGAGGTAGAGCCAGGCAAGTGCATCGGCAAGGCGTCCGCTGATCTTCTCGCGGCGCTTCAGCGAGCCGCCGAGCGTTGCCATCGTCACATCAGAGACCAGCGCGAAGGCTGCCGAAAAACGCGACAGGTACTGGTACAGGCGCCGCGTGCCGGCGCGGCCTGCCCCGCCCGGCGCGCGCGCCACGAGGCTGCGCGTGAGCGCGAGCGCGAGGCTGCGTACCGCGAGCGTCGTCACATGGCCGAGGTGGCCGGACAGCGCGCGGTCGAAGGCGCGCGCATCCGATGCGGCGATTGCCTCCATTTCCTTCCGAACCCACGGATGGCAGCGGATCGCTCCCTGCCCGTAGATGATCATCGAGCGTGTCAGGATGTTCGCCCCCTCGACGGTGATGCCGATCGGCACCGCCTGCCAGATTGCCGCAAGCACGTTGTGCGGTCCGCGCTGGATTGCCGAACCGGCACGGATGTCCATTGCATCGGCAACGACCTGGCGCATGCTTTCGGTCAGGTAGGCCTTCACGATCGAGGAGATCACCGCGGGCCGCTCGCCGAGGTCGAGTGCGCCGCAGGTCAGGTGGCGTGCCGAGCTCATCAGGTAGGTCAGACCGCCGATGCGCGCGAGCGGCTCCTCGATGCCCTCGAAGCGCCCGATCGGGGTGTCGAACTGCTCGCGTATCGTCGCGTGGGCGCCGACGACGCGGGTGCAGAGCTCCGCCGCGGCAATCGAGAGTGCCGGCAGCGAGATCGAGCGCCCCGCAGCCAGCGACTCCATCAGCATCCGCCACCCCTCGCCGGCACGGGCCACGCCGCCGATGATCGTATCCAGCGGAACGAACACGCCCTCACCGACGATCGGCCCGTTGTCGAAGGGAATGCCCATCGGATCGTGTCGACGACCGATCTGCACCCCCGGGGTATCGCGCGGAATCAGCGCGCAGGTGATCCCGAGGTCCTCGGCGCCACCGAGCAGGCGATCGGGGTCACGCAGGCGAAACGCCAGCCCGATCAGCGTCGCCACCGGCGCGAGCGTGATGTAGCGCTTCTGCCAGTCGAGGCGCATGCCGAGCACTTCGCGGCCCTGGTACAGACCGCGCTCGACGATGCCGGTCGACTGGGTCGCCGCTGCATCCGAGCCCGCCTCGGGGCCGGTCAGCGCAAAACAGGGGATCTCCTCGCCACGGGCAAGCCTGGGCAGGAACCATGACTTCTGCTCCTCGGTCCCGTAGGCGAGCAGCAGCTCGCCGGGACCGAGCGAATTCGGCACCATCACCGTCACGGCGGCGGCAATCGAGCGCGACGAGATCCGCGTGACGACCCGCGAGTGCGCAAGCGCCGAAAAGCCGAGTCCGCCGTGGGTTTCGGGGATGATCATGCCGAAGAATCGCTGCTCCTTCAGGTACGCCCAGACCTCGGGCGGGAGTTCGCGACGCTGACGGATGCTCCAGTCATCGAGCATCCCGCACAGCGTCTCGACCGGCCCATCAAGGAAAGCCTGCTCGCGCGCGCTGACGTCGGGAAGCCTGTAACCGAGGAGCCGCTCCCAGTGCGGCACCCCGCCGAAGAGCTCACCGTCCCACCACACCGTGCCCGCCTCGAGCGCGACACGCTCGGTCTCGCCAAGCCGCGGCAGAACCCGGGCCATCAGCCGCATGGCGCGGCCGCCAATGAGGCGACACCGCAGCACCGGCAGTGCGAACACCGCGAGCAGCGCCAGCGCCACGAGCGCTGCGAGCGCTGCGAGGAGGAACGAGGCGGTGCCGTCGATACCGCGGAGCCACCACCCCGTGAACAGGACTGCGCAGGCGCCGAGGTAACCCGCAAGGCGGCGGCCGGTAAAGACTCCGGCGACGAGAACGAACAGCGAGAGCACGAATACTGCCATGTGACCCCCATTGGTTGCCGGGCTGTACGCGGCATCGGACCACCCGATCCGCAACCACTGCTGCCCAAGTCTACGCCAGAGGTCCGTCACCACGCTCGGCGCACCGGACGGCGACGGTTGCGGCAGGCGCCGACCGATGTCGCGTGCGGCTGCACCGGGCAGCCGTTTTCTTCATAATCCCGGGAGGACTCGAGAAGGCCCGGGCGCGATCCGATGTCGGCGCAGCGGGTCCGGGGCAAACGGATTTCCTGCAACGGGAACACACGGCATGAACGCTCTCGTCGACCAGCGCATCCTCATCACCGGCGTCAGCGGCCAGATTGCCTTTCCGCTCGCCAGCACGCTCGCGCGCGACAACGAGGTCTGGGGTGCAGCGCGTTTCAGCGATGCGGGAAGCCGCTCGCGCGTCGCGGCTGCCGGGATCCGCACCGCCACCCTCGACCTCGAGGCGCCGGACTGGCGCGAACTGCCGCAGGACTTCGACTACGTGCTGCACCTTGCCGCGGTGATTCCACCCGGGCACGACTACGATGCGACGCTGCGCATCAACGCCGAGGGCACCGGACATCTGATGCGGCATTTCCGCAACGCCCGCGCCTGTCTGGTGATGTCCACCTGTGGCGTCTACCTGCCCTCGACGGAGCCGCTCCGCCCGGTGCGTGAGAGTGACCCACTGGGCGGCAGCCATCAGCCGTACTCGCCGACCTATTGCGTGTCGAAGATCGCCCAGGAAGCGGTCGCACGTTTCGCAGCAAGCGCCTACGGCCTGCCGACGACGATCGCACGCATGAACGCCGCCTACGGTGCCAACGGCGGACTGCCGGCGATCCTGCTCGAGATGGTCCTTGCCGGTCAGCCGATTCCCGTATTTGCCGGCCGCCCACCGCTGATGTCACCGATCCATGATGACGACATCCTCGCGCAGCTCCCCGGACTGCTCGCTGCGGCGGCGGTACCGGCGACGATCAGCAACTGGGGAGGTGACGAAACCGTCGACATGCGCGACATGGTGCGCTGGCTTGGCGAGCTGACCGGGCGCGAGGTGCAACTGACCGAGTCAGCCGATGGCATCCAGCAGATCCTGCTCGACCCGACACGCCGGCGTGAGCTGGCCGGTCCGTGCACCGTTCACTGGCGTGACGGTCTGCGACGCATGGTTCGGGCCCGCCATCCCGAGGTCCTGGCCGGATGAGGCGGAACCAGCACGCGCGAATCTCATGACCCGGTGTCGGGTGCGGCCAGCGGCGCCGGTTCACCAATGCCCACGGTGACCGCGATCGCGAACGCCTGCAGCAGCGCGACACCGGCGAGAACGAGGCCAAATCGCGCGCCGTCCATCAGCGGGCCGAAGACCAGCGGCGACATCGCCACCCCGACGTCGACCCCCGAGTAGACGAAGCCGTAGACCCGCCCGTATACGTTGCGCCCACAGCGAGCGAGTGCACTGTGACGCACCAGCAGATCGCGCGCAGGCCCCGGCACGCCGCTGGCAAAGCCCATCACGACCAGCAACGGCACCACGCTCCATCGGGGCATCGCGCCCGTCGCCAACACCAGCGCAAGCGCTGTCGCAACCGCCAGTGCAATCGCGATCTGCCGCTCCTGGGAGGCACCTCGGGTGACCAGCACTCCACCGGCAATGATCCCGACGGCACCGCCACTCAGAAACGCCGTCAGCGCGGCAGCCGCGGCGGGAAGTCTCAGCGCATACATTTCATGCAGCAATGGTGTGCCGAACTGCTGCAGGGCGGCCATCGCTGCCGTCGTCAGCACGAAGAACAGGAAACAGAGCCAGATCACACCGATGTGCAGGAACCCGAATGCCGCCACCGCCTGCTGTCCCGACACCCCAGCGTCCGGTATCGGTGCCGAGTCCGCGTCGAGATCCCGTGCACGCGCCACCAGCACCCACGCGATGGCCGCCAACCCGGCCGCGCCGAGTGCCGCCTCGCGCCAGCCGAACGCTGTTGCCAGCGTGGTCAGGAGTACCGGCGCTACCGCCCAGCCGATATTGCCGGCGAGCCCATGGAACGAAAACGCCCGACCGAGTCGCGCAACCGACACCCGGTGGTTGAGGATGTTGAAGTCTGCCGGATGGAACACACTGTTTCCCAACCCGGCCAGCGCCGCGGCGATGAGCAGCGCAGCATGACTGCCGGCAAGGGAGAGCACCACGGAGGCGAACACGAAACAGGCGATACCGGCCAGCAGCACACGATGCGAACCGACGCGATCGACGAGGAAACCGGCCAGCACCTGGCCGACGCCCGAACAGGCCGAGAACAGCGCCATCAGCAAGCCGACCTGCGTGAAGTCGAGGCCGAACTCGGGCATCAGCCAGGGAAACAGCGAGGGCAGTAACAGATGAAAGAAGTGCGAAACCCCGTGCGCGAAGCTGACCAGCGCGATCAGGCGCATGTCCGCAGACGGCCGCGTCTGCGCGCCGCCGTCAGCCGGCATTGCGTTCGGTCCACTCCTGAGCATGTGCGCAGGCGAGCGAGATCTCCTGTTCGGAGCCGGCCGCAAAACCCAGGCTGCGCAGCAGTCCGTCCTGCAGGCCGAAGATCCAGCCATGGACGACCAGCGACTGCCCACGGTTCCAGGCGTCCTGGACGATCGTCGTCTCGCACACGTGGCGTGCCTGTTCGATCACGTTCAGCTCGCACAGACGGTCCCAGCGTGCACGCTCGTCCCCCAGGCCAGCAAGCAGCCCCGCATGCCGGTCACGTACATCGATGACATGGCGCAGCCAGTTGTCGACCAGCCCGAGACGCTCGCCGGTGAGTGCCGCGCGCACGCCACCGCAGCCGTAGTGACCACAGACGATGATGTGCTCGATCTTCAGTACGTCGACGGCGAACTGCAGCACCGACAGGCAGTTCAGGTCGCTCGGCACCACGATGTTCGACACGTTGCGGTGCACGAAGACCTCGCCCGGCAGCAGCCCGGTGATCTGGTTTGCCGGCACGCGGCTGTCGGCACAGCCGATCCACAGATACTGCGGCGACTGCACGGCGGAGAGCTGGCTGAAGTATTCGGGATCGGTGCGCAGCTGGCGCTCCGACCAGTTGCGGTTGTGTTCGAAGAGCGTTGCGATGTCTGCCATGCGTCAGCCCCCAAGCCGTGCCAGCGCCTCGTCGGCACTGTGTTCGTAGCGCTCGCGCTCCTTCGCGGCGGCCTGCTCCAGCGCCCGGTCGATCGCCGGGTCGAGCAGCGCGAGAATCCGTGCCGCAAGCATCGCTGCGTTCTTTGCCCCATCGATCGCAACCGTCGCCACCGGCACGCCGGGGGGCATCTGTACGGTGGACAACAGACTGTCGAGCCCCTGCAGCGGACCGTTGCCGAGCGGCAGTCCGATCACCGGCAGACGCGAGTGCCCGGCAATGACACCGGCGAGGTGCGCTGCGACTCCCGCCGCACCGATCAGCACCTTGACGCCATTCTCGTGCGCGTGCTGAACGTACGCCAGCACCTTGTCCGGCGTGCGGTGTGCCGAGGCAACCACGATCTCGCTGGCGATGCCGAGTGCACTGAGTGTCTCGCGCACCTTGACGACGGTCGGCAGGTCGTTCGGGCTGCCGGTCAGGATTCCAACCAGCGGTCTGGAGTCGGTCATGCGTTTCCCCCTTGTGCGTACTCTGCCGGTGTTGGTCTGCAACCGGCGACTGAGGCTCAGTCCGTGTCGATATCGATGCCGGCGAGCCGCTGCAGCGCTTCGCGGTACTTGGCAGCGGTGCGTTCGGCGACCTCCGCCGGCAACTGCGGCGCGGGCGGTGCCTTGTTCCAGCCACTCGTCTCCAGCCAGTCACGTACATACTGCTTGTCGAAACTCGGCGGGTTGCTGCCCGGGTGCCAGGCGTCCGCAGGCCAGAATCGCGAGGAATCCGGTGTGAGTGCCTCATCGATCAATACCAGTCGGCCGGCCTCGTCGGTGCCGAACTCGAACTTGGTATCGGCAATGATGATGCCCTTTTCGCGTGCGAATGCGGCTGCCTCCTCGTAGAGCGCGATGCTGACGCGCTGCACCTCCTCGGCCAGCCCCTGACCCAGCAGCTGCGCTGCGCGCTCGAAGCTGATGTTCTCATCGTGAGCCCCGACCTCGGCCTTGGTCGACGGTGTGAACAGCGTACGCGGCAGGCGATCGGCTTCACGCAGGCCCTCTGGCAAGGCGATGCCACAGACGGTGCCGCCCGCCCGGTACTCCTTCCAGCCGGAGCCGACCAGATAACCTCGCACGATTGCCTCGATCGGCAGCGTGCGGAAGCGCTTCACGACCACCGCGCGCCCGGCGACCTGACGCCGCTCGCCCGGATCACTGAGCACATCCTCCGGCCCCAGCTCGCAGAGGTGGTTCGCAACCACGCCGCCAAGCCGTGCAAACCAGAAGTTCGACAGCGCGTTCAACACCTTGCCCTTGCCCGGGATCGGTGTGGGCAGCACCACGTCGAAGGCGGACAGGCGATCGGTAGTCACGATCAGCAGGTGTTCGGGACCCACCTCGTAGATGTCGCGCACCTTGCCACGCGCCAGCAACGGCAGGCTGTGCAGCTCGGACTGAAACAGGGTCTGACTCATGGAAACTCCACTTCCGGTATCACGTCGTGAATCGTACATGATCGCGCTTTATATAGTACAGTATATGTATTTCAGCGGCAGCATTTATTGGATTAAATACTTTCGTTGTCTTGTGTCCTATATACACCGAGTACCGAATCGCATCGATCAGGCTTCATGCAACACCCCAACCGCACCCCAAGACCCCACATCAGCCTGCGCCAGCTCGAGCTGTTCGCCTGTGTGGTGCGCAATGAAAGCTACAGTCGCGCTGCCGATGAGCTGCAGCTCACGCAACCGGCAGTTTCGATCCAGATCCGCAACCTGGAGGAAAGCATCGGCACTCCGCTGCTCGAGTACGTGGGCCGTCGGCTCTATCTTAGCGACGCAGGCCGGGAACTTTACAGTGCCGCAAGCTCCATTCTTGAAACACTGGATCGTTTCACGATGCGCATGGCTGACCTGAAGGGGCTCAAGCAGGGCCGGCTGCGCCTTGCAGTGGTCACGACGGCGAAGTATTTCATGCCGCGACTGCTCGGTGAGTTCTGCGCCCGTCACCCGGGCGTGGACGCCGACATCAGGGTCGGCACGCGCGCAGAGATCATCGAGCGACTCGAGCACAACACCGATGATCTTTACATCATGGGACACCCGCCGCAGGGCATGAATGTGACGATCGAAGCGTTCATGGACAATGAACTGGTGGTGATTGCACGCAGCGATCACCCGCTTGCCGCCCAGCACGCGATCACGTTGCAGCGTCTGGTCGCAGAGCCCTTCCTGATGCGCGAGACCGGCTCGGGAACCCGCCTGGCACTCGAGAAACTACTGGCCGAACACGGACTGCAGGTGCATGCACGCATGGAATTCACCAGCAACGAGGCAATCAAGCAGGCAGTGCTCGGGGGCCTTGGTGTGGCGGTCGTGTCGCGACACACACTCGCCGGCGATGCGCACGACAGCGGCATCGTGGAACTCGAGGTCAGCGACTTCCCGCTGCACCGTCACTGGCATGTGGTGTACCCGGCAGAAAAGCGCCAGTCCGTGCTTGCGCAGGCATTCCTGTGCTTTCTGTGCGAACAGGCACCTGCAGCGGGCACCCGTTGAGACACCGTCACCATGACCCGAAATGAAATGGAATCGGCCCGATCGGCACCCTGCCACGCAAACGCGGTGCTTTGCCGCCGGCACGAGTTGCGCGATCATCGGCACCATCGGAGCAGGCCACACACGCTGTCAACCCAGATCCAGGCCAGCATGAACACCCCATCCCAGCACAAGGAAGCACCATGAACAAAGCCGCACCCCTTGCCGGCCTGCGCGTCATCGAAAGCTCGATCCTCGGGCCTGCCGCAATCACGACCGCCTTCGTCGACCTCGGTGCCGATGTGATCAAGGTCGAAACGCCCGCCGGTGACTACATTCGCGAGATGACCTGGCCGATCGTCGAGGGCGTGTCGCTGATGCACCTGCACCTCAACCGTGGCAAGAAGAGCCTCACGCTCGATCTGCGCCAGGAGGAGGCCCGTCAGGTCTACCGGGACCTGGTGAAGGATGCCGACGTGGTGATCGAGGCGTCGAAGCCGGGCGCGCTGGCACGCTTCAACCTCGGCTACGAGGAACTGAAGAAGGTCAACCCGAAGATCGTCTTCATCACCGTCTCGGGCTACGGCATGAGCGGCCCGTACAAGGACATGCCCTCGCACGGCATCGCCTACGACACCTGGTCGGGCGCGGTGACGCCTGCCTACGACGAGGAGGGCTTCTGCTACATCCCCGAGCACGTCGGCATCGGCATCAATGCCGCCCCTCTGTTCGGCGGTCTGGCGGTGCTCGCCGGCGTACTGCGCGCCCGCGAGACCGGCGAGGGCTGCTTCATGGAACTCGCCCAGGCCGATGCGGCAGCCGCCTTCGACTGGTACCGCAGCGAAAGCTACATGGCGTATCGCCGCCCCGAGGACGTGGTGACCGGAAACAAGGCCGACGGCTGGAAACGCCGCCCCGTGGCCACGAAGGGCATGAAGGAGGGCGTACGCTACCAGCTCTACGAATCGAAGGACGGCCATGTGCTGTTCATGGCCTCGGAGCAGGCGTTCTGGAAGAACTTCTGCGAAGGCGTGGGGCGCGCCGATCTGTTCGAGAAGTGGCCGGGGTCGAAGTACGCCGACCACGCACGCGGCAACCGCGAACTGCAGGCGGTGCTGCGCGACATCTTCAGGACCAAGACCAGCGCCGAGTGGATCGAGTTCGGCATCCGCATCAACACCCCGATCGCACCGGTCAACACGCCCGAGAACATCGTCGACGACCCGCAGTTCCAGGCGCGCTTCGAGGTGCTGGCGCACGAACAGCACGGTGCCGACATGCTTGGCTTCCCGGTCAACTTCCTCGACGAGAAGCTCCCGGAACCGGCCTGGGCACCGACCCCGGGACAGCACAACGAACAGGTGCTGCGCGAGGTGCTCGGCTACGATGATGTGAAAATTGCCGCATTGCGTGCGGCGAAGACGCTGGGCTGAAGCAATGGGCAGCAAACGGCAGGACACAGCAGCGAGGGTTGCCCTGATAAGCGGTGCGGGCACCGGCATCGGGCATGCGATCGCCCTGCGTCTTGCACGCGATGGCTTCTCGGTGGTTGCAGGCTACTCGCGATCGGAAGAGGCGGCACAGGCGACCGTCGATGCGATCATCGCAAGCGGTGGCGACGCCTGGATCCAACGCGTCGACATCAGCGAGGAAGCCGAGGTGGAAGCCTTCTTCGCCGCGGCGCGCGAACGCCACGGGCGCATCGATGTGGTGATCAACAACGCCGGCATCGGACACATGAAGCCGTTTCGCGACATCCCGATGAGTCACTATGACTTCACCTTCGGCGTCAACGCGCGCGGCACCTTCATGATGTGTCGCGAAGCCGCCCGCACGATCGAGGACAACGGGCGCATCGTGAACATCTCCACCGGTTCGACCGTCGCCAACAGCGCGGAAATGGCGCTCTACGTCGGCAGCAAGATGGCCGTCGAAGGCTTCACCAAGGTGCTTGCACGCGAGCTGGCGCCGCGCGGCATCACCGTGAATGCCATCTCGCCGGGCATGACCGACACACCGATGCTCCTCGGCGGCGACGCCGAGGCGCTGCGCCGCTACGGGGCGAAACTCGCCGCAATGGGGCGGCTTGGGCAACCCGAGGACATCGCCGACGCGGTGGGCTCGCTGGTCTCGGACGATGGGCGCTGGATCACCGGGCAGGTAATCCATGTCGACGGCGGCACGATCATCGTCTGATTCCCCCGGGCGCCCTCCCCGTCGTGCTGCCTACACCGGCTGTGCACTGCGAGTCAATATCTGCTGCACAGCGAGCCGTTAACAAAGCCTCCGATTCGTGCCAGAGTTCCGCCGGACAACGACCCTGATCGTCAGTGGCTCGCCCGGGCGAGCCGTGTATCACGCGCCGAGTGGTGTTCCGATGAAACCTGTCCGCAGTATTCTGGTAGCCAACCGTTCCGAGATCGCGATCCGCGTGTTCCGTGCCGCAAACGAGATGGGGATCCGCACGGTTGCCATCTATTCGCGCGAGGACCGCTTTGCGCTGCACCGGTTCAAGGCCGACGAGTCCTACCTGGTCGGTGCCGACAGGACGCCGATTGCCGCCTACCTCGACATCGACGACATCATCCGCATCGCGAAGGAGGCACACGTCGATGCAATCCACCCCGGCTACGGCTTCCTGTCCGAGAACCCCGACTTTGCCGATGCCTGCGTGCAGGCGGGCATCACCTTCATCGGCCCCGGCCCGGGAGTGATGCGACTGCTCGGCAACAAGGTCTCGGCACGTGCGCTCGCGGAACGGGCCGGCGTCCCGGTGGTACCGGCGACCGGCGCACTGCCGCGCGATCCAGCGGCCGCACGCGAACTCGCCGCAACGGTTGGCTACCCGCTGATGCTCAAGGCGAGCTGGGGCGGCGGCGGGCGGGGAATGCGCTCGATCGCCACACCCGATGACCTCGCCCCGGCAATGGAAGTTGCACGGCGCGAGGCGGCGAGCGCCTTCGGCAACGACGAACTCTACCTCGAGAAGCTCGTGCAGCGGGCACGCCACGTCGAGGTGCAGGTCATTGGCGACCGCCACGGCCAGCTCGTGCACCTGTTCGAGCGCGACTGCTCGGTACAGCGGCGCAACCAGAAGGTGGTCGAACGCGCACCTGCGCCCTACCTGAACGACGAAAGTCGCGCCGCTGTCTGCGAAGCCGCCCTGCAGATTGCGCGCGCAGCCGACTACACCCATGCCGGAACCGTCGAGTTCCTGATGGACGCAGACACCGGACAGTTCTACTTCATCGAGGTCAATCCCCGTATCCAGGTCGAACATACCGTGACCGAGATGGTGACGGGGGTGGACATCGTCAAGGCCCAGATCCGTATTTCCGAGGGCGCGCGCATCGGCGATGAAAGCTCCGGCGTTCCGGCACAGCAGGACCTCCAGCTCAACGGCAACGCACTGCAGTGCCGCGTCACCACCGAAGATCCTGAGAACAACTTCACGCCCGACTATGGCCGCATCAGCGCCTACCGCAGCCCGGCCGGTTTCGGGATCCGCCTCGATGGCGGAACCGCCTACGCGGGCGCGGTGATCACGCCCTGGTACGACTCGCTTCTGGTCAAGGTCACGGCCTGGGGCCACAGCCCGGACGAGGCCGCACAGCGCATGGACCGGGCATTGCGCGAGTTCCGCGTGCGTGGAGTCTCGTCGAACCTGCTGTTCCTGGAGAACGTCGTTGCCCACCCGCTGTTCCGCTCCGGCGAATGCACCACGCGCTTCATCGACGAGACGCCGGAACTGTTCCGCTTCCGCAAGCGACGTGACCGCGCCTCGCGCCTGCTGAAGTTCCTCGGCGATGTCGTCGTGAACGGCAATCCGGAACTCAAGGGTCGCACGCTGCCGCGACTGCCCCTGCCGCGGCCGGTACGCCCACCGGCGGCGTGCTGCGATCTCTCGCTCGACCCGCCTGCAGGAAGCCGCCAACGGCTGCAGCAGCTCGGAGCGGCGGGGTTCGCGACATGGATGCGCAATCACGCGCCCGTGCTGCTGACCGACACGACGATGCGCGATGCGCACCAGTCGTTGTTCGCGACACGCCTGCGCAGCTACGACATGTTGGAGATCGCACCGTACTACGCGCGCATGCTGCCCGGACTGTTCTCGCTCGAGTGCTGGGGAGGCGCCACCTTCGATGTCGCCCTGCGCTTCCTCAAGGAGGATCCGTGGGAGCGCCTGCAGCGGCTGCGCACAGCGATTCCGAACGTGCTGTTCCAGATGCTGCTTCGGGCATCCAACGCGGTTGGCTACACGAACTATGCCGACAACGTCGTGCGCCATTTCGTGCAGCAGGCCGCACGCGAGGGCATCGACCTGTTCCGCGTCTTCGATTCGCTGAACCAGATCGAGAGCATGCGCATCGCCATGGATGCGGTCATCGACTCGGGAGCTCTCTGTGAGGCGGCGATCTGCTACACCGCCGACATCTTCGACCAGAGCCGATCGAAGTACGGACTGCACTACTACCTCGACCTGGCACGACAGCTCGAGAAGGCCGGCGCCCATATCCTTGCCATCAAGGACATGGCCGGCGTGTGCCGACCCCGTGCCGCACGCGAGCTCGTGCATGCGCTCAAGCAGGAGGTCGGACTGCCGATCCACTTCCACACGCACGACACCAGCGGCATCGCTGCTGCCTCGGTGCTGGCGGCGATCGAGGCCGGCTGCGACGCCGTCGACGGCGCACTCGATGCAATGAGCGGCCAGACCTCGCAGCCGAACCTCAGCTCGATTGCAGCGGCACTGTCCGGAACCGACCGTGATCCCGGCATCGATTTCGATGCGCTGCAGAGGGTCTCCCACTACTGGGAGGGCGTGCGGCGCCAGTACGCACCGTTCGAGTCGGATCTGCGGTCCGGAACCGCCGACGTCTATCGCCACGAGATGCCCGGAGGCCAGTACACCAACCTCAGGGAACAGGCGCGCGCAATGGGCATCGAGCATCGCTGGAGCGAGGTCGCGCAGGCCTACGCCGACGTGAACCGGCTGTTCGGTGACATCGTCAAGGTCACGCCGACCTCGAAGGTGGTCGGTGACCTGGCGCTGCTCATGGTGGCCAACGGCTTGACGCCCCAGGACATCGAAGACCCACAGCGCAGCATCGACTTCCCCGAATCGGTGATCGCGCTGATGAAGGGTGAGCTCGGCTTCCCGGCCGACGGCTTTCCGCCGGCGCTGCAGAAGAAGGTGCTCGGCGACGCGCAGCCACTCACGGGGCGTGCGGGCGACCATATCCCTGCAGTCGACCTGGAAGCCGAACGCACGCAGGTCGAGGCGACGGTCGGTCATCGCATCGGCGACACCGACCTCGCTTCCTATCTGATGTACCCGAAGGTCTACACGACATATGCAGCACACCGCAGCCGCTATGGCGATGTATCGCTGCTGCCCACCCATGCGTTCTTCTACGGGCTGACCAGCGGCGAGGAGATCAACGTGGACATCGAGCGCGGCAAGCGCCTGGTGATTTCGCAGCAGGGCGTCGCCGGCCCCGACGAGGACGGTATGGTGCGGGTCTTCTTCGAACTGAACGGCCAGCCCCGCATGATCCGCGTACCAAAGGCAGGCGCTGCTGCCGCCCATGCACGTGCGCGTGCGGAGGAAGGCAATGCACAGCACCTGGGCGCCCCGATGCCCGGCACGATCGTCACGGTGGCCGTGCAGCCGGGTCAGTCCGTCAGCAAGGGCGACCCGCTGGTGTCGATCGAGGCAATGAAGATGGAAACCATGCTGCGCGCGGACTGTGATGCAACGATCAAGGCGGTGCACGTTCGCCACGGGGAAAACGTGGACGCCAAGGACCTGCTGCTCGAGTTCGGCTGAAGGCGCAGAGTCTGCGGATGCACGGTGGCGAACGAGTGACGGTGAGCCCGATCGGCTTCTGGCTGGCGCACGACAATCGCACATGATGCTGGTATAACTCGGACCGTCATCCATTGCAGGGAGCGGTTTCGATGCGTGGCCTGAAGGCATGCCTGTGGATCGTGCTGGTGGCGGCGCTGCTCGGCGGCTGTGGTGTCAACCCGGTGACCGGCAAGCAGGAGCTGCAGTTCATCTCCGAGGCGCAGGAGGTGGCGACCGGCGAAAAGTACTACGCACCGACTCGCCAGAGCGAGGGTGGCGATCTCGCGGTCATGCCCGAACTGACGGCCTATGTGAACGAAGTCGGGCAACGACTCGCTGCCGTTGCCGATCGGCGTCTGCCATATGAATTCGTCGTATTGAACAACTCGACGCCAAACGCCTGGGCACTGCCGGGCGGCAAGATCGCGGTCAACCGTGGACTACTGACCGAACTGAACAACGAGGCCGAGCTGGCGGCAGTGCTCGGTCACGAGATCGTGCACGCAGCCGCGCGCCATGGCGCCAAGGCACAGGAGCGCGGCACGCTGATGCAGGTCGGTCTCGCTGCAGCACAGATCGGTGCGGCTGTCGGCGGTGTCGACGGCACCATGGCGAATCTCGCGATCCAGGGTGCCGGTATCGGTGCACAGATGATTCAGCAGAAATACGGTCGCGACCAGGAGCTCGAGAGCGACCATTACGGCATGAAGTACATGAAGGCCGCAGGCTATGACCCGTGGGGGGCCGTCACGCTGCAGGAAACCTTCGTGCGCCTGTCGGCCGAACAGGGCCGCAATCAGAGCTGGCTGGAAGGTCTGTTTGCCTCGCACCCCCCGTCGATGGAGCGGGTCACGCAGAATCGCCTGCTCGCCGAGCAGCTCGGACGTGGCGGAGAGCTTGGGGCCGAACGCTACGCGCAGCGCACGAAGACACTGCGCGCCGCAAAACCCGCCTACGATGCATACGATCAGGCGATGGCCGCCGCGAACAAGAAGGATTTCGCACGCGCACGCACACTGACCAACAAGGCTGCCACCCTGCTGCCGAAGGAGGGCCGCTTCCAGGAACTGCTCGGTCAGCTGGCACTTGCCGAGAAAAAGCCACGTGCGGCAATCCCGTACTTCGATCGCGCCATGGCGCTGGATCCAGGCTACTTCGGTTCGTGGCTCGGCGCAGGCGTTGCACAGCTGCAGGCCGGTGACCACAGTCTTGCAGAAAGGTATCTGTCACACAGTGCCGAGTTGCTGCCGACGGCACCGGCCGCCTATTACCTCGGCAACATTGCCCGCGAACGCGGCAACGAAGACCAGGCCGTGTCCTACTACCGTGCGGCAGCGCAGTCACAAAGCGCCACTGGCCGGGCGGCGTCGGTCGAGCTCGTGCGCCTCGACCTGCCGCGCAATCCGGGCAACTACATTGCGGTCAACGCACAGGCCGATCGCACGGGTCGTGTGTTTGCACTGGTGCAGAACCGGTCGCCGCTGCCACTGGGTGATATACGAATCACACCGGTACTGGTCGATCGTGCCGGGCGCATCGTTGAACAGGCGTCGAGCGTGCACATCCGCGAGACACTGGCACCGGGAGCACAGGCAAGCGTTGCGACCGGGATCGGCGCTCTGACGCCTGAGCAGGCTGCGGCACTGCGTTTTCGCATCGACGGGGCGCGCGTCGTCGATCAGGGTACCTGAGCTTCAATAGCTCAGATCGACACCGAGCCTGGCCTGGGCACCGGGAGCGACGAAACCCGGGGAATCGCTGTAATCGGTGTCGAAGACGTTATCGATCGCAAACCACAGCGAGGCACACTCGGTGGGCCGAAAGCGGAGCGTCGCATCGGCAACCAGGTATGCAGCGTCGAACATGTCCCCGGTCGGGACCGATGTGCCCAGGCGCTTGCCCACATAGCGCAGCGCCGCATCCAGCGACCACGTCGCCACGGGCTGCCAGCTGAGATGAACGCCACCGGTATTCTCCGGACGGCGGCGCAGCGGCCCCGAACTGCTGCGGATATCGAGCAGCGTCGCATCGACCGTGAACCGCAGCTGTGCACCCGCGGCGAGCTGTGCGTACAGGTACAGCCCATCGATATCGATGCGCCCGTGATTGACATGACGGAAGGTCTCGAAGTCGAAATCGACCAGGTTCTCGTAATCACTGCTGAACACCGACAGACCCGCCATGGCACCGGCGCCAAGGGACTGGTCATAACCGAGTTCGATGCTCCTGACCTTCTCCGGTCTGAGCTCCGGATTGCCATAGAGCGGGTTGCCAAGCGCGAAGAAGCTCGGCAGCTTGAACCCATTGGCAACACGCACCCATGCCCGGGCATCGAGTGCGGGAAGCTCCCGTGCCAAACCCAGTGATGCGGAATTGCGCGAGGCGTCACTGCCCTGATCACGGCGCAGCGCCAGGGTGGACGAGAAGCCATCCGCCCAGACATGCCCCCACTCGAGGAACCCGGAGCGCGTGCCGCGTCGCATGCGATAGGTGTTCGGCAGCACGGCAAAACCCAGGTCCAGCGCGCCATCGTCACGCCCTTTTTCCTCGATCACGTCGAGGCCAAAGGCAAGATCGGAGTCCGCACCGAGCGCCACCCGGTTGATCCACTGCAGCTCGGCCCGTTCACTCCTGGTCTGGCTGGCATAGCCTGGCTGGCCATCGAGCAGGCCCGGTGCGACCGGCGGTGTGCTGCTGTCGTCCTCGAGCCGGCGCCAGCTCGCCAACAGTTCGCTTCGCCAGCGCTCGAGGAGCGTCCACTCACCGCTCGCGGACAGCGCAAGCTCGGAACCGTCGGCGTGCTCCAGCGCATCCAACACGGCGTAGCGCGGGCCACCGCTGACTTCCGGGTAGCCGCTGCGCCGACGATCGCTCGCCCGCACCGCGAACTGCCACGTCTCATCGAGACCTGCCAGACGGGCTGCAAAACTGTCCAGCTCGAGCCGCGAACCCTTGGTCGCCCTCCCCGCATCGAGCGTGGACACGCGCACGGCGACACTGGCTCCATCGCTCACACCAAGTGCCCCTGCCGCTCCGGCGCGCCACACACCATCGCTGCCGCCCTCGGTGTAACCCGAAACCCGCCCGGGTTGCGGCCAGGCGGTCTTGATCCGTACCACACCGGCCATGGCATCCGAACCGTCGACTGCCGACATGGCGCCGACGGCGACATCGATGCGTTCGATGTCCCTGGCAGCGATCATCGAGTAGTCGAAGGAACCACCGCGGTTGTTCGCGGGATCATTCATGCGCACCCCGTCGACGTAGACTGCCGTGAAGTTCGACTCAGCACCGCGCAGGAACACCTCCGACACCCCGCCAGGGCCACCCGGACGGAAGACGGACACGCCAGGCAGGCGCTGCAGCAGCTGCTCGGCGCTGGCAGGCATCACCTCATCGAGGGTGGCACGATCGACACGAAGCTGTGTTCCGGTCTGGAATCTGTCGTCCTGCAGGTGCGAGCCAACGACGACGATCTCCTCCAGCACCGCGGGTGCAGCAACCGCCAGGGGGTGCGACAGCGCGAAGACGGCCACGCCGACCAGCGAACGCATGACCCGGCTTCTCCTTCTCGACACGAACGCCCTCAATTGCGGTTGATCAGGTAGATGACGCTCGGCGCCTTGCCATCGCGACCCTGCATGAGCGGATGCTTGGTTTCCCAGCCCTCGGGTACCAGCTCCGGAAAATCACCGAGTCCGAGCACGATGTCGGGCTTGCCGTCGGCGTTGACGTCCGCCGCCTCGACGGACACCCAGACGCCAAAGAACTCACTGGAGAAGGAGTAGGGTTCGAAGTGGAAGTTCCCCTTGTTTTCCAGGTACACGAAGCTCTCCGGCTCCGGTGCATTCCACTGCGGGAACAGGGCCACGGCAGCGACGTCCAGATCACCGTCGCCATCGAAGTCACAGACCACCGCCCGTGTGGCGCCATGCATCGGGTAGTGGAATTCCTTGGCGAACTTCACATCACCCAGGTTTCTGAACACGCGTATCGAGTGCTGCGGACGTGGCGCGGGAACGATGTTCCCCACATGGTTGCCATCGACGTTGTCGCCATTGAGCACCAGCAGGTCGAGCTTGCCGTCACCATCGAAGTCGCCGAGTCTCACCTGGTTGCCGCCGAAGGATGGCGTGTTCTCCTCGATCAGGTGACGCGTGAAGGTTTCATCGCCGTTGTTGATGAACACCTGCAGTTCCTGACGCCCCTGCGCCACCAGTGCCGCGATGTCGGGCAGACCATCGTTGTCGATGTCGCCGACCGCACTGCTGATCAGCCCCCCCTGGTTGCTGACGATGGTCTCGCGCAGCGCCCCGGGGAGCACACCGGGCGGGATGCTTTCCGGCGCGTCCTGCCACAGCTCGCGAAACTCGGGAGTCTGCCAGAAGATCGTCAGTTCCGCCTGCGCGTCCCCCGCAACCCCATCGCCGAAGGCGTTTGCCACGATGTCCTCGAGCCCATCACCGTTCATGTCGGCCATCTGGTGCTCGACGAAGCGCTGCTTGCCGTTGACCAGCATGTGTGCACGCGGCTTCGCACCGTCGAACTCCCAGTCGGTGAGCGCGGCAATGCCCACCTTCGTCATCGGGAAGCGCCCGTGCGTCAGCACGCGCACGCCGCTTTCGGTCAGCGTCATGTGGATCGGATCGCTGTCGACGTTCTGCAGCGCAAGCCGCTTTCCCGTGTCGAGGTCGAGGACCACCACGTCATCCCACTTGTCGAATCCCTCCCGGCGCTCGCCACCACCCACCCAGTCATCGATCACCGAGCGCCCGACGTAGATCCGTCGACGCTTCTCGTCGACACGGGTCGCCAGTACGAGTGCGTTGGGCTCGAGGTCGAGCGGTGGCACCACCGGCTCGAATCCCGGCAGCAGCGGCGCCTTTGGCCGCTTGATCTCCATCTCCTGCCACGGCAGTGAGCGTTCCAGGAAGTAGGCCCGCATCCGTCGGAATTCCTCCGGGCTCATTTCGGGCTGCGGTGGAATCCAGGCACGGAACGGGTACAGGTCACGCATATAGCCGTGGCTGTCCGTGAGGAAGTAGCGCTTGGTGTAGTCCTTCTGCGGCTCCCAGTCAGGTGGCACCGGCGAGACCACCATGTCCGCAAACTCATCGCCCTTCATGCCGACGTAGTTGCCCATGTAGTGCAGCGCGAACGACCAGTACTCGCGCGACAGATCACGCGGGTTCGGCGCGAGGTGACAGCGCGTGCAGTGATCCTGTATCAACTGTTCGGCACTGCGGCCCGAGTCGGCCACGACACCCGTGCCCTTTGCATCGCTTGCCTCGACAGCGCCGCCAACCGTGCCAAACGCGAGCAATCCCGCCGTGCCGACGAGCGCGCACAGCGCACGCGCAAGGGAGCGTGGTCTCATTTCAGAGCCTCCTGATCGTTGTCGTGAATGCACAGCGCGGCCTGGTGGGAAGGGAGCGTTCAGTCCCAGCAGCTCCACATGGCACGCGCCTCGCGCCACTGCGCCTCGGTCATGCCCTGGCTGTCCGCCGGCATCAGCTGCGCGCCCTGGAATGCGTGATGGGGCCGTGTCCACGAACCCCGGGCATACAGCCGCTGGATGTTGGCACGGTAGATCTCGTCGGTCTCACGGTGGTGCAGGGGGTCCTGCGCCATCCAGAGGTTCTTCGGGTGGATCGGTTGTGCATACATTTCCCGAAACAGCTCGGTGCGCAGATCCTTCATCCAGTTGCTGTTCAGGTTCATGGCACGAAACTGCCGCAGCGCCTCGATGTCGATCACCGCAGACACGGCGGTGTTCACGCCGGACACGCTGTGGCTGAGCACCTCGCCGCGATAGCCGATGATGTGGCCGTTGCCGCCGGAGATATCGATCGGATGCCGGGTCGAGGCCGACAGATACACGGGACCGATGTTCGGGCAGAGCATGTAGAGGTTGTTGAACTCGGCATGACCGCGGTTCTGCACCATCCAGCTGCCGCCCGGCGACGAGCCGACGTTTGCCATCGGTATCGCCTCCGAGGGTCGATAGACCAGCTCGGCGCCGTTGAACGCCAGCGCGCGCACGGCCTCGGGGTACTCGCCGTCGGAGCAGCAGATCGTGCCGATGTTGCCGATGTCATCGGTGCGCAGCACCGGGTAGAACGCCTCGATCCCGCTGCCGAAGAGCTCGACCCAGCGATCGTAGATATCGTGCGGCGTGCAGGAGCGCTCGCGGCACCACAGGTGGTTCTTCGCCGCCTTGTGCACGAGCTCGCCGCGTCGATCGATCACGAACAGCGTATTGAAGAAGCGGTCCGGCATCACCTCGGGCCAGCGCGCCTTGCACTGGGCGATGATGTAGGTGTCGTACATCCGTGCGAGCCGTCCGAGAAACTCGGTCTCCTCTCCGGGAATGTCGATGAACAGTTCCTTCGCTGCCAGCGTATGCGGCAGGTCGAATATCTCGTCGGTGAAGCCGGTCAGTGCGCCCTCGGCCAGTGCCAGCACCCGCACGGGCATGTTGATGCCAACGATCGACATCGCCGCGTGGATCGCTTCCTCGATGTTCTCGAGGTTATGGCGGATATGTGCCCGTGCACCGATGCCGTAGGCCACGGTCGACAGGCCGATCGCAATGTACGGTGCAATCGGCTGGGGAGTGGCTGGAGAGTTTGCTGTCATTTCTTCTTCCTAACCTCGGAGGCTGCCGGAAACCGGGCCAGATGACCGGGATGGCGTGTCGTCTGCTCCTGCCAGTGGACTGGCGAGGTGTCGTGTGCGCTGGATGATGAACAGGAACATCACGATGCCCACCACGCAGGCGAGTGCCGCTGCCTGGTTGATCCGCACATAGCTTTCACCCTCGATCAACAGGGCGGCGACTCCCGGCCCGACACCGGCACCCAGCCCCTGAAAACCGGTGACCAGCACCAGCGAGCTGCCCTTCACGTCGATCTTCGAGATCACCCCGAGCTGGTAGGAGTTCGCAAGGACGAACAGCGCCTGGAACAGGCCGGCTCCGATGAAGAACTCGAGCGAGCTGAAGCGACCGACCAGCATCCACAGCACCAGCAACTGCCCGCCCATCACGAGCAGCAGCGGCAGCGCACGACCAAAGCGCGTGCTGGCGAGCGCAGCGGCCCCCGCACCGATGATCGCGGCAAACTGCGAGGCACCGAGCGCAAACCCGATCGATTCCAGGGAAAGTCCTGCGCTCCGGCCGATACGCTCGAGATAGGCCCAGAAACCGAACACGCAGGCGAAGAACAGGAAACTGGCAATCAGCCCGAGCCAGATCAGTGCAGCATGGTTGCTCGCCGCAGCACCACTCGATGCGGCTGCGATGCGACGTGCGCCCTGCGAGGGAAATCGCCACACGGCAAGCAGCATCACCAGCGCCGCCACGGCAAGCAGCACATACAGCCCCGCGACGCTCCAGTGCTCGAGAATTGCCGGCGAGGCGGCGAAGGCGAGGAACATCAACGCACCCTGCACCACCTGCGCGATGCCGAAGGCACGATCCGGATGCCGGTTGTCACCAAGTGCTGCAACCGTCAAAGCGAAGATCGTCCCGCCGCTGAAGCCTGCCAGGAAGCGCATCACCAGCAGGCCGTGATACGAGGCCATGGCCGCACTCACGAGATTCAGCACGGCGGTGACTGCACACCCCGCAACGAGTACCCGTGTCCACGACACCCGGCGCACCCACAGCACCGCCACCCACGAGGCGACGACCACTCCCATGCCTTCGGCGGAAGCGATATAGCCAGCCTGCTGCTCGCCGATGCCACGGCCATCGATCAGGCCGCCCACCAGCATCGGCATCAGGATCAATGCGGCCGGACCCAGCGGGTACACCGCAGAGATCAGCAGTGTCGTGGACAGCTTGTCGTCGAACGCTCTGATGGCCGGCCTCCCGATGCCCGTACCCCGTTTCGTGTTACAGCTTGTAGCGAAGCGTCACACCAGCCCAGCGTGGCTTGCCCCACGCAACCTGGTTGAAGCCGAACAGGTTCGTCACGTCGAAGGAATACACGCGATATTCCTTCTCGAACATATTGTTCACGAAGGCCTCGATCGACCAGCGCCGATCGCCCGTCGCATACGAAACGTGTGCGTTCCACACCCCATAGCGTCCCATCTGCGAAATCGGGTGGTTCTGGATGTCGAAGTACGTCTTGTCCTGGTAGTTGAAATCCACCTGGGTGGCCAGGAAACCGCCAAGCGCCGGCCACTCGTAGCGTACCAGCCCGTTCACCGAAAAATCCGGTGCAAGCGTCATCTTGCGGTCACGCGTGATGCCAGAGCCGTCATTCAGGGGGATATCCTTTGCCTCGGTGTCGAGGAACGCAGCGCCCAGCAGGATATCCAGCCCCTCGATCGGGTGGGTGACGAACTCGATCTCGAGGCCGCTGACATTCGCATCGGTATTGAAGATCACCTGGTTCAGGTTCACGAAGGCGAAGGCCTGATAGTCGGAGTAGTCGTAATAGAAGGCCGCGACATTCAGGCGCGAAGTGCCGCCGAACAGATCCGCCTTCATGCCGATCTCATAGCTCGTCAGCTTTTCCTCGTCGTAGGGCACGTCGGCTCGCACGGTTGCGCCGAACACCCCCGTCTCATCGAGCATCCCGGTGTTGAATCCAGCCGATTTCGCGCCGAGCGACACCGAACCGTAGAGCAGCACGCCATCGACCGGACGCCAGTCGAGCTCCAGCTTGCCGGTGACATCACGCTTCGTGATGTCGTCATCGTAGTCGTACATCGTGTTGTCGCCAGGCGGCAGGAGTCCGTTGAGCTCCTTGCTGAGGTAGCGCAGCTCGCGTTTCTCCTTGGTGTAGCGCAGTCCGGCAAGTGCCGTCCAGCTGTCGTTCAGGTTGTACTCGAGCTGCCCGAACGCCGACCAGGACTTGGTCTTCTGGCGGTAGTGCGCATCGCCAATGATGTAGTCGATGCCGCTGGCATCGATCTGGAAGTCGCCATCGGTCTTCTGGTCGTAGTAGTACAGGCCGGTCAGCCAGTGCAGCGCGTCACTCTCCCCGGCAAGGCGGAATTCCTGCGTGAACTGGTCGATGTCCGCACCGTAGGTGTTGTGTATCACGGGCGCCGGCGAGATATCGGTGTCTTCCTCGTAGTACCTCTTGAAGTTCTCGAATGCCGTGATCGAGGTGAAGCTCATGGCATCACCGCTCCATTTCACGTTGAGCGATCCACCCTTGTTCTCGATCAGCAGCACGCCGTCACGATCGTACTCACCCGACCAGGGGTCACCATCACGATCCCGGTAGCCAAAGGCATCACATCCAGGACACGAGCCGTACCAGTCGACATCCGCTGGCAGTGCAAGCGAGGTGACGCCCCCGTCGGGGGAGTACGTGGCCTCGTGCTGCCACGCACCCATTCGTGCGTCATTCTTGGATCTGTGGGCATTCAGCAGCACATCGACACTGTCGCTCGGCTGCCACGCGAGCTGCAATCGGGCGGCCTTGTTGTCCGCATCGTTCGGATCACGATGCCCTGGGTTGCGATTGTGGACGTAGCCATCGTAGCGGTTGCTTGCCAGCGACAGCCGCCCCTGAAGGTTCTCGGCCAGCGAGCCACTGAGTGCGCCTTCCGCCTTGATCTGCTGGTTCTCGGCGAGCGTGAGCTCGAAATAGCCGTCGGTTTCCTTGGTCGGGCGGGCGCTGAGGAAATGAATCAATCCACCGGTGGTATTCCGTCCGTACAGGGTTCCCTGCGGGCCACGCAGCACCTCGATGCGGTCCAGATCGAACAGCTGGAAGGTCACACCCGACAGCGCGCTGACGTAGACGTCATCGACGTAGACGGCGACCGGCCCCTCGTTGTTGTCGTTGAAATCGGACAACCCCACACCGCGCAGCGTCAGCGAGGCGTTGTTGCCTTCACCGGTCGGTGTGCCAAAGCTCAGCCCCGGAGTCTGTGCAATGACGTCCAGCGAACTGGTGAAGCCCAGTTCACGTATCTGCTCGCCGGTGAATGCGGTGATCGACACGCCGACATCCTGCAGGCTCTGTTCACGCTTCTGCGCGGTGACCACGATTTCCTCGAGGACCGCGCCATACGCCGGCATGGTCGCGACAAGGGCAGCCAGCGGCAGCACCCGGCACAGCAGCCGATTGTTGGAGTTTCTTCTCATGGGACGTCTCCGCTCTCTGGTTGTCGTCATCCGGCCCGGAGTCTGCACCCCGACCCTCGTGTTCGCCCCGGAGCTCACCGCATGGTGGAGCCCACGAAACTATTGCGCCGTTTCCCCTCCATCCACGGTCATTTCCGCCCCGTTCACGAACGTACCGAGATCGGATGCAAGGAACAATACCGCATTGGCAATCTCCTGGACGGTGCCCAGCCTGCCGAGTGGGTTGAGCCTCTCGAAGGCCTGGCGCATTTCCTGAGCCGTGCTCGTGCCCATCACGCCAAGCTGTGACAGCTTCTCGGTTTCGCGTACGACCATCGTGGTATCCACCAGCCCGGGATGCAGGGAATTCACGCGTATGTTGTAGCCGAGCTGCGCAAACTCGAGGGCCAGCGACTTGCTCAGCAGGCGGATCGCGCCCTTGGTCATGCTGTAGAGCGATCCAAACGGATACCCCTTGATGCCCATTGCCGAGGAGAGGTTCACGATCGACCCGCCTGCTGCCCGGCATACCGCACGCGGCTTCATCAGCGGCAGCGCGCTTCTGATTCCAAGAAACGTGCCTTCGATATTGATGCGCGAAATCCAGTGCAGTTCATCAAGTGAAGCCTCCTCAAACGGCTTCACCAGAACCACACCGGCGTTGTTCACCAGCACATCGAGCCCGTCGTGATGACGCTCGACCGTGGCCATGGCATCGCGCCAGTGGCGCTCATCGCCGACGTCGAGCGCGATGAACTCGGCACGCCCTCCACCCGCAGCAATGTCGGCGAGTACGGCCTGCGCCCTGGTGGCCTCGCTCTCGAGATCGGTCACCACCACCATTGCACCCGCCTCGGCAAGCGCACGCGCCACGGCTGCACCGATGCCGCCCGCGGCTCCAGTGACCAGTGCGACCCTGTCATTGAGGTTTATGGCGGTCATGGCGATACACCCTACGCCGGCGTGCGCCGCTGCGGTATCAGCCAAAAGGATGGGATTGCAGGACGCTGCGGCTCCAGTCGTGCACGTGCAGATCGGCAACGATGCGCGAGATCAGCTCGGTGCGACCGGCAACACCGGTCTTGCGGTAGATATGCTGCAGGTGCGACTTCACGGTCGGCAGCCCGAGCGCCAGTTCGCTGGCAATCACCTTGTTGCCGACACCTGCCAGCACCAGCTCGAGCACGTCGAGCTCCCTGACGGTCAGCCGGTACTTCTGCGCGATGCTCTTGCGTTCGGCGATGCGCCTGGGCAGGTAGACGCTGCCGAGGGCGTACTCGAGAAACGGCTGGAGACGCTGCAGGATCACCAGCTCATCCATGCTGAAGGCGCCCTGCGCCGTATCGCGGAGCATGGTGATCACCGCGACGATCTTGTCCTCTGCACGGAGGAACATATCGACGACATAGCGGAGTTTCATCGGCTCCAGGAACTCGCGATAGTACGCAGAGCCCTCGATCTCGGCGGGATCCATGATCGAGTCCATGTGAACCACGGTTTCTCCCGAGTGCTCGTAATGTGCCGGGTTCAGTGGATCCATGTGCATGTAACGGCGCTGGTAGCGCTCGTCTTCACGGTGCGCGAGGTTGTGCGTGACCAGGTCACGGTGGCGCATGTCCGGGCCGACCAGAAAGAAGGCCGACGAACGGATCGACAGAAAGCTGTTGATCAGTTTCAGGCTCTGCTGCTGGAAGGCAGCCAGCAGTTCTGCCTGTTCCACCGATTTCATCCGCGCTACCCTTGCCCAATATCCCCGCTCGTGCGCTGGCGCCCGGCGCTCACCGCCGGCGGGCCTCCTCGTCGAGCGCATCGACGTAGGGCCGCAGGCAGGTCCAGAGCACCAGCGCACCGGCCGGGCAGAACACCGCCGTGACCCAGGCCAGCGAATAGCGTACCGCAGCGTCGTCCTGGAACACGAAATCGGTGAGCACCGCGATCGACGAGGCCCCGACGCTCATGCCGATGATGTTGCCGAAGAATATCTGCAGGGCGGTGACCTGCGCACGCATCTGGTTCGGCGTCACGATCTGCAGCGCCGCACTGGTACTGCCGTAGTAGCTGCACTTCAGGAAGATCGTCGGGGCGAGCGCAACAAGCGCGAGTGGTGCATTCGGCATCAACGGCCCGATCACGCCAGGCACCGTCATGACGATTGCCACCAGCATGACAAAGCGTATGTGGGCATCACGATATCCGCGTCGGTCCAGCCATTCCGCCATGCGTGCACCGCTGTAGGTCCCGGCCGTACCGAACACCAGGTAGGTCAGCCCGAACCAGGTGCCGGCCTCGGCGATCGACATGCCGTAGGTACGGATCAGCACCGTCGGATACCAGGCCATCAGACCGTAGCTGAACACCCCGAGCAACGCGGTTGCCAGCGGAAAGGACAGATAGAGCCGCCAGCGCTCGGCCAGGTAGCGCCACAACTGTGCCAGGGTGAGCTGGCTGGTCTCGCCATCGGCACCCATCAGTGCGCCACGGCGTTCGGGTTCACGGATGCCGCGCATCATCAGCGCAACCAGGAGGCCAGGCAATCCGACGATGAGGAAGGTGAGCTGCCATGGCCGTATGGCACCGACCAGGGGCAGGACGAGGGGTTTGGCCTCACTGACCAGATGCATCACTGCCCCTCCGATCAGGTACGCAGTCCCTCCCCCGACACTGATCCCCAGCGCAAAAATCGCCATCGCGCGTCCCAGCTGCGCCGGCGAAAAATAGTCACTGAGCAGCGAGTATGCCGGCGGCGACAGCGCCGCCTCGCCGACACCGACACCGACGCGCATCAGGAACAGGCCGGTGTAGCCACGCACGATCCCGCAACCGACCGTCATCGCACTCCACAGTGCGATGCCGGCGGCGATGATCGAACGTCGGTTGTGGCGATCGGCGAGGCGGGCGATCGGCAAGGCCATCACCGAGTAGAACAACGCGAACGCCCAGCCCTGCAGCAGGCTCATCTCGAAATCCGAGATCTGCAGGTCACGCCGTATCGGCCCGACCATCAGGCTCAGTATCTGGCGGTCGATGAAGGAAAAGATGTACGCGAGCAACAGCACGAACAACACGTAGCCCGGGTACCACGTGCGTTCGTGCAGCGGCTTGCGGCCTCCCCCGGCGAGGCCGTCGCCATCTCTCGACACGGGTTGACGACCCACGACTGCCCTACAGGTCCAGCGTGACCTCCAGGCCGAAGGTTCTCGGCCAACCCAGCGTTCCGGCACGATACGAGGAGAAGTCGATGATGTTGTCGTAGTACTCCTCGTCGGTCAGGTTCATGCCCCACAGGGCCAGTTCGAGCCTGGAACCACCCGTGCCGACCGCGATGTCGCGCAGCGTCAACCTGCCGTCGAGCAGGCCCCGCGAACTCATCTCGGAGTTCGGTGCATCGCCATTTGCCTTGATGGCAATCGCGTGAGCCGGCTCCGAGTAGTTGTAGTTCAGGTGCAGCGCAAGCTCGCCAGGACCGATCGGGGGGAAGGTATAGTCAAGCGCGAGATTCGCGGTGCTGCGCGGTGCGTTGTTGATCTTTGCACGGTCGGATACATCCCCGATCGCCGGACCCATGTCGAACTCGTCGAACTCATAGTCGAGATAGGCAAGATTGAGACTGGCGCGCAGGCCCTCGCTCAACCATGCCTCGGCCTCGATCTCCATTCCCCACAACGAGGCCTGGCCGGCGTTGAGCACCACCGACGTGGGTCCGGTGGCCGTGCTGTACGATGTGAGCTGCATGTTGGTGTAGTCGCTGTAGAACGCAGCGGCGTTCAGCTGAAGCCGCTGATCCAGCCAGCGGGACTTGATGCCGAGTTCGTAGCTCTCGAGCTCCTCGGAATCATAGGGAAGCAGGGCCGTGGCCGGACTGCTGGCATGACCGTCGTAACCACCGCTGCGAAAGCCCTCGGCGTAGCGCGCGTAGACGCTGATGTCATCGGTGAGCTGATACGACGGCGAGAACATCACCGAGGTATTGCTGAAATCGAGCTCCGGCACCTGCAGGTTCGGACCCGGATCCTCGACCGCAAATCTGCCGGTGCCACCGGTATAGGTCTTCAGATAGCGGGGCATGTTCTTCTTTTCCTTCGTGTAGCGCGCACCGAAGCTCAGCGTCAGCGCCTCGTTCCACGACGGCGTGTAGTCGATCTGCCCGAACACCGCCTTGTTCTCGTTGTCCATGTAGGCATTGGTGATCCGGTGCAGCGCCGCATTGCTGAGCTGCTGCACCCGGTTGCTGTCGGCGTCTTCGTCAAAGTAATACAGCCCGAGCACATACTCGAGCTGATCGCTGCTTCCCACCAGCTGGAATTCCTGCGACCACTGCTTGCTGACATGGAGACGGATCGACTCGTAGAAGCTGGTGTCGCTGCCATCCAGATCCTGCCCATCGAGCGAGTCCAGCTTGCGGTAGCCAGTGATCGATCGCAGCGTCAGGCGGTCGTTGATATCCCAGTTGACCTGCAGGGCGTGCGCATCGGTATCCGTGTCGAAAAACGCCGGCTCGTTTGCGCTGCCCTTCGATGGCTGGCCGTGAGGGATGTATTTCTCGAATCCGGCAGGACGTCCACCGCCCGGAACGACGTCGATCACCTGCAGAAGTCTCTGGTGCTCGTCGGCCCTGAACTTCGTGTAATCGTAGATGACCGTCAGTCCGTCATGGATGTCCCAGTCGAACGCCAGGCGGCCGCCGCGACGGTCGATCGTGCCGAACTCGTCAAAGTTCGCGATCGGACGCGACACCGTGGTGAAGTTCTGCTGCACGTTGTCGGTGAAGCCGTCACGCTTGCGCGCATAGACGCTCACCCGGCTACGCAGCTCCCCAAGCCCATCGCCAGCGGTGCCGATCGCGGGCAGATCGACGTTCAGGTTGCCATAGCGCAGGTTCTCGTTGCCGACGCCGACCTTGAGACGGGTTGCAAGCTCGCCACTCGGGCGCCTGCTGATGAAGTTCACCGCCCCACCGATGGTATTGCGCCCGTACAGTGTTCCCTGCGGGCCCCGCAGCACCTCGACGCGTTCGACGTCCCCAAGATCGAACAGCGAGCCGACGGCACGCCCGGTATAGACGCCGTCGATGTAGATGCCTACCGCATTCTCGAATCCCGGGTTGCCACCGTCATTGTTGCTGACACCCCGGATCGCGATCGTGATCACGCCCGTCGTTCCCTGCTTGATGTGCAGGTTTGGCACCAGCTTGGCGAAGCTGTCGGTATCGGTGACGTTCTGCACCTCGAGGGCGTGTGCATCGAGCGCTGTGATCGCGATCGGCACCTCCTGCAGATTCTGCTCGCGCTTCTGCGCGGTGACCACGATCTCCTCCAGCGCACCCTGCGCGACGGCAGGCGCAGCAGCACCGATTCCGAGCGTGGCGCTGCCGATCAGCGCCAGCGACCGGATGATTTCCGGACGTTTCATGCAACTCCCCTTTATTCTGTTCTGTCAGATGACTGTTATCTGCTGTCTGCACCCTTCGTTATTCACACGGCCCGGTAAAGCCGGATCAGGTCAGGTTCGCTGATTATCTGGGCGCGGCGGAAGCATAGGGCATTTCGTGAGCACGCGATACGGGAGCTGCACCCCCTGCATCGTCAGGCCGACGCCACATCGAACCCATCCTGTTCTGGCCGGCTTCAGCCATCGCAGCCATTGCACTTCGCAACTGCCACGTGGAAGATGCCTCACACGATTCCAGCAGCTGGCGACACGCCGGAGTGAGGCCTTCGATGGGTTTGCAGGGGCGAGCGGCGATCGCCGGCTATGTCGAACTGAAACCGGAGAAGAAGCCGCAGGGCGAGCCGCTCTCCGGCATCCAGCAATGGGCGATGCTCGCGCAGCTTGCGCTGCGCGATGCGGGAATCGCCAAGAGCGAGGTCGACGGCCTGGTCACCTCGGCGGTTCCCGAAACCGGCATGTTCGCACCGGCGACGCTGGCCGAGTATCTCGGGGTCGAGGTCGGCTTCGCCGAATTCGTCGACCTCGGCGGCGCAAGTGCTGCGGGGGCGGTGTGGCGTGCCGCCGCTGCGATCGAACTCGGGATCGCAGAGGTCGTCGTCTGTGCCTTCCCGGCGGGGCCGCTGCCGGTACCTCCGCAGCCAAAACCGTATCCGTTCCCGTTCGGCGCGTCGAGCAACGAGTATGGCTCGCCCCAGGCAGAGTTCGACATTCCCTATGGGAACCTGGCGCAGAACTGCGGGTACGCACAGATCGCGAACCTCTACGGTGCGCGCTACGGCTACGACGCGCGTGCGCTCGCCAAGATCGCCGTCGACCAGCGCATCAGTGCCTGTGCAAATCCCGACGCACTGTTCCACGGCAAACCACTCAGCATCGACGAGGTGCTGGCGAGCCCGATGATCGCCGACCCGATCCATCTGCTGGAGATCGTGATGCCGGTGGCCGGCGGCGCCGCCGTGGTCGTGACCAGTGCCGAGCGTGCCGCACGCACCGCCAACCGGCCCGTCCTGATCCGCGGTTTCGGCGAGCGCCTCGCCTTCAAGACCCCGACCTACGCCAGGGACCTGCTGCACACCCCGATTGCAAGCGCCGCAGCACAGGCATTCACGATGGCCGACCGAACTCCGGCACAGATGAACATGGTGTCGATCTATGACTGCTACACGATCACCGTACTGATGACCCTTGAAGACGCCGGCTTCTGCCCGAAGGGACAGGGGGCTGACTTCGTGCTCGGGCATGACCTCAGCTACCGTGGCGACTTCCCCTGCAATCCGCACGGCGGTCAGCTGTCGTTCGGCCAGACCGGAATGGCCGGTGGCATGCACCATGTGATCGACGCCACGCGCCAGATCATGCAGCGCGCCAGCACCAATCAGGTGCGTGAGTGCAATCGCGCCCTCGTGACAGGCAACGGTGGCATCATGAGCGAGCAGGTGGTACTGATCCTGGAGGGTGCATCGTGAACAAACCCCTGCCCGTCCCGACTCCCGATACGCGCCCGTTCTGGAACGGCCTGAACGAGGGCCGGGTGATGCTGCGTCACTGTCG
This sequence comes from uncultured Klebsiella sp., assembly GCA_964610955.1. Lineage (GTDB taxonomy): Bacteria > Pseudomonadota > Gammaproteobacteria > Pseudomonadales > UBA5518 > UBA5518. The sequence goes on along the minus strand of CAZSYV010000006.1, from coordinate 5,722 downwards.
CGACTGCGATGGCGTGTTTCATTACCCGCGCACGGTCTGCCCCGACTGCCTTTCGTCGAACCTCGACTGGCGACAGGCACACGGCACCGGCACCCTCTACACCTACACCATTTCGCGTCGTGCCACGCACCCCCTGTTTGCCAATGAGGTGCCACAGTACCTCGCGGTGGTCGAACTCGACGAGGGGCCACGCCTGACGACCACGCTGGTCGAGGTCTCCGAGGCGGACATTGCAATCGGCATGGCCCTCGAGCCGGTGTTCGAACACCATGAAAAGGAACGGGTGACGCTGCTGCGCTACCGCCCGGCGGACGCACGGGCACGTACCACGACGACGGCCGAACCTGCTGCAGCGCAATCCCTGCTCACCGACGACACGCTTGCCACAATCGGCACGCGGGGCGAAGCGGTTACCGGCTACCCGGTGACGGTCGGCGAAATCAGGCGTTTCTGCTTTGCGACCGACGATCTGAATCCGCGCTGGCTGGACCCGACCGCAACGGCAGAGGGCATCACCGCACCACCCGCCTTCCTTTCGATTCCCTTCGATACCGATGTTCCGCTCGACGAACTCTCCGATGACGGCGTCCCCCAGCAGCTGCCGGGGCTGGTGTTTCCGCCACTGAAGGCAAGGCGCAAGCTCTTCGGCGGCTACCAGGTCGAGTACTTCGAGCCGGTCCGCCCTGGCGACGTGCTGACGCGCCAGTCGCGGATTCTCGACATCCAGGAACGGCACGGATCGAGCGGCAGCTCGGTGTTCGTACTGATCGAGGCAACCTATACCAACCAACGGGGCGAACGGGTGGCCGTCGAGGTCAACACGATCGTCAACCGTTGAGCGCGGAGAACACGCATGGACACCCACGCCCAGCGCTATTTCGAAGACATCGAGGAAGGCGGAGAACTTGCACCGGTCACGCGCACGGTGAGCACCACCCAGATGTTTCTCTACAGTGCGGTGACCCGCAACGCGCACCGGATCCATTACGAGGAGAAGTTCGCGCAGTCCGAGGGCCTGCCGAAGGTGCTGGTCCAGGGCCCGCTGCAGGGCGCCCAGCTGTCGGCCTACGTCACCGACTGGATGGGGCCGGCGGGTTTCCTGAAGAAGTTCTCGTACTCGAACCGGGGCATGGCATTGCCCGGTCAACCACTGACGCTGCGCGGCAAGGTGCGTCGCAAGTACCTGCTGGAAGGCCGGGCAGCAGTCGATCTCGACATCTGGGAAGAGAGCGCCGAAGGGCAGATGCTGGTACCCGCGCAGGCAACGGTACTGTTGCCATCACGCACCAGCGCCTGAGCCGCGAGTTCAGCACAATGCAGACGGTCGCAGACATCTTCCTGGCGCGACGCGCCGATCCACAGGTCGCCCTGTACTCAGAGGAAGGTGTCTGGAGTGGCGCAGAGGTGTTTGCCGAAAGCGCAGCGCGCGCAGCCTGTCTGCACGCCGGACGTCCCGATGGACCGTTCCACGTCGGCGTGCTGCTCGACAACACGCCCGAGCATGTGTTCTGGATCGGCGCCTGCGCGCTTGCAGGCGCCACGCTGGTCGAGCTGAATGCGACACGTCGCGGTGCAGACCTCATTCGCGACATCAGCCACACCGACTGTGCCTTCGTGGTGACCGAACGCAGCCATCGCAGGCAACTGGACCCAGACCCCGCAGGCGCGCTTGGCGATCACCTGTACGTGGTCGACGAACCCGGTTTCAGCGCACTGCTCGACGCCTTCCGCTGCACACCGCTGCAGCCGGTTCAGACCGCCCCCTCGGCACCGTTCTGTCTGATCTTCACCTCGGGGACCGGCGGTGCACCCAAGGCGGTGATCTACTCGCATGCGCGCGTGCTGCGCAACGCCGCGATGCTGGTCGAACGCCAGCACATGAGCGCTCTCGACATCAGCTATGTGCCGATGCCGCTGTTCCATTCCTCGGGCATGTTGATGGGTCTGCTGCCACCGTTGATCTCCGGCGGTGCAGCCCTGTTGCGTCGCCGCTTTTCGGCCTCGGGCTTCCTCGACGATGTGCGCCACTACGGTGCAACGCTGTTCTGCTACGTCGGCAAGCCACTCGCCTACATCCTCGCCACGCCGGAGCGAGCCGACGATGCCGACAACACACTGCGCGCCGCCTTCGGCAGCGAGGCATCCGAGGTGGACATCGAAAGATTCTCGTGCCGCTTCGCCTGCCCGGTGATCGACAACTACGGATCATCCGAAGGCTGCATCACCGTGCTGCGCACGCCCGAGACACCCCGCGGCTCGATCGGCGTTGGCGTCATGGCCTCGATCGTCGTGCTGAACCCGGACACCGGCCAGGAGTGCCCGCGTGCACGCTTCGACGCACACGGGATCCTGCTGAACGGCAACGAAGCAATCGGCGAACTCGTCAACCTCGAGGGCCGCGGGCTTTTCGAGGGCTACTGGAACAACCCCGGTGCCAGCAGTGCGCGGCTGCGCGGGGACGCCTACTGGAGCGGCGACCTCGCCTACCGCGACGAGGCCGGCTTCTTCTACTTTGCGGGGCGCGACAGCGAGTGGCTTCGTGTCGACGGCGAGAACCTTGCGGCAATACAGATCGAGCAGGTCCTGGTCCGTCATCCGCTGGTCAGCGTGGCTGCCGTCTACGGTGTCCCGGACCCCCTGGTCGGCGATCGGGTGATGGCCGCACTGCAACTGGTGCCGGGCGCCACCCTCGATCCCGTGGAGTTCGAACGCTTCCTCGACGCGCAGGCGGATTTCGGCAGCAAGTGGAAGCCTTCGTTCCTGCGCATCGTGGCGGCACTGCCCCTTACCGCGACCAACAAGGTGCTGAAGCGTGAACTCGGGCGCGAGGCGTGGGAGTGCGCGGATCCCGTCTGGTACTGTCCACCACGCGAGCGCGGCTACCGGCCGCTCGATGTACCCGCACGCGCAGCACTCGCGTCCGCGCTGGGCACGAACACACATCCTGCACCGCGGCGGAGCTGAGCCAGTGGACTTTCGCCACACGCCGGAACAGGAACGCTTTCGCGAGGAAATCCGCCAGTTCCTGGCCGAGAACGTCAGCGACGAGCTGCGCCACGAGATCGCCACTTCGGGACACTCGCCCGGACCACTCGGCAAGCGGTTCCTGCGCCTGCTCGGCGAGCGCGGCTGGCTGGGCATCGGCTGGCCACGCGAGTACGGTGGTCAGGGCCGCTCGATGATCGAACAGACGATCTTCTACCACGAGCTCGACCTGCAGGACATCCACTATGGCAACCTCACGATCACCTCGCTGGCGATGGCACTGATGCGTCTCGCCACAGAGGAACAGAAGCAGACCTACCTGCCGCGCATTCTCGGCGGTGAGCTGGAGATCTGTCTCGGCTACACCGAACCCGGGGCGGGATCGGACCTGGCAGGCATCACGACACGCGCCGTGCGCGATGGCGATGACTACCTGATCAACGGCCAGAAGGTGTTCACGACCGGCGCACACTACGCCTCGCACATCTGGCTGCTCGCACGCAGCGAGCCCGATGCACCGCGTCACAGGGGGCTGTCGGTGTTCATTTTCCCGCTCGACACACCCGGCGTGACCGTGCGCCCGATCTATACGATGGAAGGCATCCGCACCAATGAGGTCTTCCTCGACGGGGTACGTGTGCCGGCCACGGCAATGATCGGCACACCGGGTTCGGGTTTCCATACCGCAGCGGTTGCGCTCGATTTCGAACGCGTGTTCATGGGCAAGTACACGAAGCTGCGACGCAACTTCGACACCCTGGTGCGCGAATGCCGCCAGGCCGTTGGTGGGACTGCACCACGGATCGATGACCCTGTGGTTCGCGATCGTCTGGTGGGGCTGCACCTCGACATCGAGCGGCTGCGGCTGCTGTGCCTGAAGTCGGCGTGGATGATCGACCAGGGACAGGTGCCGAACGCCGAGGCCTCGGCACAGAAGGTACTGGCATCGGAACTCGAGCAGCGACTCGCCGACGAGGGAATCCGCATCCTCGGGCTGCGTGGCCAACTGGAGTACGGTTCGGCACACGTACCGGCGCAGGGTCACCTCGCCCAGTCCTGGCTGCTGGCGCCGATGCTGCGCTTTGGTGGCGGCGCGAACGAACTCCAGCGCGACATCATCGCCCAGCGCGGGCTCGGCCTGCCGCGCAGCTGAACCACCACGAAGCGCAGACATGGAACTCGAACCGACTCCCGAACAGCAGCAGATCCGCACCGCGGCACGGCGCTTCCTGCAGGCCGAGTGCCCGCCTGCCCTGCTCCGCTCGCTGCGTGAACGGCACGCACCGCTGCCGCGCAGCGTGTGGTCACGGATGGCCGAGCTCGGCTGGCTCGGACTGCCGTTTGCCGAGAACCACGGCGGCAGTGCCGCCGACTGGAGCACCATCGGCATGGTGATGGAAGAGCTGGGACGCGCCTGCGACCCGACACCGTTCGCCGATTGCGTGCTCGGCTGCGGCTGGCTGATCCAGGACCTCGCCAGTGCCGAGCAGTGCCGTCGCTGGCTCGGGCCACTGATCAGCGGCAGGGTGCAGATCGCACTGGCGGCATTCGAAGCCGACGGCCGCTGGGATGCCGCGGCATGCACCACGACACTCACCACCCATTCGGGAAGATGGTGGCTCGATGGGTGCAAGCTCTTCGTCGAGAACGCCACCAGCCGGGATCTGCTGCTGGTCATCGCCCGCAATGCCGAATCAGGGCAGCTGCAGCTCGTCATGGTGTCACCGGCCGCCAGAGGCGTCGAATGCAGCGCATTGCGCTCGCTGGCACATCCCGACCTGTACGAGCTGCGCTTCGATGCGGTCGAAGTCGCAGAGGAAGACCTGTTCTACGGCTCAGACACTGGCGCAGCAGTCGACGCCGCCCTGCTGCGCACTGCGGTATTCCAGGCGGCAGCTGCCGCTGGCGGTGCACAGCGGGTACTCGAACTGGCGACGGAGCATGCGCGACAGCGTGTCCAGTTCGGTCACCCGATCGGCAGCTTCCAGGCCGTACAGCACCTGCTTGCCAACGTATGGATCGACACGGAAGCCGCCCGACTTGCCGCCTACGAGGGAATCACGGAACTGGAGCGATCACCCGGGGCAATCGCCAAGGCCTGTGCAGCCAGGTGCATCAGCAACGAGGCGTTCACTCGCGCCTGCTTCGCCGCGCATCAGGTGCTGGGTGGCATGGGCTTCATGTGGGAGACGGACCTGCACCTGTGGACGCGCAAGTCCAAGGAGATCGAGTTGGCGTGTGGAGGGCTCCTGTACCACCGCAAGTTGCTTGGTGACGCCCTGTTCACCACAAACTGATGCACCTGGCGATCCGAGCAGGCGCCCGATCACCCGCGCTGTGCCAGCCAGTCGAACAGGGCTGTCTGCGGCATCGGGTGTGCATACCAGTAACCCTGGGCACAGGCACAGCCTTCGCGCATCAGATAGTCCCGCTGCTGCGCGGTCTCCACCCCTTCGGCCAGGGTGTGCAGCCCCAGGCTGTGGCCCATCGCGATCACCGCGCGGCAGATGGCCGCATCGTTCGGGTCGGTCAGGATGTCGCGCACAAACGATCTGTCGATCTTGATCTGATCTATGGGCAGACGTTTGACATGGCTGAGCGAGGAGTAACCGGTACCGAAGTCATCCAGCGCAAAGCCCACGCCCATGGCCTTGAGGTCCTGCATGATGACAATGGTCCGCTCAATGTTGTCGAGCAGCGTGCTTTCGGTAATCTCCAGTGTCAGCAAGGTTGCAGG
>CAZSYV010000005.1:0-61487 GCA_964610955.1 uncultured Klebsiella sp. | reverse complement strand
TATTCGATCTACCTGATCTACACCGGTCTGCCGGTACTGATGAAGAACCCGCCCGAGAAATCGCTGGCGTATACCGCCGTAGTGATGATCGCCGGTATCGTGCTTGGCCTGTTTGCTGGCGTGGTCAGCAGCTGGTTCGTGCCGCACGAGCATCTGAGGCAGCGCAGCGAGGTGGTGTCCATCACCACGCCGCAGGGCAAGATGACCATCGACACCGCCGCGCTGGAGGCTGCGGCGCAGCGGATGGAGGAGGCCACACGGCGGATGGAGAAGGCGCAGCAGTCAGGTCAGCCAGCCGATGCGGCGACTGCCGCGGGTGAGGCAGTAGCGGCCGCCATGGGGGCGCTGGGCGGAGCGCAGGGCCGGATCGAGGTGCAGACGCTCAAGGCGGTACTGCCTGAAACGCTCGCTGGTCTGTCGCGCACCGGGTTGGAGGTGCAGGACAGCCGGGCCATGGGTATGGCCATGAGCCAGGCACAGGCCGACTACGGCAGCGATGACAGGCAGCTGCATGTCGAGGTCGTCGACATGGGCGGGTTCAGTGCCCTGGCGCAGCTGGCCGGCCTGGTGCAGGGTGAGACCGAAAGCGACGGACACGTTGCGAAAACGTGGCAGTCGGATGGGCGTACCCTGCAGGAGGAATACCAGAAGGACGGCAGCAACGCCGAGGCGAAGGTGATCCTCGGAAACGGGTTGATGGTCAGTGTGGAGGGTATGGGCGTGTCGATCGATGTGGTGCGCAAGGCCATGGATCAGCTCGACCTGGCAGCGCTCGAGGCGCTGGAGCGCAAGGATCCATGACTTGCCCTCGCGAATGAGGCGCGCACGGCCGGGCGGCTGCGACCGGCTGGGTGATTCAGCAGGGCGCGAGTGATGGATTCCCCACCCGATACGCTGACGGGGGTTCGAGCCGGCAGCCGGCCGCTGCCGGACATCGGGCTGAGCGCGCACACGCCAGCACGCATCCGTGCGGCGCTGGCGGGACGCGGTGGTCCGTTTTCCTTCCTGCTCTTTCTCGGCCCCGCGCTGATTGCCTCGATCGCCTACGTCGACCCCGGAAACTACGCGACCAACATCCAGGCGGGTGCCCACTACGGTTTTGCACTGCTGTGGGTGATCGTTGCAGCGAACCTGATCGCGATGCTGTTCCAGGCGCTGTCGGCACGGCTTGGCATTGCCACGGGCAGCAACCTTGCCGAGGTCTGCCGTGGCCATCTGCCGCGCAAGCTGGTCTGGGTGATGTGGATCCTCGCCGAGATCGCCGCGATGGCAACCGATCTGGCAGAGTTCCTTGGCGGTGCAATCGGTTTCGCCCTGTTGTTTGGCATGCCGCTGATCTGGGGGATGGGGGTGACCGCCTTCATCACCTACCTGCTGCTGGTGCTGGCCGGGCGAGGTTTCCGGCCCATGGAACTGATGATCGGCACTTTCGTGGCGATCATCAGCCTGTGCTATGTGATCGAGCTGTTCATTGCGCCAGTCGACTGGCGTGCCGCCGGCAGGGGGATGGTGACACCCACGCTGCCTGATCTCGATGCACTGCTGATTGCGGTAAGCATCATTGGCGCGACCATCATGCCGCATGCGATCTTCCTGCACTCGGGTCTGGCTGCCGAGCGCGTGCCGGATGCGACGCTTGTCGAGAAGCGCAGGCTGCTGCGCTACTCCAACATCGAGGTGGTGGTGGCGCTTGGCGCTGCCGGCATGGTCAACGCTGCCATGGTGATGATGGCTGCCGCAGCCTTCCATCAGGGGCACCCCGACGTGGCGGAAATCGGTACGGCCTACCATTCGCTCACACCGCTCCTCGGTCCGCTGGCAGCCGGCGCGTTCCTGGTGTCGCTGATCGCCTCGGGGATTTCCAGTTCGGTGGTGGGGACGATGGCGGGGCAGCTCATCATGCAGGGTTTCGTGCACCGGCACATCCCGGTCTGGCTGCGCCGGGTGGTGACGATGGTGCCGGCGTTCATCGTCGTCGGCATGGGAGTGGACACGACGCGGGCGCTGGTCCTCAGCCAGGTGGTGCTGTCGGTTGCTCTGCCTGTGCCGATGCTGCCGCTGCTGTGGTTCGTCTCGCGCCGTGCGCTGATGGGTGAGTTCACGATTGGCCTGCCGCTGCGCGTGCTGGCGAGCGCCGGTGTGCTCATCGTGCTCGCACTGAACCTCGTGCTGCTGCTCGGTGCCTTCGGCGTTCCCATTCCCGGGTTTGACCAGTGATGCGCAACATCTGCGATGCGTGGATGACGGATTGACAGGGGCAGCGGAGGGTTCATGAGCAGCGAAGCGTCATCCTACACCCATGGTTATCACCGTTCGGTGCTGCGTGCCCACGACAACCGTACGGTCGAGAACTCCGCGCATTATCTGCTGGAGGAACTCCGCCCGGGAAAAAGCCTGCTCGATGTGGGTTCCGGCGTCGGCACGATCACGGCAGATCTTGCGAGGCGGCTATCGCCGGGTCGCGTCACCGCGTTCGAGGTCTCCACCGAGGCGCTTGCGCTGACGCGTGGCGAGGTCGAACGACAGGACCTGGAAAACGTGGACTTCGTGCTTGGCGATGCGCATGCGCTGGAGTTTGCTCCAGCGAGCTTCGATATCGTGCATGCGCACCAGGTGCTGCAGCATCTCGCCGATCCGGTGCTGGCACTGCGCGAGATGAAGCGGGTGTGCCGACCGGGAGGAACCGTTGCTGCGCGGGATGCCGACTACGCCGGTTTCGTCTGGTTTCCGCAGTTGCCCGAACTCGATGAGTGGCTCGCCTGGTATCAGCAGCTTGCCCGCAGCAATGGGGGCGAGCCGAACGCCGGACGTCATTTGCTCTCGTGGGCGCATCAGGCGGGGTTCACCGAGGTGGTCTCCACATCGAGCACCTGGTGTCTGTCGACCCCGCAGTCACGCACCTGGTGGGGTGCGATGTGGGCAGAGCGCATTCTCGATTCGAGGATAGCCTGCCAACTGCTCGATCGGGGGATTGCCTCGCGCGGGGATCTGGAGCGCGTGTCGCGAGCCTGGCTGCGCTGGGCTGCGGCTGACGATGGTTGGATGTCGATGGTTCACGGTGAGATACTCTGCTGCGATCGATCACGGGTCTGACAGGGTACCTCAGCCGCGCGGACCGCCATGTCACGAGGCAGGCCATGCGCTGCCGAATTCGAGCGGCAGGTGCGGGAGGAGTGTGACATGGGCATTCTGGTGACGGGTGCAACGGGTCTGGTCGGTGGAGTGGTCGCACACACCTTGGCCGCAGCCGGTGTGGCCGTGCGCGTACTGGTGCGTACGACAGCGCAGGCAGCGAAGCTCGATGGTGCCGAGGTCGTGCAGGGCAGCTTCGAGGATGGGGCATCGCTCACACGGGCACTCGAAGGCATCGATACGGTGTTTCTCACCGGGCGTGACGGCCCGGACCTGGTCAGTCTGCAGGGCGACGTTCTGCGCCATGCGCTGCAGGCGGGTGTCACACACGTCGTGAGGCTGTCGGCAATCGGTGCGCGACGTCACTCACCAATCGGCTTCCTGCGCGATCACCGTCATGTGGACAAGGCGTTGCAGGCGGGCCGCCTCGGCTGGACGGTGTTGCAGCCCCAGTTGTTCATGCAGAACCTGCTGCGTTTTGCCGACGAGGTGTGGCTGCAGCGGCGCCTGTCGGCGCCGATGGCCGAGCAGTGTTTTCCACTGGTCGATGCGCGTGATGTCGGTGCGGCGGCGGCAGCCGTGCTGCGCGAGCCAAAGGCACATGCCGGCAAGGTCTACCAGCTGACCGGGCCGTGCGCCCGCAGCTACGCCGAGGTGGCCGAGGCACTGTCGGCAGTAATGAGCGAGACCGTGGTGTATGAGCCCGTATCACCCTCGACTTTCGAGGCGCGCCTCGTTCGGGTCGGCATGCCGCCGTGGCGTGCCTTCGACCTGGCGCACATGGGCTCTGCCTACTCGGTGGACGACAGACGCGTGCTGCCCGACCTCGAGATGCTGCTGGGGCGAAAGCCGACATCGATCGAGACGTTCCTTCAGGATCACCGCAGTCTTTTTGCCGGTTGAGCACTGCCCGTTGTCCGGGTGCAGGGAAGCAGTACGTCCGGCCAGAAGGCTTTCCTGCGGCAGTAGTGGTAATGCAGCACGCATGGCGCCTTGAGTGCCGTTACAATCGCCCCGCCAGAAGCCAGCCAACGCTCCCGCAGCAACGGTGAACCACTGGTGTCCACCCGTGGCCTGGCGCCACAGCCACCTTCAATCGATCAGCGACGGGGTTCGGAACGTGCAGGCTTCGGGGAACACCAGTGACGAACGGAAGTGTTTCCGATGACGCATCGCGCCGGGCTTGGTTTCGTGTTTGCGCTGACCACCGCGCTGCTGTGGGGTGCCGTGCCCCTGGCAATGACGCCGCTCGTCGCGCACATGGACGCGATGACCATCAGCTGGTTCCGCTTTGTCTTCGCCGGCGGGTTTCTGTGCGTGTTCTTTGCTGCCAAGGGCCGTCTGCGTGGGTTGTGGCGGGCGTGGCTCGCTGCTGCACTGCCGCTGGCGCTTGCGGTCGGTGGTCTGGTTGCAAACTCGCTCTTCTATATCCAGAGCCTGCACTACATTGCGGCACCGGTCGCCCAGGTCGTGGTGCAAGTCGCGCCCGTGCTGCTGATGCTCGGCAGCATGTGGCTGTTCGGTGAGCGCTTCGGTGTCCTGCAATGGGGGGGCTTCGTGCTGCTCCTTGGCGGGATCGTCATGTTCTGCCTCGAGCGCCTGCGTGTTGCGGGAGGCGAGGTGCAGGTGTTCGGCATCGGTGTCGTGCTGATGCTGATTGCCGCCGTCGCGTGGGCGGGCTACGGACTGGCGCAGAAGCGGCTGCTGCACTACCTGCCGCCGCAGCTCGTGCTGATGGGAATCTACCTGTGGAGTGCCTTGTTGCTGCTGCCGGCGAGCAGTCCCGCCGTGGTCACTGCCTTGACACACGGTGAGCTGGCGCTGCTCGCCTTCCTGGCATTGAACACGCTGTTTGGCTATGGCGCCTTTGCCGAGGCGCTCAGGCACTGGCAGGCTTCACGGGTAGGTGCCGTGCTGGCATTGCAGCCGATCGTCACCCTTTTCGGTGCGGCTGCCGGCGCCTTGCTGCTGCCAGGGTGGTTTGCAGCGACGCCGCTCACGCCGACTGCCGTTGTTTCATGCCTTGCCGTGGTCGTCGGTTCGGTGATCTGTGCGCTCGGTGGCAGCCTGCACCGCTCGGTCCGACTGGAGCCGATGGCAGGCGGCAGGTAGACTACGCCACCTTTTTCCCATACCTCATACAGCCCCTGGAGCGGCCAGCATGGAAATCAGTGCGTTGCAGAGCCAGTTGAAAGACCTCGGTTCACGAGTGAAGAGCCTCAGGGGGTATCTTTGACTACGAGGTCAAGAAGGATCGGCTGAAGGAAGTCGAACTCGAACTCAGCGAGCCGAGCGTCTGGGACGAACCCGAGCGTGCACAGGAACTCGGGCGCGAACGGGCTTCTCTGGCGACGGTGGTGGAGACGCTCGATGGCGTTGGCGCAGGGCTGGGAGACGCAGCGGAACTGCTGGAACTGGCCGCCGCCGAAAATGACAGCGAAACCTTCGGGGTACTCGAGGCCGATGTGTCCGCCCTGGAGCGGCGCATCGAGGAGCTCGAGTTTCGCCGCATGTTCGACGGCGAGCACGACGCGGGCAACGCCTACGTGGACATCCAGGCCGGCTCGGGCGGCACCGAGGCGCAGGACTGGGCGGAAATGCTGCTGCGAATGTACCTGCGCTGGGGCGAAGAGAAAGGTTTCACCACGGAGCTGATGGAATGCAGCTCGGGTGAGGTGGCCGGAGTCAAGAGTGCGACGATCCATTTCCAGGGCGAATACGCCTTTGGCTGGCTGCGTACCGAGACCGGTGTGCACCGCCTGGTGCGCAAGTCGCCCTTTGATTCCGGCAATCGGCGACACACCTCGTTCGCGTCGGTTTTCGTGTCGCCGGAAATCGATGATTCGATCGAGATCGACATCAACCCGGCAGAGCTGCGGGTCGACACCTATCGCGCCAGCGGCGCGGGTGGCCAGCACGTGAACCGCACCGATTCGGCAGTGCGCATCACGCACCTGCCAAGTGGTATCGTCGTGCAGTGCCAGTCGCAGCGCTCGCAGCATGCAAACCGCGATTTTGCAATGAAGCAGCTGCGCGCGAAGCTCTATGAGATGGAGCTGCAGAAGCGCAACGCCGCACTGCAGGCGCTCGAGGACAGTAAATCCGACATCGGCTGGGGCAGCCAGATCCGTTCGTATGTGCTCGACCAGTCACGGATCAAGGATCTGCGCACCGGTGTCGAGACCAGCAACACGCAGGGCGTGCTCGACGGCGATCTCGACCGTTTCATCGAGGCCTCGCTGAAGGCTGGGCTGTGATCACCAGGAAACATGCACGATGAGCAACACCGACACCCCGGCACCGCGTGACGAAAACCGTCTGATTGCGGAACGCCGCGCCAAGCTCGACGCGATCCGCCGGATACGCAATGCGTTTCCGAACGATTTTCGCCGTGAACACTATGCTGACGAGCTGCAGCGCGAACATGCCGCCCAGGATCGCAGTGAGCTCGAGCGCCTGGGCCGGCGGGTGAGCGTTGCCGGGCGCATCATGCGCATGCGTGGCACCTTCCTGGTCATTGCCGACACCAGTGGGCAGATCCAGCTCTATGTGAACCGCGAGGCGCTGCCTGCCGAGGTGCTGGCCGAGATCAAGACCTGGGATATCGGTGACATCGTCGGGGCGAGCGGTGTGCTGGCACGCTCGGGCAAGGGCGACCTGTACGTGAACATGGAAGCGGCACGCTTGCTGACCAAGTCGCTGCGTCCCTTGCCGGACAAGTATCACGGCCTGGCGGATCGCGAGCAGCGCTATCGCCAGCGCTATGTCGACCTGATCATGAGCGAGGAGACGCGGCGCGTGTTCCGCACCCGCTCGCGCGTGCTGGATGCGCTGCGCGACTACCTGACCGACCGCGATTTTCTCGAGGTGGAGACACCGGCGATGCAGGTCATCCCCGGTGGTGCGGCGGCGCGTCCGTTCGTGACCCATCATCATGCGCTCGACCTGGACATGTTCCTGCGTATTGCGCCTGAGCTGTACCTGAAGCGCCTGGTGGTCGGCGGCTTCGAGCGCGTGTTCGAGGTGGCCCGCAACTTCCGCAACGAAGGGCTGTCGACGCGCCACAACCCTGAGTTCACCATGCTCGAGCTGTATTGGGCCTACGTGGACTACCGCGAGGCGATGGGGCTCACCGAGAACATGCTGCGCGAGGCAGCCCTGCGTGCCACGGGCAATACATTGATCGACTATCAGGGTGAGCAGTACGATTTCGGAAAACCCTTCGAGCGGATCACCGTGTTCGATTCGATCCTGCACCACAACCCGACGCTGGCGCGAGAGGACATCTCCTCGATCGAGCGTGCCGGTGCGGTGGCGCGTTCCCTGGGAATCGAGGTGAACCCCGTCTGGGGGCTCGGCAAGGTGCAGATCGAGATCTTCGAGGAAACGGTCGAGACGAAGCTGCGCCAGCCGACCTTCGTCACTGCGTACCCGACCGAGGTCTCACCGCTCGCACGGTGCAACGACGCCGATCCCTTCATCACCGATCGTTTCGAGCTGTTCATCGGCGGGCGTGAAATTGCCAATGGCTTCTCGGAGCTGAACGACCCCGAGGACCAGGCGGCGCGTTTCCGTCAACAGGTTGCGATGAAGGAGGGCGGGGACAACGAAGCGATGCACTACGACGCCGACTACATTACCGCACTGGAATACGGCATGCCGCCTACGGCCGGTGTCGGCATCGGGGTCGATCGGCTGGTGATGCTGCTCACCGATTCGCCGTCGATTCGCGATGTACTGCTGTTCCCGCACATGAGACCGCAGGGCTGAGCCGATGCGCGGTGCACTGCGGGTACGGAGCTCGTCGTGTCGGCTGCAGGTGCCGCTTGCTGCGCTGGCACTGATCGCGTTGGGTGCCTGCGGCAGTCAGCCGCCGCTCGAACCCGCTTCGCCTGAGCCGGAAGTGGCTGCCGAAGCGCCAGCCGACAGCCCCCAGACCGTCGAGAATCCCGATTCTGCGCAGGCCATGCAGGCGGCGGCAGTGATGCTGCACGCGGCGCAGGAGGCATTCGACCAGGGTGACTACGCTGTGGCGATGCGCGAGTGGGAAAGTGTTGCCACCGGGACTGCATCGCCCCGAGAGCGGGCACAGGCACTGCTCGGCATGGCGCTGCTGCGCGTTTTGCCGGCGTCGGTGTTCACCGACCCGCAGGCGGCGGAATCCCTGCTTGGCGAATTCGAACGGCATGTGCGTGAACATGCCTTGCGCGATGAGTTCGGGGTGGATGTTGTGATTCTGCGGGCGCTGGCGTCGAGTGCGCGCGAGCTGGCGACGTTGCACAGGGAGAACCGCGCCTTGCGCAGTGATCTCGCGGCACGCGAGGAATTGATCCGCAAGCTGCGTGCGCTCAGTGTGGGGAGGGATTGAGCGGCGCGTCCGTGCTGCTGTGTCCCGCCTGTTCGGTGCGCGAATCTGCCAGTACCGGGGTGCTGGGAACCAGGCGATCGAGCGTCGCTGCCAGCAGGTGCTTGTCGATCGGCTTGCGCAGAAATGCGGCAGCACCGCGCTCGCGTGCCTGGTCGTGTGCATCGAGCATCGACTGCAGAATGATCGGAACAGACTGCGTTTCCTCACTTTCCCTGAGCGCCGAGAACACTTCCCATCCGTCCATGCCGGACATGACCAGGTCGAGCACGACCAGGTCGGGTCGGCACTCGTGTGCGAGACGCAGGCCTTCTTCACCGCTGGCAGCCTCGATGACACGACATCCCTCGGCACGCAGGGTACGCGCGCAGAGTTCACGCGCGTCATCGTCGTCGTCGATGATCAGCACCGTCCGAGCACTCTTGCTCTCCGTGCATGGGGATGGCGCCGCGCGTGTGCCTGGTGCCGTGACGCTGCCCAGCGTCTGTGGCAGAGCCAGCGCGTCGACGGGCAGTTCGACCGTGAACACGCTGCCGTGTCCCGGGTTGCTGGCGGCATCGATGGTGCCACCAAGGAGCGTGGAGAACTCACGACACAGCGCGAGTCCAAGTCCGGTGCCGCCGTATTTCTTGGTGGTCGAGGAGTCTGCCTGCACGAAGGCATCGAATACCGCGTGGAGCTGTTCGGGCGTCATGCCGATGCCCGTATCGCGTACCTGGAACCGCAGCCAGGGGTTGCCGGCGCGCTCGAGTTTGCCGATCTCGATCGTGATGGTGCCGTCCCTGGTGAACTTGCACGCATTGCTGAGCAGGTTGGTGAATATCTGGCGAAAGCGCGTCTGGTCGCTGACGATGAGGGCATTCACGTCAGCGGCCGGCGCAATCACGATGGTGTTGTGATTGTGCTCGGCGAGGGTCTGCATCGTCGCGGCGAGCTCGTGCAGTACCTCGATGGTGTCGAACGACTCGCGATACAGCGTCATCTTGCCGGTTTCGATCTTCGCGAGATCGAGTACATTGTTGATCAGCGACAGCAGGTGGCGGCCGGCGATCAGGATGCGCTGCATGTCCCCGGTGAGCTCCGCCGCACCAAGGTCCTCCTCCTCGGTGGCCATCTCGACCATCATTTCACTGTAGCCGATGATCGCGTTGAGTGGTGTGCGCAGCTCGTGGCTCATGTTGGCCAGGAAGTTGCTTTTTGCAGCGTTCGCACGATCGGCCTGCTCCTTTGCCTCGCGTACTTCCTGCACCGCATGGCGCAGTCTTGCCGACATGTTGTTGAACGCCCGGGCGAGCTGGCCGAATTCATCGTTCACGGGTACGGTGATGCGGTAGTCGAGATCACCACGGCCGATGCGCACGGTGCCCACGATCAGGCGTCGCAGTGATTCCTTGGTGTGACGGATCAGCAGGAAGCCGAGAAAGCTGGTGAAGAAGATCGAGCTCAGGAACACGAGGATCGTGATCCTGCCGATCACCTTGCCGGTCTTCTCGACCTGCAGGCCCTCGTTGCGTGAAACGCCGATCATCGCCGCCTCGAAGGCGGCCAGTGCCTGCACGGCGTGCGTGTACGTCGTGCGGAGTTCGCTGATCGACTCCCCCTGGCCCGCCGGCGTCGGCTGGTGCAGGTCGAGCAGCAGTCCTTCCCAGTCGTGAAACAACGTGCCGGTCTCGCGCACGAGGATCGCATGTACCGGTAGTGAGTCCTCGTTGGCGTTGCGTTCCATGCGCAGCACCAGCGTGCGCAGTGCGGTGATTTCACCTCGCACGCGCTCGGTTTCGGCAGCGGAGATATCCTGCCTCCCCGATTCGCGCAGCGTTGCCAGCACCAGCAGCTTGTTGTTCAGGCTGTCCAGCGACTGGCGCAGCGTGCTGGCGTTGAGTTGACCCTTGACCGCATCGCCAACCTTGTCGAGGGACTCGCGGATCATGCTGTTGCCGATCGCGAACGCCACCACGTTGATCGCAAACAGCAGCAGCACGCCGAAGATGGCAATCGTCAGCCGCTGCAGCAGTGTCATGGCGAGAATTCGCCACGCGTCTCGAGCAGTGTAGCGATCTTGCCGAGCAGGCGTGCGAAGTCGAGCGGCTTGGTTTCGTAATCGTCGCAGCCCGCCTCGAGTGCACGCCCCCGGTCGTCGGACATGGCGTGTGCGGTGAGGGCGATGATCGGCAGCGTCCGGCCACGTTCGTCGGCGCGGATCTCGCGTGCCGCAGCCCAGCCATCCTTCAGTGGCAGGTTCATGTCGAGCAGCACGATGTCGGGTCTCTCGCCGAGTGCCATGCTGACCGCCTGTTCACCGTCGATTGCCGTGAGTACCTCGAAACCCTTGCGTGCCAGGCGGCGCGACAGCATGTCGCGGTTCATTTCGTTGTCCTCGACCAGCAGGATGCGTGTCACGTCGATGGTCCTCCTTCCGTTGCCTCGGACTCTGCAGCATCCAGCGCAATGATTGCGTGGACGGTGACCTCGGAAGCCATGCCCTTGGGGCGCGTGTGCAGGCAGCGCCCCGTGTGCAGCCCCGTGCCGACCTCGTCGACGGTGCTTTGCGAGGCGAGCACCTCGCCCGCAGTGGTATAGGATTCGATGCGTGCGGTCAGGTTCACCGCGTGGCCGACCACGCCGTATTTGCTGCGCCGCTCCGAGCCGATGTTGCCGGCAACCACGATCCCGGTGTTCAGGCCGATGCCGATACCGATGGCGGGAAGTCCGAGTGCATGATTGCGTGCGTTGATGTGCTGCACGGCACCCTGCATGGCCAGCGCGCAGTGGACTGCACGTGAGGCGTCGTCTTCGCGGGTGAGTGGTGCACCGAAGATGGCCAGGATGCCGTCGCCGATGAACTCGTCCACGGTGCCGCCGTGCTCCATGATCACGCCCGACATTTCACCGAGGTAGTTGTTCAGCAGCTTGACCACCTGCTGTGGCGAGTGATTTTCACAGATGTGGGTGAAGTTGCGGATATCGGCCATCAGGATCGTGACCTTGCAGGTCACCCCGCCGAGATCGAGGCCTTGAGGGGTTTCCAGCAGCGCATCGACGATCTCGTCCGACAGGTAGCGGCCGAAGGTGTTGCGGATGAACCGCTGGTTGCGTTCGAGTTCGCTGCGATAGGACTCCTCGCGATCGTGCCAGCGCTTGCGCTCGAGTCCGGCGTTCAGGCGCGCCTGCAGCAGGGTCGGGTTGAATGGCTTCGACAGATAGTCCTCGGCGCCGGCTTCGATGCAGCGGATCACGCCTTCACTGTCGGCGATCCCCGAGACGATGATCACCGGTACCGCACGCAGGCGTTCATCGGCCTTGATCCGGGTAAGCAGTTCCAGACCGTCCATCTCGGGCATCACCAGGTCGAGGAAGATCAGGTCGACCGCATGCTCGGCCAGGACCGTCAGCGCCTCGGCACCCGATGCTGCCGAGAGCACGGTATGGCCCTGACGGTGCAGATAGCGGCCCAGCAGTTCCCGGCTGAGTTCGGTGTCGTCGATCACCAGCAGCGTGCCGCGCTCCTCGGGTGGCAGCATCCGGATGCGCGTCAGCGCGGTGTTGGCATCGGGCGCGCTTGCCGCCAGCAGCTCACCGACCCGCGCGTGCAGTGTGTCGAGCTCGACGAGCAGGTTCCGGTCGAAGGTCTCGCGATCTTCCAGCAACAGTTCCAGATAGCCACTCATTGCGCCGATGTGGTTGCGCAGGTCGTGGAGCAGCTCATGGCGCTCGCCCTTCCAGTCGGCGGCAAGGCAGTCTGCTGCGCGTGCTGCAGCAAGGGCGCAGCGCTCCAGGTCGGGCAATACATCGTTCGCCTGCAGCCGTTCGGCGTGCGTGATGGTCTTCGAGAGCAGCCGTTCGGTGCTGGCGAGCGAATCGCGCAGGATCATGGATTCTGGTGCGTATGTGGTGGACACCTGGACGGCCTGTGTGGGAGTTTCGGTGGTAGTTATACCTGCAATGCCGCTGGGCTGTGAATCCTTGGCGGGGCGAAGTGCTGCTGTGTGGTGATCGGCTCAGGTGTTGCGCATTCCCGTATCCGGGGCCAGTGCGGTCTCCTCGCGATCGAGTGCCTCGCGGATCGCCTGCTGCAGTCGTTCGGCGACCTTGGGGTCGTCGATCGAGCGCTGTGATGCATCGGTGATGAAGAAGACATCCTCGACGCGTGCGCCAAGCGTGGTGATGCGTGCGGTGCGCACCTTGATGCCGAAGGCGAGGAACACGCGGCCGATGCGCGCCAGCAGACCGGCGCGATCCGGGGTCATCACCTCGAGGATCGAGTGGGTGCCGGATGCGGCGCTCGTGAGCCGTGTCACGGTCGGTGTTGCGAAGTGCTTGAGTGCTCGCGGTGTATGGCGTTCGACGATCTCGATGAAGTGTTCGGTGCCGGCCAGGCGTGTCTTCAGTGTCTCGCGAATCTGCGCCGCGCGTGGCCCATCAGGGGGAATCGGGCTTCCGTCGCGTTCGAGCACGAAGAAGGTGTCCAGTGTGTGGTTGTCGGCCGATGAGTACAGTCGTGCACCGAGCACGTTCAGCCCAAGCTGCTCCATGGTGGCGGTGATCACCGCGAACAGGTGGTCGCGATCGTGTGTGTAGATGAAGATCTGTGTGACCAGGTCGAGGCGGCTGCCGATCGATTTGGTCAGTACGACCGGTGTTGTCGTGTCGGGGCGAGCGAGGATTGCGCCGGTGTGCCAGGCGATGTCGGCCGCTGTCTCGCGCAGGAAGTAGTCCGACCCCATGTGCGCCCACAGCGCATCGATGCGTTGTGTCGAGATGCCGTCGTTCTCGAGCAGGGCCCGGGCCGCAGCACGGGTTTCCGCGATGCATTCGCCACGGTCCATGGGGTTTTCGAGCCCGCGGCGCAAGGTGCGCTTGGTCTGCACATAGAGCGTGTGGAGCAGGCTGGCGCGCCAGCTGTTCCACAGCGTCGGGTTGGTGGCCATGATGTCTGCCACGGTCAGCGTATAGAGATGATCGAGGTGCAGCTGGTCCGAAACCAGGTGAGCGAAGGTCTCGATGACACCGGGGTCCGAGATGTCCTTGCGTTGCGCGGTGGCAGACATCTCCAGGTGGTTGCGTACCAGCCAGGCGACGAGTCGGGTTTCACGCGGACTGAGCCCGAGGCGCTGGCAGAAGGCTGCTGCATCGAGTGCGCCGAGTTTGCTGTGGTCGCCACCACGTCCTTTCGCGATGTCGTGGAACAGTCCGGCCAGATACAACAGTTCGGGACGCGGTATGCGCTTCATCGCGTGTGCGGCGATCGGGAATTCCTCGCGCGCGTCCGGTTGCAGGAACATGCGCATGTTGCTCACCACGCGGATCGTGTGTGAATCGACCGAATACACGTGGAACAGATCGTGCTGCGTCTGGCCGATGATGCGTCCGAATTCAGGGATGAAGCGCCCCAGCACGCCATAGCGCTTCATGCACTCGAGCGGCAGACTGAGGTGCCAGGGAGCGGCGAGCAGCTGCAGGAACAGCTGGCTGGCGAGTGGGTCGCTGCGCAGTGTGTCGTCGATCAGATGGCCGGAATGGCTCACCAGGCGGATGGTCGTCGCGCGTACCCCCTCGATGAATTCGTTTTGCGCCATCAGCGCGAACATCTCGATCAGGGCGCGTGGTTCCTCGCGAAACACCGCATCGTGGGTGACTTCGATGTAGCCGTTGCAGGTGCGGAATCGCAGATTGATCTCGCGCACCTCCGCGGGCTCCCCGGCACGCAGGATCGCCTCGTCGAAGAGCTGGGTCAGCATCTCGTTGAGCACGCCGAGACGCAGCACGCAGCGAAAATAATCCTTCATGAAGTGTTCGACGCCGAGCCCGCGTTCGTCGTCGGTGTAGCCGAACAGGCGCGCCAGGCTGAGTTGATGATCGAACAGCAGGCGGTCTTCGGCACGCCCGGCGAGCATGTGCAGGCCATAGCGGATCCGCCAGAGGAAGTCCTGCCCGCGCATCAGCGCGTCGTATTCGGCACGGGTCAGGAAACTGCGGGAAACCAGCTCGAGTGTGCTGGTGGCGTGGAAATGGCGCTTTGCCACCCAGCCGATGGTCTGCACGTCACGCAGGCCACCGGGACAACCCTTGATGTTTGGTTCGAGGTTGTATTCGGTGTCGTTGAACTTGTGGTGGCGCGACTTCTGCTCGTTCCATTTGGCGCGGAAAAACCCGGCGCTTGGCCAGATCTGTTCCGGCCCGGTTGCCTCGAGAAGCTGCTCGCGCAACGCATCGTCGCCACAGATCGTGCGTGCCTCCATCAGCGCGGTGGCGATGGAGATATCCGCTGCGGCGGCAGTGCGGCACTCACCCGGTGTGCGCACGCTGTGACCGATCGTCAGGTGGGTGTCCCAGAGACAGGTGACGAATGATTCGAGTGCTTCCCTGTGCCGGCTGCGGGCCGCGTCGTCGCTCGGCAGTACCAGCAGGTCGATGTCGGAGTGCGGGTGCAGCTCGCCACGGCCGTAGCCACCCACGGCGAGCAGTGCGATCTGTGGATCCATCGCAAGCCCGTGGTGGCGCCAGAGGCAGCCGAGAATCACATCGATGCGCAGCGCCCGTTCGCGTACCAGTGTGCGGATGTCCTCCTCGGCGACGAAGCGCTGATCGAGCTCGGTGCCGATCTGCGCGATCTGCTCGCGCACCGCCACGAGCAGAGCAGTACCGGCGGCCAGGCGTGCGGCGAGCTGCTCGCCATCGTGCAGTCCCGCGTGTGCGGACATTGTCTCAGTCCGCTGCGCGCCACGGCTCCCCGGGGCGCGCGGTCAGTACCTCGCAGCCGCCGGGTGTCACCAGCAGCGTGTGCTCCCACTGTGCCGAGAGGCGGCCGTCGCGGGTCTCGACCGTCCAGCCGTCGCGCTGCGACAGCCTGGTGTGGCGCTTGCCGGCGTTGATCATCGGCTCGATGGTGAAGGTCATGCCCTCGCGCAGCTCCATGCCGGTGCCGGGGCGCCCGTAATGCAGTACCTGCGGCTCCTCGTGAAACTGACTGCCGATGCCGTGGCCGCAGTACTCACGCACCACCGAGTAGTAGTTGGCTTCTGCATGCTGCTGGATCACGTGGCCGATGTCGCCAAGGTGCGCGCCAGGGCGTACCACCTCGATCGCCCGGTAGAGGCATTCCTGGGTGATGCGCACCAGACGCTCCGCGTGCGCTTCGTGGCGCCCGATCAGGAACATCACACTGGTGTCGCCGTAGAATCCGTCCTTCACGACGGTGATGTCGATATTGATGATGTCGCCATGCTTCAATATGCGCTTGTCGCTGGGAATGCCGTGACATACCACCTGGTTGATCGAGGTGCAGATCGATTTCGGAAAACCGTGGTAGTTCAATGGTGCAGGGGCCGCCCGCTGCACGTTCACGATGAAATCATGGCAGATACGATCGAGCTCGCCGGTACTGATGCCGGGTTGCACGCATGGTGTGATCATCTCGATCACGTCCGCGGCAAGACGCCCGGCGACGCGCATGCGCTCGATTTCGGCTGGACCCTTGATCAGTCCTGCCGGCAGATTGGGTTCACTCTTCATGCTGGGGTCTGGTTCCGCCTCGCGTGGTGTCGATGTTCGTGGTGCGCGCGTTCGGCATTGTAAACCAGTGTCGGGCCATGACGCGGGTATGCCCCTGGCAAAATTCGGGAACGGGATGCTCACGCCTTCCGGTCGCGGTGCCGCTGTGGTATAAAGCCGCCCGCCCCGCAGTGGACCTGGTCCGCACGGGGAGGGATGCCACCGCGGAAGGCGCGCCCATGTCGGGCGGGCACCGGGCGAGTGGATCCGAACACACACACGCACCGACACATGATCCGGGGTGCCCGAGACGGCGAGAGCCGTCATGCGGGTCGGCACATGGGGTACGTGGAGGCTCAACCCTGACAATGCAAGGTACGACCATGACCCAGGTTTCCATGAAGGAAATGCTGCAGGCCGGTGTTCATTTCGGACACCAGACCCGCTACTGGAATCCGAAGATGAAGCAGTACATCTTCGGTGCCCGCAACAAGGTTCACATCATCAACCTCGAGCACACCGTTGCAGCGTTCAACGAGTCGCTCGGCTTCGTGCGCCAGCTTTCCGGAAACAAGAACCGGCTGCTGTTCGTTGGCACCAAGCGCTCGGCGAGCAAGATCGTCGAGGAAGAAGCACGCCGCGCGGGCATGCCCTTCGTGAGCCACCGCTGGCTCGGTGGCATGCTGACCAACTACAAGACGATTCGCGCCTCGATCAAGCGCCTGCGCGAACTCGAGCAGCAGAGCCAGGACGGCACCTTCGCACGCCTGACGAAGAAAGAAGCGTTGATGCGCTCGCGCCAGAAGGAAAAGCTCGAGCAGAGCATCGGTGGCATCAAGGACATGGGCGGACTGCCGGATGCGATCTTCGTCGTCGATGTCGACCATGAGCACATTGCAATCACCGAAGCGCGCAAGCTCAGCATTCCGGTGATCGGCATCTGCGATACGAACAGCGACCCTGACGGGATCGATTACCTGATCCCGGGCAACGACGACTCGATTCGTGCCATCAGGCTCTATGTGTCGGCAGTGGCCGATGCCTGCATCGCCGGACGTCAGGATGGTGGCATCGAGGTGCAGAACGATTTCGTCGAACTTGCTGCAGAAGCCAGGGGCGAGTGACCCGGGCCGGCGCCTGTCGGCCGAACGGCAGGCGCACATCACCAATGGCGGTTGCAAGGCCGCCGTTTCCGTTTGCACAAACCGCTGGGTGGAGAATCACGGCAATGGCTGATATCACGGCATCGATGGTCAAGGAACTGCGCGAACGGACCGGTCTCGGCATGATGGAGTGCAAGAAGGCACTGGTCGAAGCCGGCGGCAATATCGAACTGGCCGTCGAGGAACTGCGCAAGTCGAGCGGCATGAAGGCGGCGAAGAAGGCGGGGCGCACGGCAGCCGATGGCGTGGTATGCGCGCGCATCGCGGGAAGCGACTTTGGTCTGCTGCTCGAGGTCAACAGCGAGACCGACTTCGTCGCCCGTGACGGCAACTTCCTCGGCTTCGTCGCCAAGGTTGCCGATGCCGCACTTGCCCAGCGCAGCACCGATGTCGCTGCCCTGATGGCGGGTGCGCTCGAAACCGAGCGTGAGGCGCTGGTGCAGAAGATCGGTGAGAACATCACGGTGCGTCGCATCCAGGCGCTGACGGCGCCAGGCGGCGTGCTTGGCAGCTACGTGCACAGCAACGACAGGATCGCCGTGCTGGTTGCATTGCGCCAGGGTTCGACCGAACTTGCACGTGATGTCGCGATGCATATCGCGGCGATCAACCCGCAGTATGCGACACCTGCCGAGGTGCCTGCCTCGGTGATCGAGAAGGAGCGCGAGATCCTGGTCGCTCAGGCGGTCGACAGCGGCAAGCCGGCTGATATCGTCGCGAAGATGATCGATGGACGGATACGCAAGTTCCTTGCCGAAATCAGCCTGTCGGAGCAGCCCTTCGTCAAGGATCCAGATGTCACCATCGGCAAGCTGCTGAAGCAGGCTGGTGCGGAACTGACCGGATTCGTGCGCTTCGAGGTGGGTGAGGGCATCGAGAAGGAAGAAAAGGACTTTGCAGCCGAGGTGGCGGCACAGTTGAAGGGCTGAGCGGACACCACCTGCGTGCGATGGTGCCCCGAGAGCGGGAATCCTGCGCAGGCGCAGGCGTGCGCTTGTCTGTAGACTGAACGGCGTTTCGGGCAAGTCGGACGTTGCGATGCAGAAGCAGCAGAAGGACAAGAAATACAAGCGCATCCTGCTCAAGCTGAGCGGTGAGGCGTTGATGGGCGGCGAGAGCCTTGGGATCGACCCGCGGATTCTCGACCGCATGGCGCTCGAGATCGGCCAGCTTGTCGGTATCGGCGTGCAGGTTGGTCTGGTCATCGGTGGTGGCAACCTGTTTCGGGGTGCATCGCTGCATGCCGCCGGAATGGATCGCGTGACGGGTGACCACATGGGGATGCTCGCTACGGTGATGAACGCGCTGGCGATGCGTGATGCGCTCGAGCGCTCGAATATCTCCTCGGCAATCATGTCGGCGATCCCGATGAGCGGGATCGTCGATCATTATGATCGTCGCAAGGCAGTGCGCCAGCTCGCGCAGGGCGATGTGGTGATCTTTGCCGCAGGCACCGGCAATCCATTCTTCACGACCGACTCGTCTGCCTGCCTGCGCGGCATCGAGGTGAATGCCGAACTGGTGCTGAAGGCGACGAAGGTCGATGGTGTCTACAGCAGCGATCCGATGACCGATCCGAGTGCGGTGCGCTTCGAGCGGCTGAGCTACGACGAGGTGCTCGATCGCAAGCTTGGGGTGATGGACCTGACGGCCATCTGTCTGTGCCGGGACCACCATATGCCGGTACGCGTGTTCGCGATGGACAAGCCGAACGCGCTGTTGAATATCGTCATGGGTGGAAACGAAGGCACCCTGATCGAATAGCAGGAGAGGAACCAGCGTGATCAACGATCTCAGGAAGGACGCCGAGACACGCATGCGCAAGAGCGTCGAGGCGCTCGGCCACGCGTTCAACAAGATCCGGACGGGCCGCGCCCATCCGAGTCTTCTGGATACGGTGCGGGTGTCGTATTACGGGAACGAGGTCCCGTTGAACCAGGCGGCCAACATCACCGTGGAGGACGCACGGATGCTGGTGGTGACGCCGTGGGAAAAAAGCATGGTTCCGGACATCGAGAAGGCAATCATGAAGTCCGACCTCGGGCTCAACCCGTCGACCGCGGGGCAGGTGATCCGGCTGCCGATGCCTGCGCTGACCGAGGAGACACGCAAGGGATACATCAAGCAGGCGCGCCAGGAAGCCGAGCTTGCCCGTGTCGCCGTGCGCAACATCCGCAAGGACATCAACTCGGATCTGAAGGAACTGCTCAAGGAGAAGATGATTTCCGAGGATGAGGAGCGGCGTGCGCTCGACGATGTGCAGAAGCTCACCGATCGCTTCGTCGCCGAGGTCGACCAGCACCTCGCGGCCAAGGAACGGGACCTGATGGAAATCTGACGACGCGCCAACATCCGATACCCGCATGCAATCGGCAACGACACCCGAAAGCGACGATTCACAGCACGTACCGCGCCATGTGGCCGTGATCATGGACGGCAACGGACGCTGGGCCCGGGCGCGTGGACTGCCGACACTCGCCGGACACCGTGCCGGTGCCGAGGTGATTCGCAAGCTGTTGCGGGCGTGTCGGGAGCATGGCGTGGACGTGCTCACGCTGTTCGCCTTCAGCAGCGAGAACTGGCAGCGCCCACGTGAAGAAGTGCGTGGACTGATGGCGCTTTTCGCTCGTTATCTGCGCCGTGAGGTGCGCGAGCTTGATGAAAGTGGTGTGCGCGTGCGCATCATCGGCGATCGGGAGCGCTTCGGTCAGCATATCGGCCGCCTGATGGCAGACGCCGAGCGCCAGACGGCAGACAACACCACTTCCACCCTGGTCATTGCGGCGGATTATGGTGGGCAGTGGGATATCGCCCAGGCTGCGGCGGCACTGGCGCGCGAGGCGGTTGCCGGACGACTGGACCCTGACCGTATCGGTCTGGCCGAGGTGCAGGCACGCTTGTGTCTGAGTGATCTCCCTCCCCCCGATCTGTTGATCCGTACAGGTGGTGATTACCGCATCAGCAACTTCCTGCTCTGGCAGATCGCGTACACGGAACTCCATTTCACCGAATGCTACTGGCCGGACTTCGACGTCAGTGAGTTCAGGCGCGCACTGGATGAGTACGCCGCACGCGAGCGGCGCTTCGGTGCCCGGCCGCAGGCCGCACGAGTGGCGGCATGCTGAAGGCGCGCATCATGACTGGCGTGCTGTTCGCTGCCGTGGTGCTGGCGGTGGTGCTGTTCACTTCGCCGGCGCTCATGGCTGCGCTGTTTGCCCTGCTGGTCTTTGGTGGGATGTGGGAGTGGGCGGCTCTTGCCCGTTTCACTTCACGTGCCACGCGCCTGATGTGCACCGTACTGGTGGCGGTGACGATCGCAATCGGCATGCGTGCGCTTGGATCGTTCACGCATCCGGATGCAGCCGTGCTGGTGGCTGTGCTCGAGCCGGTGCTCGTTTTCTGGGCGCTTGTCTCGCTGGTGATCAAGATGTATCCGGCGGGCGTGGGCGTCTGGGGAACGCGCTGGGTGCTGCTGCTGGTCGGGCTGGTGGTGCTCGTGCCACCGTGGCTCTCGCTGGTGTATCTGCGGGCCCAGCCCCACGGCGGATATCTGCTGGTCTACGTGATTGCGCTGATCGCCTTCGCCGACATGGGGGCATTTTTCAGCGGCCGCCGGTTCGGCGGCCCGAAGCTGATGCCGCGCGTCAGCCCGGGCAAGACCTGGTCGGGGTTCTGTGGCGGTGTGCTGGCCAGCGTGCTGCTGGCGCTTGCGGTCGGCATTGGCATGCAGCTCTCGGGTGTGCGCCTCGGGCTGTGGTGTGTGCTGGCTGCGCTCGTGGCGGTGGCGTCGGTGTTCGGCGACCTGCTCGAGAGCATGGTCAAGCGCCACGCCGGGCAGAAGGACAGTGGCACGCTGCTGCCGGGGCACGGCGGGCTGCTCGATCGTCTGGACAGCCTGACTGCGGGATTGCCGGTGTTCGTGTTCGTGCTCGCCAGAACGGGGCTGCTGCAATGAGCGATGCGCTGTTGCAGGTCACCGTCCTTGGTGCCACCGGTTCGATCGGCGACAGCACGCTGGATGTGATTGCACGAAATCCCGGACGCTATCGTGTTTTTGCACTCGCTGGCGGCAGTCGCTGGCAGAAATTGCTCGAGCAGTGCCGCGTGCATCGACCGCGCTATGTCGCGGTTGCCGATGGTGCGGCCGCAGCGGCGTTGCGCGTTGCGCTGCGCGATGAAGGCCTGGACGCTGAAGTGCTCGACGGTCCAGCAGGACTCGAACTCGTTGCAGCACACCCGGATACCGATGTCGTGATGGCGGCAATCGTCGGCGCGGCCGGGTTGATGCCGGCGATCGCTGCCGCACGCGCGGGCAAACGCGTGCTGCTGGCGAACAAGGAGGCGCTGGTGATGGCCGGTCGCTTCTTCATGGATGCGGTACATGCAGGAGGGGCGACGCTGCTGCCGATCGACAGCGAGCACAACGCCATCTTCCAGTGCCTGCCGGCTGGCTATCGTGCCGGAGAGTGCTCGCCGATGGTGCGGCGGCTGTTGCTGACCGCCTCGGGGGGACCATTTCGCACGCTCGAACAGGGGGCGCTTGTGGATGTGACGCCCGAGCAGGCGATAGCCCATCCGAACTGGACGATGGGACGCAAGATCTCGGTCGACTCCGCAACGATGATGAACAAGGGTCTGGAGCTGATCGAGGCCTGCTGGCTGTTTGGGGTGCCGGCCGAGCGGGTAGATGTGCTCATCCACCCGCAGAGCGTCGTGCATTCCCTGGTCGAGTTCGTCGACGGTTCGGTTCTGGCCCAGCTCGGGAATCCGGATATGCGTGTGCCGATCGCCTGCGGTCTGGCGTGGCCGGAGCGCATTCCGTCGGGTGCCACGCCACTCGACCTCGCCCGCGCCGGGGCGCTGGCTTTCGAGGCTCCTGACCCGGGACGTTTTCCCTGTCTGGCGCTGGCACTGCAGGCTGCGCGTGAGGGTGGTTCGGCGCCGATCGTGCTGAATGCCGCGAACGAGATTGCCGTGCAGGCGTTCCTCGACGGTCGATTGGGTTACACGCGCATCAATGCAGTGATCGAGGATGCGCTCGCGCGGGGTACCGCTGGCGAACCGCAATCGCTCGAGGAGGTCAAAGCGATCGATGCCGAGGTGCGGGTGTCTGCCTCGCGCCTGGTGGGCGACGAGAGGAGGCGCTAGGAAACATGGAACTGCTGCGCACGGTCGTGATTACCGTGTTCACCCTGGGAGTCCTGGTGGCGGTGCACGAGTACGGTCATTTCCTCGTGGCACGGCGGGCCGGGGTGCGGGTGCTGCGTTTCTCGATCGGCTTCGGCAGGCCGCTGTGGCGGCGTACCGGACGTGATGGTACCGAATACGTGCTGGCTGCCGTGCCGCTTGGCGGTTATGTGAAGATGCTCGACGAACGCGAGGGGGAGGTTGCTGCCGAGGAACTGCATCGTAGCTTCAACCGCAAGCCGGCGAGGGTGCGTGTGGCGATCGTTGCAGCCGGGCCGCTGGCCAACTTCCTGCTGGCCATCGCTGCCTTTTACATGCTCTATGTGATCGGTGTGCCCGGACTTGCACCAGTGATCGGTGCGGTCACCCCCGGCTCGCTGGCCGAGGCTGCAGGGCTCGAACGCGGGCAGGAAATCGTCGCAGTGGACGGTGAGCCGACGCCAACGCGCCAGATGGTGGCAATGCAGTTGCTGCGGCGTCTCGGCGAGACAGGCGAAATTCGCTTTTCGGTACGTTATGGACAGTCACCCGGAGCGCTGGTCTACGAGTCGAAGGCGGCCATCACCGACTGGCTGGCTGGTCAGGATGATCCCGATCTGCTTGGCGCACTGGGGGTTTCATACGAGATGCCGCCGCTCGCTGCACGTCTTGGCGACGTACTGCCGGGCAGTCCTGCAGAGCAGGCTGGAATGCGCACGGGTGATCTGGTGGTTGCGGTGAATGGCAACCCCGTCGATTCCTGGGGGGCGTGGGTAGGGGTGGTGCGCGCCAGCCCGGGACGGGAACTGGCGGTGGAGTTTGAACGTGGTGCCGAGCGCCTGCGCGTGAAGCTGACGCCGGCAACGGTGAAGAGTGCCACCGGTGTCGTGATCGGGCAGGTCGGCGTGGGTGTGGCGGAGCAGCCGTGGCCGGCAGAGATGCTGCGTACCGAGCGCCATGGACTATTGACCGCCTGGCGCCCGGCGCTGGCGCAGACCTGGTCGCTGACGGTTTTCACCCTCGATTCGGTGAGAAAGATGCTCGAGGGAATGATCTCCCCGAAAAACTTGAGTGGACCCATCACGATTGCTAAAGTGGCGGCCGATTCGGCGCGCTCGGGCCTGACGAGCTACGTCGGCTTTCTCGCACTGCTCAGCATCAGTCTTGGAGTGCTGAACCTGTTGCCGATTCCCGTGCTCGATGGTGGGCATCTGCTCTACTGCCTGATCGAGATGGTCAAGGGCAGCCCGGTGTCGGAGCGCGTGCAGGTTTTGGGTTATCAGGTGGGCCTCGCGATCGTGATCGGCGTGATGTTGCTGGCGTTCTACAACGATCTGAATCGGCTGGCAGTGAATTGATCCACTCGGTGCGGATCGGGCTCTCAACTCGGCAAAGGACTTTTCGGGCACTCCCAATGACGCGATACCTCACGGTCATCTTCCTGTGGCTCGCACTGGCTGGTGCGGCCGGTGCGGAATCCTTCGTGATCACCGACATCCGCGTCGAGGGCCTGCAACGGATCTCACCCGGGAGCGTGTTCAACGATATTCCGGTGAAGGTGAACGATCGGATCGACGACGCGGCAATCGCTGCAACGGCACGCGCACTGTTTCATTCCGGCAACTTCGACGATGTGCAGATCGGGCGCGACGGCAATGTGCTGGTGATCACCGTGGTCGAGCGGCCGTCGATCAGCGAGATCAATATCGACGGCAACAAGGCGATCAAGACGGAAGACCTGCTTGAAGGGCTCAAGGGCGCAGGGCTTGCGGTCGGACAGGTGTTCCAGCGCGCAACCCTCGAGCAGATGCGAGTGGAACTGCAGCGCCAGTACGTCAGTCAGGGGCGCTACGACGCGAACATCGAAACCGAGGTTGCGGAGCAGGCACGCAATCGTGTGGCGGTCAATATCGACATCAACGAGGGCAACGTCGCGCGCATCAAGCACATCAACATCGTTGGCAACTCGGTGTTCGATGAAGACGAACTGGTGGGACTGTTCGAGCTGAAGACCACCGGGTGGTTCTCGTGGCTGAGCGGCAATGACAAGTACTCACGCGAGAAGCTCAACGGGGGGCTGGAGAACCTCAACTCCTATTACCTCGACCGTGGCTATATCCGCTTCAATATCGACTCCACCCAGGTTGCGATCACACCGGACCGCAAGGCGGTCTATATCACGGTCAACATCACCGAAGGCGAAAAGTACCGGATCAGCAAGGTCGACCTGTCCGGGGACGTGGTGATTCCAGAGGACGAGATGCACGGCCTGCTGCTGGTCAAGGACGGGCAGGACTTCTCACAGGTGCAGGTCACGAACACCGAGGAACTGATCACCCGGCGACTCGGGGTCGAAGGCTACACCTTTGCCAAGGTGAACGGCATTCCCGAGATCGATGATGCGGATCATACCGTGGCGATGAAGTTCTTCGTCGACCCGGGCAAGCGTACCTATGTGCGTCGCATCGAGTTTCGTGGCAACACCAAGAGCATCGACGAAGTGTTGCGCCGCGAGATGCGTCAGATGGAGTCTGCGCCGGCATCGACCGCGCAGATCGAGCAGTCGCGGGTGCGCCTCGAGCGGCTTGGCTTCTTCAAGGAAGTCAAGACGCAGAACGTGGCGGTGCCCGGCACCGACGACATGATCGATGTGCAGTACACCGTCGAGGAGCAATCCTCGGGGAGCATCGGTGCAAGCATCGGCTATGCCCAGGATGCGGGCCTGATCCTCGGGGCGAACCTGCAGCAGAACAACTTCCTCGGCACCGGCAAGCAGGTCGGGATCGGGCTGAATTCGAGCAAGTACCAGGACCTGTACAGCTTCAATTACGTCAACCCGTATTACACCGAGGATGGTGTCAGTCGCGGCTTTTCGGTGTTCTTCCGCTCGACCGATCTCGAGGAGATCAACATCGCGAGCTACACCACCGACACCATCGGTGCAACGGTCAGCTTTGGCTATCCGATCAGCGAGACGCAGCGCCTGGGGCTGAGCTTTGGTGTGAGCCGAACCGACATCGGCGCCGGTATCGGTGCGGTGCAGGAGATCTCCGGCAGCCCGCGTCCAATCAAGGATGCCATCGGCTACATCAGTCAGAGCGATCTCAACGATGGTGCAGGTGGTGACGGCTGGTTCGATCCGGCGCTGGTCCGCTCGCCGGCCCCGGATGATGTGTTTGCAAGCGGAATCCCACGGGGGTTCCTCGATGTTCACGGAGACCGTTTCGACAACTTCACGGTCACCGGCAGCTGGTCGCAGTCGACGTTGAACCGTGGACAGCTTGCCACGCGTGGCTATTCGCAGAGCCTTTCGCTGCAGGTTGCGGTTCCGGGGAGCGATCTCACCTACTGGAAGCTCGTGTACAGCGGGGAGATTTTCCTGCCGCTGTGGCGCGATTTCACCTTGCGTCTGCATACCGACCTCGGTTATGGCGATGGTTGGAGCGGCACGAAGCAGTTGCCGTTCTACGAGAACTTCTACTCGGGTGGTTTCCGTTCGGTGCGTGGTTTCAAGAGCAATACGCTCGGGCCGCAGAGCACGCCAGCGTTGCGCTACTCGATCATGAACATTCCCGAATACGACAGCGAGGGACACATCGTCGATTTTCAGCGCAAGTACGTCTACGTGACCTGTGCGCGCGATGATGACACCAACCCGGCGCATACCAAGTGCGGCCCCGAAGGCGAGAAGATCCTCTACAGCCCGCTCGGCTATGACGACAGGTACAACTCCTTCGGCGGCAATGCGCTGATCGAGGGGGGGGCGGAGGTGCTGTTTCCGCTGCCGTTCATCAAGGACCAGCGTTCGGTCCGCAGTGGCGTGTTCCTCGATTTCGGTAATGTTTTTGATACCAATTGCGCTGCCACGCAAGTAATATGCTCCGATCTTGATTTCGGCGAACTGCGTTACTCGGTAGGTTTTGGCGTGACCTGGATTACAGGTTTCGGCCCCATCACCTTCAGCCTGGCCAAGCCGCTCAACAAAGAGAGCTGGGACAGGACCGAGGTGTTCCAGTTCTCGCTTGGTCAGGGATTTTGACAAGAATTGTTCCTCGATTTAGCCCAATCTTTGGAGTTCCCGACGTGATGCGCCTTGGTCGTGCTGCTGCGATTGCCTGTCTGGCTGTCTTGGTCCCCGGTCTTGCCCTTGCCGAAGGCAAGGTCGCCGTGCTGAATCTCGAGAAGGCGATCTTCGATACTGACGAGGCGCAGAAGCAACTCGATGCGCTGCACAAGACCGCGGATTTCGAGAGCAACAAGAAGGAATATGACCGCCTCAAGAAGCAGTACGAAGACCTCGCGCAGCAGTTCAACAAGAACCGCGACGTGATGAGCGCGGAACAGGAAGCCGAGCAGGCTCGCAAGCTGAAGGACGTCGAGACTGACTTCGAGTTCGTCGCGAAGAAACTCCAGCAGGCGCAGGCCACCGTTGCCCAGCGCGTGGTTCGTGAACTCGCTCCCCGCGCCAACACGGTGGTCATGGACCTGATCAAGGAAGAGGGCATCGGCCTGCTGCTGAATGCCCAGGCGGCGCTGTATGCCGAGCC
This sequence comes from uncultured Klebsiella sp., assembly GCA_964610955.1. Classification (GTDB taxonomy): domain Bacteria; phylum Pseudomonadota; class Gammaproteobacteria; order Pseudomonadales; family UBA5518; genus UBA5518. Next base: position 34,623 of record CAZSYV010000005.1, on the reverse strand, counting down.
CGGATTCGTGCTCGATGCGAAAGTGACCGACAAGCTGAATCGCGGCAAGTGAAACTGCGCACGAACGGCCCCATGTTCGATGTCGAAGCCGCGGTGAAGGGCGCCTGATGCTGCCGCGGGAAGTCACGCTACCGGGGCTCCCCGATGGAATATCTGCTTGGTGAACTGGCTGCCATCGTTGGCGCGCGACTGCAGGGCGACCCGCAGCGTCTGATCCGCGGTGTCGGCAAGCTCGAGAGCGCAGGCCCTGATCGGCTGGCCTTCCTCGCATCACCCGCATATCAGCGCCATCTCGCTGCCACACGTGCTGGCGCCGTTGTGCTTGCGCCCGCCGCAGCGAACGACTGTCCCACCGACTGTCTGCTGGTTGATGACCCCTACCGCGCCTTTGCCACACTGTCACAGCTGTTCGTCGATATGGAGCGCCCGGAACCGGGGGTACACCCTTCGGCGGTGGTTGCGGCGGATGCGCGGGTCCATCCCTCGGCAAGTGTCGGGGCTCACTGCTCGATAGGCTCCGGAGCCGAGGTCGGCGCAGGCAGCATCATCGGGCCAGGAAGCCGGATCGGAACTGCAAGCCGCATTGGCAGCGAATGTCGGCTGTGGGCGAATGTCGTGCTCTATCACGGGGTGCGTATCGGCAACCGTGTCGTGGTGCACTCCGGTGCCGTGCTTGGTGCCGATGGCTTCGGGTTTGCACCCGGGCCTGACGGATGGGAGAAGATCGCACAGCTCGGTGGCGTGGAGGTGGGCGATGACGTCGAGATCGGTGCCGGAACCACAGTGGATCGTGGTACGCTCGATGACACGGTGATCGAACATGGCGTCAAGATCGACAATCAGGTGCAGATTGCACACAACGCGCGAATCGGTGCGCACACGGCGATTGCCGGGTGTGCCGGTATTGCAGGCAGCGTGCAGATCGGAAAACGTTGTCGTATCGGTGGTGGCGCCGGCCTGGTCGGGCACATCAAGGTGACGGATGGGGTGACCATCACGCCAATGAGCCTGGTGACCCGTTCGATCGACAGACCGGGTGTCTATACTTCCGGCACGGTGCTGCAGACCTCACAGCGCTGGAAGCGCTCGGCACTGCGTTTTTGCGAGCTCGAGGAAATGAACCGCCGCTTGCGACTGGTGGAGCGGCAGCTGCGGCGTGTCGCGACGGATGACAAAGAAACGGAGGATCAGCCCGGATGCTGATGGACATCAACGAGATTCGCGAGTATCTGCCGCACCGCTATCCGTTCCTGCTGGTCGATCGCGTGATAGCGCTCGAGCCGGGACAGTCGATCGTGGCGTACAAGAACGTGACCGGCAATGAAGGGTTTTTCCAGGGGCACTTTCCCGACCTGCCGGTGATGCCCGGCGTACTGATCATCGAGGCGATGGCGCAGGCAGCGGGTATCCTCGGGTTTCGCACCATGGACAAGAAACCCGCCGATGGCTCGATCTACTACTTCGTCGGCGCCGACAACCTGCGTTTCAAGCGCCCGGTAGTGCCCGGTGACAGGCTGCAGCTCGAGGCATCGATCGTGACCGAGAAGCGCGGCATCTGGAAGTTTGCCTGTCGTGCAACGGTCGATGGCCAGATGGCCTCGGAAGCAACGATTCTCTGTGCGGACCGAAAGCGGTGATCGACCCGCGTTCGGACATTCATCCACAGGCGAGCATCGCGCCCGACGTATGCATTGGGCCGTTTTGCGTGATCGGTCCTGACGTCGAGATCGGCGCAGGCACGGTCGTCGCCTCGCACGTCGTGATCAAGGGGCCGACGCGTATCGGCACCGACAATCGCATTTTCCAGTTTGCGACGGTTGGCGAGGACAGTGCCGACCAGAAATACCGCGGTGAGCCGACTCGGCTCGAGGTCGGTGATCGAAACATCATCCGCGAGGGTGTGACTATCCATCGCGGCACGGTACAGGATCGTGCGCTGACCACGATCGGCAACGACAATCTGCTGATGGCCTACGCGCACGTCGGCCACGACAGTGTGATCGGTGACCACGTCATCCTGGTCAACAATGCCGCGATTGCGGGACATGTCGTCATCGGCGACTGGGCGATTCTTGGTGGTTACGCGCTGGTGCACCAGCGCGTGCATATCGGGGCACACAGTTTCGCTGCGATGGGCAGCGCGATAGGCAAGGACGTGCCGGCGTTCGTGGTGGCTTCCGGCAGCCCGGCGCACGCCAAGGGCATCAACCAGGAAGGGTTGAGGAGGCGGGGATTCTCCGCGCCGACGATCGCAGCGCTGCGTCACGCCTATCGCACCGTGTACCGTCAGAAGCTGACCCTGGACGTGGCCCTGGCTGCGCTCGAGGAGCTTGCCGCAGAACATGAGGCTGTGCGCACCTTCATCGATTCGATAGCAGTTGCCACACGCGGCATTGTCCGCTGAGCGGTGAGGGCGACATGAGCCCGGATACCGTACTGCAGCTCGGCGTGGTCGCAGGCGAACACTCGGGAGACATGCTTGGCGCCGACCTGCTCGCGGCGCTGCACGCACGTGTTGCGCAACTGCAGGCCCGTGGCGTCGGCGGCGAACGCATGCGTCGCCACGGGATGCAGATCCTGGCGCCATCCGAGCGCCTTGCAGTGATGGGGCTCGTCGAACCCCTGTGGCGTCTGCCCGAGCTGCTGCGCCTGCGCGCCATGCTGGTGCGCGATTTCCTGCGTGATCCGCCAGCCGTTTTTGTCGGTATCGATGCGCCGGATTTCAATCTTGGACTCGAGCGGCGGTTGCGCGAACGTGCGATTCCAGTGGCTCATTACGTGAGTCCATCGGTCTGGGCGTGGCGCAGCGGGCGCATCGAGACGATCCGGCGCAGCGTCGATCTGATGTTGACGCTGTTTCCCTTCGAGCAGCGGCTGTATGCGGAGCATGGCATTGCTGCCTGCTACGTCGGCCATCCACTGGCGGATCGCATCGCTCTGGTTCCTGATCGCGAGGCGGCACGCACGCGGCTCGGGCTGGATGTTGCCGATCCCGTGGTTGCCGTGCTGCCGGGATCGCGGGAAAGCGAGCTTGCACGCCTGGCACCACCGTTTCTGGCTGCCTGTGACATCTGCCTGCAGGAGATTCCGGAGCTGCGTTTCGTGCTGCCTGCAGTGGATGAACGTGCGCGCTCGCAACTTGGGCGGCTGCTCCAGGGGCGGGCGTCAACGGCTTTCCGGCTGCTTGAAGGTGATTCGCACACGGCGCTCGAGGCGGCCGACGTCGTGCTGGTCGCGTGTGGCACGGCAACGCTGGAAACCATGCTGTTCAAGCGCCCCATGGTCACCGCCTACCGGATGGCCGGGCTTTCGCATGCACTGATCTCGCGCATGCTGCGTACACGCTGGGTTTCCCTGCCGAACATCCTGGCGGGTGAGCAGCTGGTGCCCGAGCTGCTGCAGGATGAAGTGCAGCCTGCGGCACTTGCGCGCGAAGTGCTGCGTCTGCTGCGAGACGATGCACAGCGTGCCGCACTGGCGGCGCGTTTCGAGGCGCTGCATGTCGAACTGCGCCGTGGTGCCGCGGAGCGGGCAGCCGAGGCATTGCTCGCTCTGGCAAGCCGCGGGGGGATGTGATGGACGATTGGCAGGAGCTGCTTGCCAGCGGGGCATGCGTTGCCGGTGTCGATGAGGCGGGGCGCGGGCCGCTTGCGGGTGCTGTGTTCGCGGCTGCGGTGATCCTCGATCCCGAACGGCCGGTGGCGGGGCTGCGCGATTCGAAGAAGCTTGGCGCGAAGCGCCGTGAGTCGCTGGCGATGAGCGTGCGTGAACGGGCGCTGGCATGGTCCGTCGCGTGTGCCAGTGTGGCCGAGATCGATGAGCTGAACATCCTCCGGGCCAGCCTCCTTGCCATGCACCGTGCCGTGCAGGGACTCGGTGTTGCGCCCGAGGCGGTGCTGGTCGATGGCAATCGCGTGCCCGAGTGGCAGTGGCGGGGCATTGCCGTCGTGGGCGGTGATGACCTCGTTCCTGCCATCAGCGCTGCCTCGGTGCTGGCCAAGGTTGCCCGCGACGCGGACATGTGCTGCCTCGATGCGCGCTATCCCGATTATGGTTTTGCCGCCCACAAGGGCTATCCAACTGCAGCGCACCTGGAGGCATTGCGGCGCCTCGGTGCCAGTCCGGTGCATCGCCTGTCCTTTGCGCCGGTGCGTGCTGTCACCGCACAATGAACGACGGGTTCCGGCTGAGGCGCAAATGAACAGCGGTTTTGTCCACCTTCGCTTGCATTCGGAGTATTCGCTGGTTGACGGCATGGTACGTGTCGATCGACTCGCCTCGCGCCTTGTCACACTCGGGATGCCTGCGGTGGCGCTGACCGACCAGGACAATCTGTTTGCGCTGATCAAGTTCTACCGAGAGATGCAGTCGGCAGGACTGAAGCCGATCGTCGGCTGTGATCTGCGCATCGAGCACGAGGGGCAGCCCTGCACCCTGACGCTGCTCGTGTGTTCGCAGGAAGGCTATCGCAACCTCATCCGGATCGTCTCCCGTGGCTGGCTCGAGGCGCAGCACCTCGGACGTCCGTTGGTGCCGCGTGAGTGGGTGGCAGAGCGTGCCGCCGGACTGATCGCGCTGTCCGGCGGACATGGGGGAGACATCGGACAGGCGCTGCTCGGTGGGCGCACCGAGCAGGCGGCGCAGCTGCTCGAGTGGTGGATGAGCGTCTTTCCGGATCGTTTCTACATCGAACTGAGCCGTACCGGACGCGCGCGCGAGGAGGAGTATCTGCATCTTGCGGTCGAGCTTGCGATGGGCGGCGACTGTCCGGTGGTTGCAAGCAATGATGTGCGCTTCCTCGACCGGGAGGATTATGAGGCGCACGAGGCACGCGTGTGCATCCACGAGGGCCGCGCACTCGATGATCCGCGGCGCCTGCGCAACTACAGCCCCTGCCAGTACCTGCGCAGTGCGCAGGAGATGGCTGAACTGTTCGAGGACATCCCGGAGGCACTGGCAAACACCGTCGAGATCGCACGGCGCTGCAACCTGCAGCTCGAGCTGGGCAAGACATGGCTGCCGGATTACCCGGTGCCGGACGGGATGGGCATCACCGATTTCCTGGAGCGCGTCGCGCACGAGGGTCTCGCAGCACGGTTGTCGCACATGGAAGACGGACCGGCGCGTGAGCAGCGCTATCGGGATCGGCTGGAGTTCGAACTGCAGACGATCAACGCCATGGGCTTCAGTGGCTACTTCCTGATCGTGATGGACTTCATCCGCTGGGCGAAGAACAACGGTGTCCCGGTCGGACCGGGGCGGGGTTCCGGTGCGGGCTCGCTGGTCGCCTATGCACTCGGAATCACCGATATCGACCCATTGCCCTACAACCTGCTGTTCGAGCGTTTCCTCAACCCCGAACGCGTCTCGATGCCGGACTTCGACATCGACTTCTGCATGGAGGGGCGCGATCGTGTGATCGACTACGTCGCGCAGCGCTACGGACGTGACGCCGTGTCGCAGATCATCACCTACGGCACGATGGCCGCCAAGGCTGTCGTGCGCGATGTCGCGCGGGTACAGGGCAAGTCCTACGCGCTGGCGGACCGGCTGTCGAAGATGATTCCCTTCGAGGTCGGAATGACCCTGCACAAGGCGATGGAGCGCACGGAGGAGCTGCGTGATTTCGTGGCGGGCAACGAGGATGTCGCCGAGATCATGGACATGGCGTTCAAGCTCGAAGGGCTTGCACGCAACGTCGGCAAGCACGCCGGTGGCGTGGTGATCGCACCGACGACGCTGACCGATTTCGTGCCGCTGTATTCCGATGACTCCGGTGCCAACCTGGTGACGCAGTTCGACAAGGACGACGTCGAAAAGGTCGGGCTGGTGAAGTTCGATTTCCTCGGCCTGCGCACCTTGACGATCATCGACTGGGCGCTGGCCATGGCGAACCGCAGGCGCGTTGCAGCCGGGCTGGAAGCGATCGACATCACGCATCTGCCACTCGATGACGCCGCCGTCTACGCGCTGCTTGCGCGCGCAGAGACGACGGCGGTATTCCAGCTCGAATCGCGCGGGATGAAGGACCTGATCAAGCGCCTGAAACCGAGCTGTTTCGAGGACATCGTGGCCTTGGTCGCGCTGTATCGCCCGGGGCCGCTCGAGTCGGGAATGGTCGGCGATTTCATCGATCGCAAGCACGGTCGGGCACAGGTGCGCTACCCGCATCCCGCGCTTGCGCCGATTCTGGAAAACACCTACGGCGTGATCCTGTATCAGGAGCAGGTGATGCAGATCGCGCAGGTATTGGCGGGTTACACCCTGGGTGGAGCCGATCTGCTGCGCCGTGCAATGGGCAAGAAAAAGCCCGAGGAAATGGCGAAGCAGCGCACGATCTTCCTCGAAGGCGCACAGCGCAACGGCATCGATGCCAATGTCGCCGGGCCGATTTTCGATCTGATGGAAAAATTCGCCGGCTACGGATTCAACAAGTCGCACTCGGCAGCGTACGCGCTGGTCTCGTATCAGACCGCCTGGTTGAAGCTGCACTATCCGGCAGAATTCATGGCGGCGGTGCTGTCTTCGGAAATGCACAACACCGACAAGATCGTCGTGTTCATCGAGGAGTGCCGGCATATGCGTCTGCCGCTGGTGCTGCCCGACGTGAATGCGGGCGAATACCGCTTCACCGTTGACGCCGAGGGGGCAATCGTCTACGGGCTCGGTGCAATCAAGGGCATCGGCGAGGCCCCGGTGGAGAGCATCGTTGCCGCACGGGGCAGCGGTGGGTCGTTCCATGACCTGTTCGACTTCTGTCGGCGAACCGATACGCGCAAGGTCAACAAGCGTGCGCTCGAGGCGCTGATCCGCGCCGGAGCAATGGACCGTCTCGGGGCACCACGTCCGGTGCTGATGGCGGCGATGGACGATGCGGTCAAGGGGGCCGAGCAGCAGGCACGCGCGGCTGATGTCGGTTTGCTCGACATGTTTGCCGAAGTGACACCGGGCGTTGACGCCAGCGTCGATATCTACGCGGATTTTCGCCGTGCACGGGCCTGGAGCAGGCGTGAACGGCTGCGCGGTGAGAAGGAGACGCTTGGACTGTACGTCACCGGCCATCCGATCGACGATCATGAGGCGGAGATCAGCCGATTCGTGCGCACCCGCATCGCGCAGCTTCATGCCGGCCAGGAGCCGCAGCGCATTGCCGGGCTGATCGTCGGCATGGAATTGAAGAAGAGTCGCCGGGGTGACGATATCGCATTTCTGCAGCTCGATGACCGCACGGCACGCGTGCGCGTCGCCATGTACACCGAGTGCTATGGCAAGTGTCGCGAGGCCCTGGTCAAGGACGGCATCGTCATCGCCGAGGGGATTGTCGACCTCGACGAGGTTTCCGGCGAGCTGCGGCTGCGTGCCACTGCGGTATATACGCTGGCCGAGGCACGGCGCCGTTTCGTGCGTGAGATCGTGCTGCAGCTCGATACCAGTGATTTCGTCACGGGTTTTCCTGATGTGCTGGAGCGTCTGCTTGGTGACGCACGCAGCACAGATGGCTGCGCGGTGCGGGTCGTATACACCACGGAGCAGGCTCGCGCCGAGCTCAGCCTGGGTGCGCAATGGCGGCTGCCCCCGGGAGAGGAAGTGCTTGGGCGGCTGCGAGAACGTCTGGGCAGCACTCGTGTGATGCTGCGCTATGCATGAGCCGGGAAGACCGGCTGCTCATGGAACTTTCATGGTCGCCTTGATAAGCTTGGCCATCCTTTTTCATGCCAGGCCATCCTGAACCTTCCCGATGAACCCGAACTACCTGGATTTCGAACAGCCGATTGCCGAGCTGGAGGCAAAGATCGAGGAGCTGCGTCTGGTTGGCAACGACAACCAGATCAACATCGGCGAGGAAATCGAGAAGCTGCGACTGAAGAGCGAACGCCTGACGGAGAAGATCTACGAGGATCTGACCCCATGGCAGATCGTGAAGGTCGCACGCCATCCACGCCGTCCCTACACGCTCGATTACATCGGGCGTGTGTTCAGTGATTTCGACGAGCTGCACGGAGACCGCAAGTTCGCCGACGACAACGCGATCGTTGCCGGCCTTGCACGCCTCGATGATGTGCCGGTGATGGTGATCGGCCAGGAGAAAGGGCGCAGCGTGGCCGAAAAGGTACAGCGCAACTTCGGTATGCCGAAACCCGAAGGCTATCGCAAGGCGCTGCGGCTGATGGAGCTCGCCGAGCGTTTCGGGCTACCGGTGATCACCCTGATCGATACGCCGGGTGCGTACCCGGGAATCGATTCCGAGGAGCGTGGCATCAGTGAGGCGATCGCGCAGAATCTGGCAGTGATGTCGCGGCTGCGCACGCCGGTCATCTGCCTCGTGGTTGGTGAAGGCAGTTCGGGTGGTGCACTCGGCATCGGCGTTGGCGATCACCTCGCGATGCTGCAGTACTCGACCTACTTCGTGATCTCACCGGAAGGGTGTGCAAACATCATCTGGAAGACTTCGGAGAAGGCACCTGAGGCAGCCGAGGCGATGGGCCTCACCTCGGGTGTCCTGCAGGAGCTGGGCATCGTCGATGCGACGATTCCCGAACCACTGGGTGGCGCACACCGTGACATCGACACGATGGCCCAGCGTATCCGCAAGCACCTCGTTGCCGAACTTGCACGGCTGCGAGCCATTCCGCTTGACGAACTCCTCGAGACACGATTCCAGCGCCTGATGTCCTACGGCAGCCGCTGACTCGTATCAGGAGACGATGCACTCCGTACTGCTGCCGCTGCTCGAGGCGCACCCTGCGGCGCGACGCTGGGTAGTGGCCTACAGCGGCGGACTCGACTCCCGTGTGCTGCTCGATTTCTGCGTGCGGCTGCGTGCAGACGATGCACGTGTGCCGCCAGTCGTCGCGCTGCATGTCAACCATGGCGTCCAGCAGGCCGCCGACGCCTGGAGCCGGCATTGCGCCGAGGTGTGCGCAAGGGCCGGTGTTTCCTTCTTCCTGCGTCATGCCGACCTCTCGCAGGAAGCGCCCGTCTCGACTTCCGAGGATGCACTGCGTGCGGCACGCTACCGCGAGTTCGAGGCATTCTGTGCACCGGGCGATCTGTTGCTGCTGGCGCACCATCGTGATGATCAGGCCGAGACCGTGCTGTTGCGCCTGCTGCGTGGCGCCGGGGTTGCCGGACTGGCTGCCATGCCACGCGAGCGTGGCTGTGGGGTGGCGCGCCTGTGTCGTCCATTGCTCGATGTGCCGCGTGCGGCGCTGCACCGTCATGCGATCGATGTGGGCCTGTCGTGGATCGATGATCCAAGCAATGCGAGTGAGGTGTATGACCGCAACTTTCTGCGCCTGCGCGTGCTGCCGTTGCTGCTCGAGCGCTTTCCGAACGCGGTCACCGCGATTGCGCGTGCTGCGCACAACCTGGCGCAGGCGGCGGAGATCTGCGCCGAGCGCACTGCCGAGGATCTTGTGGCGTGCGCGGGCAGCGATCGCTTCGGCCAACCCTGGCTCGGGCTGCAGCGCTGGCGTGGACTCGCGCAGGCGCGTGCCGACGCAGTGCTGCGAGCCTGGGTGGCGCAGCACGCGGGGATGGCGGTGGATGCGCGCACCCTGCAGACCTTGCGCGGCGAGGTGATCGGTGCGCGTGGAGATGCACAGCCCATGCTGCTGCTTGGCGAGGTGGCGATCCGGCGCTACCGTGAGCGCATCTATGCGACTGCAGTCACTGCCGAGACGGCACCCGGGACGCAGATCGTGATTGCTCCGGGTGATGTGCTGCGGCTGCCATGGGGTGGGCGCCTCGAGCTGTGTGACAGCAGTAATGGCGCAGGGGTGCGCGCAGGGCGGGAGTATCGACTGGGTTTCGCTACCCCGGCGCTGCGCTGCCGGCCCGCGGGTCGGCCCGGGAAGACGCTGGGGCAGCTGGCGCAGGAGTACGGCGTGCCGCCGTGGCTGCGCACCCGGTTGCCGCTGCTGTTCGTGGATGGCGAACTGGCGGCGGTTGCCGATCTCTGTGTGTGCGAAGGATTCGTTGCGCCTGTCGGGAGTGCTGCAGTCAGGTTGCGCTGGTTGCCGTCGGAGAGTGGTTGAACATCGCTACCACTGCAGCAGTTCGAGCGCCTTGACGATTTCCGTGCGCAGCGTCAGCGTGGTGTCAGGTGTCACCGAGCCGATGGCAAGGTCCTCGTCGAACAGCAGGGTGATGCCGGGGTAGTGATCCTTGCGCCGCTGTCCCGGCTGATACGCAAGCTCATCACACACGCGCTGTGCAATCTCGGCGTAGTCGACGAAGGCAGCCTCGGACGACACGTAGTCTCCGACGCGAGCGAGTGCGCGCACACTGATCCGGTGCCCCGGAGACTTGCCGTGAATGATGAACATCATTTTCTGTGGGCGCGAGAGCTTGAACTCGATTGCCAGGATCGCGTCGGCGATTTCGCGCGGTGACGGTTTTCGTCGGCCACGCAGCCGGCGCTTTTCCGCCTGAATCTCGTCGACGATCCCATGCAGCTCGCTCATGATCTCGTCAAGGTCGGAGCCCTCGCAGTCGGCAACGCGCTGCTTGTTCTTCCACACGCGTCCGCGGTATTCGTCGTCCCAGTAACGGGCGATCAGGTCGTGGTTGCAGTAATCCGCCTTGAGGATGCGCTTGTCGGAATCGATATGCGGCAGCGATGGCATCCGGAACCTCGGCTAGGGGGCTTCACTGTTGCAGAAGCGGACATGGACTGGGCTCACTGGCCTTGGCTCCAGAACGCGGGGCGCGGCATTCTCCGCATGCCGAAAATCAAATGTCAAGGGCCGTGCGCCAGGCCCGGCGAGAAGGTGGGCGATGATTGCGTTTGCGTCCCTCGGCCTTGCTGGCCGGAGGTCGATTCGCACATAATGCGCCGCTTGCCCGGACGGTCGCAGCGTGTCAATGGCGGTCCCGGTCGGTGCCTTCGCAATGCTGGATGAGGAACCCCGCCAGGCCCGGAAGGGAGCAACGGTACTCGTCGATGCGTGTGCCGGGGTGTCGCTGGCCGGGGCTGCCACCCTTCCCGAAACGGGTGGTTATAATCCCGCTCGTCCCTGCCATCCGGGAGCAGCAGCCCCTCATGTCATACCAGGTACTCGCGCGACGTTGGCGTCCGCAGACCCTCGAACAGATGGTCGGCCAGGAGCATGTGCTGCGTGCGCTGGTGAACGCACTGGAGCGTCAGCGGCTGCACCATGCATACCTGCTGACCGGGACACGCGGCGTGGGCAAGACCACGCTGGCGCGCCTGATCGCCAAGTGTCTGAATTGCGAGCAGGGGGTGTCGGCGAAGCCATGCGCTGAGTGTGCGACATGCCGGGAGATTGCCGAGGGACGCTTCGTGGATCTCCTCGAGGTCGATGCCGCATCGCGCACCCGGGTCGAGGACACGCGCGAGCTGCTCGAGAACGTGCAGTACGCACCGGCGCGTGGGCGCTTCAAGATCTACCTGATCGACGAAGTGCACATGCTGTCGACGCATTCCTTCAATGCGTTGCTGAAAACGCTGGAGGAGCCACCGCCGCACGTGAAGTTCCTGCTGGCAACCACCGATCCACAGCGACTTCCGGCGACGGTGCTCTCCCGTTGCCTGCAGTTTCACCTGAAGAATCTCGGGCCGGAACAGATCGCGGGCTACCTCGCACATGTGCTGGGCGAAGAGGGAATCGGCTTCGAGGAGGCGGCGCTGTGGGAAATCGCGACGGCAGCCGACGGCAGCATGCGCGATGCACTGAGTCTCGCCGATCAGGCAATTGCGCACTGCACGGGGCAGATCGAGCTCGCCGCCGTAGCCGAGATGCTTGGGCAGGTGGATCGCGAGTTGCTGCATGCACTGACCGATGCGTTGCTGCGCGCGGATGCGGCCGAGGTGCTCGAGGTGGTCGCCGCAATGGCTGCACATGGCAGTGATTTCGAGCGCGCGCTGGCGGACCTGCTGGCGCTGCTGCATCGCATTGCGCTGGTGCAGGCGGTACCCGCAACCCTGGGCAGCGTGCACAGCGGGCGTGAACGGGTGGCCGAGTGGGCGCAGCGTGCGAGTCCCGCCGATGTGCAGCTCTATTATCAGATTGGCCTGGCCGGACGGCGGGATCTGGCGCATGTGCCCGATGCGCGCAGTGGTTTCGAGATGACGCTGCTGCGCATGCTCGCCTTTCGCCCGGCGTCGATGCCGGATGCCGGGGCAGCAACGGCTGACAGGAGGGGGGCACGCGTGCAGCCGGCCGTGCAGGAGGCGGTTGCTCCTGGAAAAAAGCCTGAACCGGAGGCCTTCCAGGCCTCCGGGGCGGCGCAGCCCGGTGCTGAAGCGCAGCCACTGCACGAGCCTGCTGATGATCCGGGGGGGGGCACGACGCCCGCGCGCCTGATCGATCTCGATGTGTCGAACTGGCACCAGGTGCTGGATGCGGTAGAGCTTCAGGGCATCGCACGCTCGGTGGCCGAACACTGTGTACCCGAAGGGCTCGATGGCTCGACGTTGCGCCTGGTGCTGCAGCGTGAACAGGAGATACTGCTGCAGCCGCAGCTCGACCAGCGCATCGGGGCAGCGCTTTGCGCGTACTTTGGCGAACCGGTGACGGTCAGCCTGCGTGTCGGCGAGCAGGATGGCGAGTCTCCGGCAAGGCGTGCTGCACGGCATGCTGCACTGCGCCAGCGCGAGGCCGAGGCCGAGATCGAGGCGGACGCCAATGTGCGATTGTTGATCGAGCGTTTTTCGGCACAATTGCACCGTGAGTCGATCGCTGCGCGCGCAACCGTGACCGATGGAGATGAAGGGATATGAAAGACCTGAACGAACTGATGGCGCAGGCGCAGCGACTGCAGGAGCAGATGCGCACCACGCAGGAGGAGATCGCCCGCCAGGAAGTGCAGGGTGAATCGGGAGGCGGCCTCGTGCGTGTCACGATGAACGGGCGCCACGATGTGCGTCGCGTGCATCTGGAACCCTCGCTGCTCGCCGAGGAGCGCGAAGTCATCGAGGATCTGATTGCTGCGGCAGTGAATGACGCGGTACGTCGCGTCGAAGCAGTGCAGCGCGAACGTCTGGCCGAAGCGGCCGGCGGGTTGTCGCTTCCCGATGGCTTCAGGCTGCCTTTCTGAGCAGAGGGGGAAATCTGCCACGATGCGATTTGGCCCGTTGATCGACCAACTGATGGATGCGCTCCAGTGCCTGCCCGGTGTCGGGCCGCGCTCCGCACAGCGCATGACGTTGCACCTGCTCGAGCGCGATCGTGACGGTGGCGAGCGTCTGGCGCAGGTTCTGGCGCGTGCTCTCGAGCGGGTTGGTCGTTGCACACGTTGCCGCAACCTCAGTGAGACGCCGCTGTGCCCGATCTGCTCCAGCGTGCGGCGCGACGCCACGACGCTCTGCGTCGTCGAGACACCAGCCGATGTGTTCGCAATCGAACAGGCGGGCAGTTACACGGGACTTTATTTCGTGTTGCTCGGGCGGTTGTCGCCGATCGATGGCATCGGCCCGGAGGAACTCGGCCTTGAGCAGTTGCTGCGTCGCGTGCACGAGGAGGGCATTCGCGAGGTCATTCTGGCGACCAACCCGACGGTGGAGGGCGAGGCAACGGCCTATTTCATCACCGAACGCCTGCGCGAGCCCGGTGTGACCGTGTCACGGATCGCCCATGGCGTGCCGCTCGGCGGTGAGCTGGAATACGTCGATGGCGGCACCCTGGTGCATGCGTTGCAGGGACGAAAGCCATTATGAGTTCGCCAGCCATGACCGGCTGCAACGGGATGCCGGTGCACTACCTTGATTCGGCTGCGGGTCTCGAGGAGGCGGCACGCGGGTGGCTGGAGTCCCCGGTGGTCGCACTCGACACCGAGTTCATGCGTGTGCGCACGTTCTACCCGCAGGCGGCGCTGTTCCAGGTCTGTGACGGACATGAGTGCTTTCTGATCGATCCGCTGGCAATCGACGATCTCGGGCCACTCGCACGGCTTCTGGATGCACCCCACGTGACCAAGATCATGCACAGCTGTTCGGAGGATCTCGAGGTTTGCGGGCACAGGCTCGGTACGCTGCCCGAGCCACTGATCGACACCCAGGTCGTTGCGGCGTTCTGCGGCTACCCGCTCTCGGTTGGCTACCAGAAGGTGCTCGGCAGCGAGCTTGGCATCGAGCTTGGCAAGTCCGAGACGCGTACCGATTGGCTGAAGCGACCGTTGTCGAGTGCACAGATCCACTACGCAGCAGAGGACGTGGCCTTCCTGCCCGCGTTGTGGCGCGTGCTGTCGCAGCGACTCGCTGCGGGCACACACACGGCGTGGGCACTGGACGAATGCCGGGCGACACTGGAGCGTCATCGGGGCCGAAACGGCGCGAATTACCGTGCGGTTGCCGGGGCCTCGCGGCTCGATCGGCAGGCGCTGGCGGTATTGCGCGCACTGTTTGCCTGGCGTGAGGACCTGGCGCGCCAGCGTGACCTGCCACGAGGCTGGCTCGTTGCCGACGCTGTGCTGTTCGAGATCGCGCGCGCTCGACCACGCCGGAAGGAGGAGCTGAATGCGATCGAGGGGCTTGCTGATGGCATCCGCAGGCATCATGGCGATGCCTTGCTCGCCGTGGTGAACGAGGCATTGCTGCTGCGTTCGACAGACTTGCCACCACCGGTGCCGTTGCCGCTCGATCCGGCACAGACACGCCAGACAAAGCGCCTGCGCACGCGCCTGAGCGCCCGCGCCGAGGAGCTTGGTGTGGCACCCGAGATGCTGGCACGGCGCCGTGATCTCGAAGAACTGCTGCGCTGGATCGACGCTCCGGAGGAACTGCCGGCACCGTGCGTGCTGGAAGGGTGGCGCCGGGAGGCAATTGGCGAGGAACTGCTGGCGCTTGCCGGGGAGCCGGCGCGATGAAGCGGATCTGTGCGGTATATCGTTCACGGCGCAACTCCGACACCTACCTCTATGTCGATCATGCCGAAGACCGGCGACGCGTGCCGCAGCAACTGCTGCACGAACTCGGCGGTGTCGAGCGGGCGATGACACTGGTGCTGACGCCGGATCGACGTCTCGCACGTGTCAGCGCCGCAGAAGTGCTGCAGGCGATCGCTGATTCGGGCTATTATCTGCAGTTACCGCCCCTGACGGAAGTCATGCACGCTGGTACCCGGGGGCCTGATGTTCAATGAGATCGACTATGCCGTGATCTGGGCCGCCTACCTGGCGAGTGCCCTGGTATTGATGGTGGCCGTGTGGCGCCTGAGCAAGGGCATTCCGGTCTGGGTGCGCGATCCTGTGCGCGCCATCGCACTCGTCGTCCTGCTGATGCCGGAGCTGGTCGATCCGGCACGAGGCCTTTACGCTCCGACGCTGTTCGTCGCCGGCTTCGAGCTGGCGACTGCCGGGGAGGGTGGCACGGGTGTCGTCCTTGGTGTGCGGCTGCTGCTTGCTGCGATGCTGGCAGCGTTCGTCGCCTGGGGAGCGCGGATACTGTGGTTCTGGCTGTTCGGGCGCAGGCGCGCCGGCAAGCGTGCGCTCAGCTGATCGCCTGAACCAGCTCCCGATCGCCGAAAACCCCTTCGAACAGCGCGCTGCGCAGATAGCGTTCGCCGGAGTCGGGAAGAATCACCACGATGGTCTTCCCGGCGTGTTGCTGCTGGCGGGCAACGCGTGCTGCAGCAGCCACGGCTGCACCCGAGGAGATTCCGGCCAGGATGCCTTCCTCGCGCATCAGCCGGTGCGCGAACTCGATCGCCTCGCTGTCGTCGATCTGTATCGCCTGGTCGACGATCGACAGGTCGAGGTTGTTTGGAATGAAGCCGGCACCGAGCCCCTGGATCTTGTGCGGCCCGTGGGTGGGAGCCACGCCTGCCAGCGTGTTGCCGATCACCGGTGATGCGCTGGGCTCCACTGCGATCGAGGTGATTGCCCTGCCCATGGTGTGCTTGATGTAGCGTGATACGCCGGTGATCGTGCCACCCGTGCCGACACCGGATACCAGGATGTCGATCGTGCCGTCGGTGTCGCGCCAGATCTCGGGCCCGGTCGTGCTCTCGTGGATTCCGGGGTTTGCGGGGTTGTCGAACTGCCTGAGCATCAGATGATGTGAGGGATCGCTGGCAACGATCTCCTCTGCTCTGGCAATTGCACCCTTCATTCCGGATGCGCCGTCGGTCAGGACGAGATTCGCACCGAGCGCCCTCACGACCTGACGGCGCTCCAGGCTCATCGTGTGCGGCATGGTCAGCGTCAGACGGTAGCCGCGTGCGGCTGCAACGAAGGCGAGCGCAATGCCTGTATTGCCGCTGGTCGCTTCGACGAGTTCGACTCCTGGCTTCAGCAGCCCCTGTTCCTCCGCAGCCCACACCATGCTTGCACCGATGCGGCACTTGACCGAGAACGCCGGGTTGCGTCCCTCCACCTTGGCGCAGATGTTGCCATCCCCGATGTGGTTCAGACGCACCAGCGGGGTGTTGCCGATCGACAGGCTGTTGTCGGAGTAGATGTTCATTGTGCCGTTTGCTCCCCTGGTGTGTGTCGCGTGCGTGGCTGCCGCCACTTGCCTGGATGTGAATGATCTCCAGGCGAACGAGGCGTGCAGGCTACTACTGCCATGATGTCAAGTCCACGCGGCTCCAGTCGAGGTGCGCCATGAACGGTTTTGCCGGGCAAGATGAGCGCTGTGGCCAGTCCGTCGACTCGAGGCAATGGTTTAGACTCGCAACCGCACGTACCGGCGCGGTGCGCGGCGAATCCGATGCGGAGTCCAAAGCCATGAATTTCGAAGGTACCGAGCGCTACATCGCCACGGCTGATCTGCAGATCGCGGTGAATGCGGCGGTGATGCTGCAGCGGCCGCTGCTGATCAAGGGTGAGCCGGGAACCGGCAAGACCATGCTCGCCGAGGAGGTTGCGCGTGCGCTTGGCAAGCCGCTGCTGCAGTGGCACATCAAGTCGACGACGAAGGCGCAGCAGGGACTCTATGAGTACGATGCGGTGTCGCGTCTGCGTGACTCCCAGCTTGGTGATGCGCGTGTACACGACATCGCGAACTACATTCGGCGTGGCAAGCTGTGGGAAGCATTCGATGCGCCGGAGCAGGCCGTGCTGCTGATCGACGAGATCGACAAGGCCGACATCGAATTCCCGAACGACCTGTTGCTCGAGCTCGATCGCATGGAGTTCCATGTCTATGAAACCGGGGAAACGGTGCGCGCGCGTCAGCGTCCGGTCGTCATCATCACCAGCAACAACGAGAAGGAGCTTCCGGATGCCTTCCTGCGTCGCTGCTTCTTCCACTACATCAGCTTTCCCGATCGCGAGACGATGGCGCGCATCGTCGAGGTTCATTACCCCGGCATCAAGCGTCAGCTGGTCAACGAGGCGCTGGATATCTTCTTCGACGTGCGCAGTGTTCCCGGACTGAAGAAGAAGCCCTCCACCTCCGAGCTGATCGACTGGCTGAAGCTGCTGCTGGCCGACGATCTGCCAGAGGAAGTGCTGAAGAACCGCGATCCGGCACGTGCTATACCCCCGCTCTATGGCGCGCTGGTCAAGAACGAGCAGGACGTGCACCTGCTCGAGCGGCTGGCGTTCATGCACCGGCGCGAGAGCCGCCGCTAGTTCGGCGCATTCCCTGCTGGCGGAGTCCACCATGCTTGGCGGTTTTTTCACGAGTCTGCGCAATGGCGGCGTGCCCGTATCGATCCGCGAGTATCTCGACCTGCTCGGGGCGCTGTCGCAACACCTCGTGTTTGCCGACACCGATGCTTTCTATTACCTGAGCCGAACGGTGCTGGTGAAGGATGAAAAGCACTTCGACCGCTTCGATCGGGCTTTCGGTCGCTATTTCCGTGACCTGGAAACGGTCGACGACCTGATCGAGGCGCTGATCCCGGATGAGTGGCTGCGCAAGGAGTTCCTGAAGACGCTGAGCGAGGAGGAGAAGGCGAAGATCGAGTCGCTGGGTGGGCTCGAGAAGCTCATCGAGGAGTTTCGCAAGCGACTTGCCGAGCAGAAGGGGCGCCACCAGGGAGGAAACAAGTGGATCGGTACCGGTGGTACATCACCGTTCGGGGCGCACGGCTACCATCCCGAGGGCATGCGCATCGGTCCCGAGGGCAGCCAGAAACGTGCCGTCAAGGTGTGGGAGAAGCGAGAGTTCCGCAACCTCGACGACTCCGTGGAGCTTGGTACACGCAATATCAAGCTCGCACTGCGCAGGCTGCGCAAGTTCGCGCGCAGCGGCGCCGCCCAGGAGCTCGACATGCCCGATACGATCCGCTCGACGGCGAAGAACGCCGGGCTGCTCGATCTGAAGCTCGTGCCTGAGCGCCACAACGCGGCAAAGGTGTTGCTGTTCTTCGATGTCGGCGGCTCCATGGACCCGTATGTGCGCAGCTGCGAGCAGATGTTCTCGGCGGCACGCAGCGAGTTCAAGCACATGGAGTATTTCTATTTCCACAATTTTCTTTACGATTTCGTGTGGCGCGACAACTCGCGTCGACGCAACGAGATCGTGGGGACACTGGAGCTGATCCATCGCTACCCGCACGACTACCGCGTGATCTTCGTGGGTGATGCCTCGATGTCACCCTACGAAATCCTGCAGCCAGGCGGCAGCGTCGAGTACTGGAACGAGGAGTCGGGCGAGCGCTGGCTGCGCCGCGTGATGCAGTCCTGGCCGAAGCTTGTCTGGCTCAACCCCACGCCCGAGGAGCACTGGGAGTTCACGCAATCGATCGACATCACGCGACGCCTGATCGAGGATCGGATGTATCCGATGACGTTGAAGGGACTCGAGGATGCGATGAACTACCTGGGGCGCTGAGCCCGATCGGCCGCGAGGTGGGCACGAAATGCCACCAGCGCGGCGCTGACCGCGACATTCAGCGATTCGACGCCATTTGCCATTGGGATCGAGCACGATTCGTCAGCGAGCTGGCGGATCGCGGTGCTGACGCCGGCGGTCTCGCCACCAAGCACGAAAATGCGCCCACAGGTATCGAACGGTTCGAAGAGGCTCCGAGGTGCATCGGTGTCGAGCACGCAGACCCGCCAGCCACACTCCTGGAGTGCCGTGAGGGCGGGCGCCAGTGCATCACAGCGCAGCAAGGGTGCACGGAAGACCGTTCCGGCGCTGGCCTTGATCGTCAGTGGGCAGATATCGCAGCCACCACTGCGCGGCACCAGGATGCCGCCGCAGCCCGCAGCAGTTGCAGAGCGGATCAGCATCCCGAGGTTCTGCGGGTTGGTGATGCCATCGATTGCGAGCAGCGTCGCACCGGGTTCGGGCACCCAGGGCAGCAGGTCCTCGAGTTGCCGGTAGCGGGGCAGGCACAGGTCGGCAGCCACGCCCTGATCCTCGCGCGCGTGGCGCGAGATGCGCGCCAGTTCCTCCCGACTGAGATGCCGGACTTCGGCGCCCTGAGAGGTGGCGAGTGTCAGGATGTCGTCGAGAATCGTGGCTGGGCGGTTGCTGCGTGCGAGGTGCAGGCGCTCGCAGCGCACATCGGCGCACTGCAGTGCCTCGAGCACGGCCTTGCGTCCATAGACCGTCAGGCTGCGTCCAAACCGTGACTTGCGCTTGAGGTAGTGTTCGTTCGGAGAGATGGGAGGCATGCCGATACCCTGTCCGGTCGACCGGCGTGTCGCTACGCGGTGCGGATGCGCATCCTAACGGGTTTGAACCCGCATTCGTTCGATATAGCGCTCCGCGCCAAGCCCGGCTTCCTGACGATCGACGAAGGGCCCTTCCTGGGTTTTTTCGCGCGTCAGGAAGTACCACTGGCCGTTGATCTGGCAGAAGCGATCCGAGCGGAAGAAAAACGGATCGGCCTCGCCGGCTCTGCAATAATCCATCACGGTCACTTTACTCACACCAGTGTTGTTTCGATCGACAGGCCGCTGAAACATCCGTCAGGTTCACCACCTCGTCAGACAATTGGTGCGAACGGAGTGCTCAACGGTCACAAGGCAAAATATGTACCGTATTTGAAAATCGTCAAGGAATTTGGCGATTTTCATGTTGAAACCGAGATGTCCGTGGCACTGATGTAAAGAAACCTGACACTTCTCAGCGAGGCAGAACCCGCAGCTCCTGATAGCGACGCACGTACTTGCGCACCATTTCCAGTGTATCGATGCAGCCGTTGAAGCCCGCGTGACGCAGCTTGATGGTGCTCACCAGACCCCAGCGCAGTGGATTGCCATCGGGTGCCTCGACCCCGACGTTGCTCATTTCCATCGAGCCGCTGAACAGTGCGTTCACATCCTCCGGCGCGTTCAGTTCGTGGCGGCGCACCATCGTTCGCCACAGGTCTGCCATCGCGCGTACTTCACTGGCGAGATCGACCCGGCGTCGTTCGCCGACCGGCATGCCGAAGCATTCGGCTACCACCGGAAAGCGTTCGCGCTGTGCCACGACGTCACCATTCGAGATGTTGAAGATCTCGTTGCGCGCCGCCGGTGCCTCTGCGCTCCACTCGAGTGCCTCGGCGATCAGGTCGGCGTCGGTTGCCTCGGTTGCCATCGTCACTCCGGCGGGGACCGGCAGGTCGAGTCCTGCTTCACGGCGCAGCGCTGCGTACAGCGGCAGCATCAGGAACGCGTTCATCGGCGAGCCGACCGCAGCACCGGCGATTCCGACCGGGCGCCACACGGTCCAGTGCCAGTCCTGCCCTTGCTGGCGTTCGCGGATGTAGTCTTCCTGCTCGTAGTAGAAGTTGGGATACGGGACGCGCGGCAGCGACTCGCGCATCGGCACAGGTACGTCGAGCTGCGGCAGGTGGCAACCGTAGGCCTTTGCGCCATGCACCAGTGATACATGGCGCAGGCTGCTTGCGGCCCGTGCCAGGGGGTCGAAGAGGTTGCGCAGCATCGCGGCATTCTTCGCGATCTGCTCCGGGTCGGTCCAGCCAGCGAAGATGTTGTCGAGCTTCTCGGCAACTGCGGTGTAGATCAGGTGCGTGACGTCATGCATCGTGCCGAAGGCGTGCGCACATGCGGCTGCATCGCACAGGTCGACGGCAATGTGCTGTACTCCGACCGGCAGCGCCAGCGGCGGGCGTCTCGATACGGCAACCACCTCCCAGTCCGCGAGCGCTGCGAAGTGGTGTACGGCAGCGCTGCCGGTGAGACCCGATGCCCCGGCGATGACGACCTTTTTTCTGCTCATGGACTGCTGCTCCCCGCAACTGGATTGCCTTGCTCGCCAGGCCTGCGTATCACATCGATGGTGGCGAGCGTTCGTTGGTTGAATGATGTGGCGCTGGCATCGTAGCCGCGCGCATCGATGCGCACGCGCCAGCCGTCTCGCGCCGGCGTGACGGTGTAGACATTGTATTCCGCCGCATGTGGCGACAGCATCCCGGCGGCCGAAGCCGACGGGATGCCGAATACCGGGATCGAGTCGTCGCTGCGCCGGATCGTGCTCTGCTGTGCGCGATGGCGGTGGCCGTGCAGCACCAGATCGACGGGATGGCGTTGCAGCAGTGCACAGAGCGCTGGTGCATCGACGAGACGCTTGCGCCATTTTTCTTCACCGGGAACCGGTGGATGGTGCAGCAGCAGCACGCGCAACAGACCGCTGCCCTGCAGATCGCGCAGCAGCGCCTCGAGTCGCGTGAGCTGGACCGTGCCGATGCGACCGATCGCCATGAACGGCGGAGCCGGGATCGCGCTGTCGAGCCCGATGAAGGCAACCCCGGCACGCACGCGCAGCAGTGGAAACGGATCGTTGGCAGCGCGCCCCGGATCGGGGTGGTCCGAGAGCATGTACTCGCTCCACTGACCACATGAATCTTCCCAGCTCGTGCGCACATAGCGATCGTGGTTGCCCGGGATCACGGTGACGTCATGAGCGCTGCCAAGTGTCTGCAGCCAGTGGCGTGCAGCAGTGAATTCCTCCGGCAGTGCAATCTGGGTCAGGTCACCGGTGATCACGGTGTGGTCTGGCGCCTGTGCGAGGAGGTCTTTGCGCAGTGCGTCCAGTATCTCCGGCCGATGCTCCTGGTGTCGTCGGTACCGCCACGACAGATAGCCCTGGAGCCGTTTGCTGGTGAGGCGATGCCAACGCACGGTCTTGAGGTCCGACAGATGCAGGTCGGACAGCTGTGCAAAGCGAAACGTGATGGCTTCGTGATGCGTCATGATGCGTCGTTTCCGCAACGGCGCAGCGTATCGCGCCAACGCGCGCGATTATACCGGGCAGTGATTCCGGACATCCGGGAATTCAGCGGGGCCGCCGCGTGAGTGCGGCAACAGCCAGCGCAAGACCGATGGCAATGCAGATCGGTACCAGCACCACGATGCTCTGGCGCAGTCCGAGGAGTTGTCCGCCGGTATGCAGGATCTGTGTCAGCAGGTAGAAGGCAATGCCGGCGACTGCACCGCCAAGCACACGCCAGCCGAAACCCGCGCTGCGGGCGCTGCCAAAACCCCAGCCGAGCACCACCGAGAAGAGCACCATGGCGGCTGCCGACAATGGCAGGGTTGCCTTCTGCCAGAAGGCCATGCGTACCTGGGAATCATCCTGCCCGGTTGCGTGCAGATGGTTGGCGTAGGCAAGCAGTGCACTCGGAGACATTGCGGCCAGCGAGCGACCAAGTGCCGGCAGTTCCTCCGCCGACCAGAATGGCCCCAGTTCGAGCTGCTTCAGTGTGCTGGTGCGGATCCGGCCATCGTGCCATTCCTTGAACCGCACATCGTGCAGCGTCCACTCCCGGCTCTGCGGCACTTCGGCCGATGCGGCAATGATCATGCGGATCATGCGGTGGTCGGGGTGGAACTCGTAGAGCGTGATTCCCTCGGGGATATGCCCCTCACGGAGCTTCCGTACGTTGAAGAAACGTCCCCCGCTGCGTGACCACAGGCCCTGTCCGCTGACGAGGTCCAGGTTGCCGCTGCGCCGCAGGGTGCGCTCGGCCTGGGCCTTCTGCAGCATCGGCGCGACCAGCCATTCACCGGCGCCGTAGAGCCCGCCGACCAGCAGCAGCGTCGGCATCGCCGCGATCACCAGCAGCTGTTGCAGGGAGATTCCCACGCTGCGGATCACCACCAGTTCACTCGAGCGGCTGAGGTTTGCGAAGGCGAGCACGGTGCCAAGCGCCGTGATCACCGGTGCGAGCTCGAGCACTCGCTGCGGTGTGGTGAGCAGCACGTACTGCAGGGCATGCACGAAACGATAGCGCTGATCGATGTTGTCGAGCTCACCGATCAGGGCCAGCAGGCCGAACAGTGCCGCCAGTATGGTGAATACGATCAGCCAGCCACGCACCAGGTGCCCGGCAATGAAGCGAGCAAGGATCATCGCCGAGCCCTCGAGAGACGCAGTCGTGGCAGCCAGAGCAGAAGCAGCAGCAGCGCCAGCGGCGGCAGGTAGGCGAGCAGAATGCCCGGGAAGGGCGGAATGTCGCCACTTTCGAGTGAATTGCGCACACTGCTGAGAACCGCGAACATCAGCACATAGGTGCCCAGCGCGACCAGGATCGTACTGTTTCGTGACTGGCGCGGATTGGCCCGGCTCAGTGGCACAGCGAGCAGGGCGAGCAGCAGGGTTACCAGAGGGCTCGACAGGCGCCACTGGTACTCTGCCATTTCCTTGGGGTTGTCGGAGCCCCGCAGCGCCGAGGTGGGCATCGCCTTGCGGCGCACGCGCTCGATGCGCTCTTCCTGTGGGAAGCGGATCAGGAAGCTGCCGAAATGGGATTCGACGTCACGCGGTCCGTCGCGGTCGAGCAGGTACGCATAACCGTTGAAGAACTCCACCGAACGCGATCCCTCCGTGTCCATGTCATGGATGCGTGCACTCTTCGCGGCGATCACCTGCGAGCGCGTTCCCCGCTCGACCTGTACAAACACATCACGCAGCTCATCGGCCTGCACGTCGACTTCCTGCGCGTACAGCACATAGCCCCCGCTGCCCATGTCGACGAAGGTCCCGGCACGGATATTCGAGATGTCGAAATGGCTGATGCTGCGCTGCTCGAGTGCGTAGCTGTGGGCGAAGATCCACGGCCGAATCTGTACCGACATCCAGCCGGCAAGCAGCGCGCACAGCAGTCCCAGCATGAAGACCGTCCTCAGTACCCGTGTCTCGCCGACTCCCGCAGATTGCAGCGCGGTCATCTCGGAGTCGCGGTACAGCCGGCCGATTGCGACCAGCACGGCAAGAAACAGGGTGGTCGGGATGAGCACCTCCATCGAGGCGAGTGTGCTCAGCACGATCAGTTCGGCGATCACCGGAGCGGCGATTTCACCGCTGGCGGCATCCGACAGGCGTACCGCGGAGCTGAAAGCGACCGATACGGTGGTCAGCATGAGCAACCCTGCCACGAAGGGCCGCAGGATTTCCGAGGCAAGGTAGCGCTCGATCAGCATGGAGAGTCCCGATTCATGAAGAGCGCAGGCGCTCGAGCAGGCACCATTGTAAGGAAGCAGCCCCGCTCTGGCACCGTTGCATTGCATCGCGCTCTGGGCATGGAGGGTTGATGGTGGACCTGGCAGCGGGTATCCCGGAGAATCCGCGCTCAGGCAGATCGGTGACCAAAGAGACGTGGAATGAAGATCGAGGCGACAGTCACTGCACCTTCGAGCATCGAGGAGCTTGCCGCACACGCGCGCGAGCTCGATGCGCTTGGCTACGACACCCTGCTGGTACCAGAAGCAGGCCATGACCCCTACCTATCGCAGATGATCCTGGCCGAGCACACGCGCCGGGCGCGCATCGGCACGGGGATTGCCATCTCGTTCCCACGCAGCCCTTTCGTCACTGCGCAGCTTGCCTGGGACCTGCAGCGCTTCTCGCGCGGGCGCTTCGTGCTTGGTCTCGGCACCCAGGTGCGCGCGCACAACGAGCGCCGCTACTCGACGCCGTGGCCCTCACCACCCGGACCGCGGCTGCGTGAATACATCCTGTGCGTACGGGCGATCCACCAGCATTTCCACACCGGGGAAAAACCGGATTTCCGTGGCGAGTTCTACCAGTTCACGCTGAGCAATCCCTTCTTCAACCCGGGATCGATCGAGGGTGCGGGGCAGGTACCGATCCATGTCGCCGCCGTGAATCCCTACAACTGCCGACTTGCCGGCGAGCTTGCCGACGGCATTCGCATGCATCCGCTGAACACGCCAGCGTATCTGCGCGAGGTGATTCGTCCGGCGGTCGCCGAAGGCGCGGCACGCAGTGGCCGGGCGCTTTCCGAAATCGAATTTGCGATCAACCCGTTCTTTGCCACCGGCAGCGATGCCCGCGAGCTCGCTGAGGGTGTCGAGCTGATCCGCAAGCACCTCTCGTTCTATGCGGCGACGGCATCGTATTCGGCGGTGATGCACCACCACGGCTGGGATGACGTCGGCGAGCGTCTGATACGACTCTCCCGCGAGGGGCGCTGGGACGAGATGCCCGCACTGGTCAGTGACGAGATGCTGGAGACGTTTGCAATCGTCGGCATGCTCGACGAGTTGCCGCAGAAACTCGTCGAGCGTTACGGCGGTCTGGTCGATGCGGTCAATGTCGTTTTCGGCCCACCGTATGCGCAGCTGCAGGCCCGCCAGCGCGAGCTGTTCGTGCGTCTTGGCCGCGTGCTGCCGGCGCTGCAGGCGATTCCGGCGGCGCAGGCATCCGCTGCCTCATGATGCCGGTGCTGCACAGATTCGCGCAGGCTGCGGCATTGATGCTGCTCTGCAGCAGCGCTGTCGTGGCGGCGGACGACTGTTCCCGGCTGATCGGTGCGGAGCGCTTCGATCCGGCACTGGACGAGTGTTTCGTCGGGGCGATCCGGGCCGGAGGCCAGGGCATGGAGCGCTTGCTGGCGCCGGAGTTTTCCTACAGTACGGCAGTGGGTACGCGGGTGGATGCGGCGTTCCTGCTCGCCTGGCTTGGCAGCGAACAGAATCCGCGTGGCGAGATGCATCTGGAGCAGCAACAGACGCGTGATCTCGGTACGATGGCGCTCAGCGACGGCCTGATGGTCGGCGTGTCGCCACCGGCGGCAGCCGGTGCGCCGGAACGACGTTCGCGTTATCTGCATGTGTGGGTTCGGCAGCAGGACGGCTGGCGGTTGCTGGCACGCCAGGTGACGCTGCTGCCCGCAGTCGAATGATAT
Organism: uncultured Klebsiella sp.; assembly: GCA_964610955.1. Classification (GTDB taxonomy): domain Bacteria; phylum Pseudomonadota; class Gammaproteobacteria; order Pseudomonadales; family UBA5518; genus UBA5518. Next base: position 8,602 of record CAZSYV010000005.1, on the reverse strand, counting down.
TCCGGAGGGATCGGACTGATGAAATTCCTTGCCTGGCCGTTGCTGGCAGCACTGCTGGTGCTGGCGGCCTGTACTGCTCCGCCCGTGGAACGGCCCGCTGACGTCGCCGTGGCACCGGAAACGGGAAGCACTGAAGACATGCGCCAGGCTGCAGCGGACGTTGCGCTCGAACTGCCGGCAACCTTCAGCGGCACGCTGCCCTGTGCGGACTGTCCGGGAATCCGCGTGCAGCTCACCCTGCGCCGCGATGGCGTGTTCCAGCTGCGTCGTGACTGGCTGGAGCGTGATTTCAGCCTTTCCGATCTCGGCATCTGGCGCCACGACCCGCAGCGTGGAACGATCGCGCTCGATGGTGATCGCGATGAACCGTTGCAGTTCGAGGTGAGGGATCCGCGCACCATCAGGCTGCTGGATACGGCGGGACGAACGATCGCCTCGGAGTTGCCGTACGCCCTGCACAGTGAGGGGCGGGTGTATCCCTTTGCGCTGCGCCTGCGGGGTGAGTTCAGCTACATGGCCGATGCCGCACGTCTGCGTGTGTGTGGAGCCGATCGCAGCTGGCCGGTGGCAATGGAAGCCGGCTACCTCGAGCTCGAACGCGCCTACCTGGCACTGCCCCGGTCGACGCCGGGCACGCCGTGGACCGTGGTGCTGGATGCGCACATCGAGGACCGTGCGGTGGGAGAAGGGGATGCACTGGTGCCGGCCGTGATCGTCGAGCGTCTGGTCGCTGCGGCAGACGAGCAGGCCTGTGTGCAGACTGCTGCCGTGCCCCTGGCCGGTACCTACTGGCGCGCCCTCGTACTCGACGGTGAGCCGACCGTCATGGTCGAGGGTCATGAAGAACCTCACCTGATCCTGCGCGCCGACGATGCGCGCTACGCTGCAACCGCAGGCTGCAACCGCCTGATGGGTGCCTGGCACAGCGATGGCGAGCGCATCGAGTTCAGCAGTGGTGCCTCGACGATGATGGCCTGCTGGCCGCCGCTCGATGCGCAGGAAATGCGGCTGAAGCAGGTACTGCAGGATGCGAGTCGCTGGCGGATCGACGGTCAGACGCTCGAGTTCAGCGATGCCGGTGGACGAGTGATCGCGGTGTTCGAGGCCGTCTACCTGCGCTGAGTGCCGTGCACGACTCAGTGGGTGCCGCCACCGCCTGCGGGAGCCGCAGCGCGTGATCTTGCCGCCAGCCAGATGACCCCGGTCAGGCCCAGGCACAGTGCGGCAGAGGCGGCAAAGAGGTCATTGGCACTCAGCATGTAGGCCTGGCCCTCGATCATTCGGTCGATGAACTCGAGCCCCTGTTCATGATTCAGTCCGAGTCGGGACAGCAGCGACAGCGTCTCGTTCGTCGGGATGCTGGTCGTGCTGATCGACTCGGTGAGGTGGGCATGGTGCAGGATTGCCCGATCGTCCCACAGCGTCGTGTATATCGACACGCCAAAGGAACCTGCCGTGATGCGCACGAAGTTGGTCAGACCTGTCGCGGAGGGAATGCGCTCGGGGGGCAGCCCGGCGAGCACGAGTGCCATCAGCGGAACGAAGAAAAAGGCCATCGGAATGCCCTGCACGAACGATGGCACCATCAGTGTGAACAGATCGGCGTTGGTGCTGAAGAGCGAGCGCAGCCAGAAGGTGAGCGCGAACATCAGGTAGGAGACGGTTGCCAGCAGGCGCAGGTCGACGCGGTGCATGTACTTGCCGACGAACGGCGTGATCACGATCGCCAGTACACCGACGGGTGCCATCAGCAGGCCCGCCCAGGTTGCCGTGTAGCCCATGAATTGCTGCAGCCACAGGGGCAGCAGCACGACGTTGCCGAAGAACACGCCATAGCCGAGCGACAGCGCGACGGTGCCCACCCAGAAGTTGCGCAACGTGAAGAGCTGCAGGTCGACGATCGGGTGCTTCTCGCCGATTTCCCAGATCAGGAAAAAGATGAAACCGACGACGGCGGTGATGGCGAGAGCGATGATGATCGGCGAGGCAAACCAGTCGAGTTCCTTGCCGTTGTCGAGCATGATCTGCATGGCACCGACCCAGATGACCAGGCTGATCAGACCGATCGTGTCGATCGGCAGCTTGCGTGTGGGTGATTCGCGATCCCGGTAGAGCAGCCAGGTGGCCACGATGGCGAACAGACCCACCGGGATGTTGATGTAGAAGATCCATGGCCAGCTGTAATTGTCGGTGATTGCACCACCGAGTACCGGTCCGGTCACCGGGGCGACCAGCGTGGTCATCGACCAGAAGGAGAGTGCCGTGCCGGCCTTCGCCCTCGGGTAGCTTTGCAACAGCAGCGATTGTGAAAGCGGGATCATTGGTCCGGCGACCAGGCCCTGCAGGGCGCGAAACCCCACCAGGAATGCAAAGTTCGGTGCCAGCCCGCACAGCAGCGAGGCAATGACGAACAGCAGGATGCTCAGCGTGAACAGGCGCACCATGCCGAAGCGCTGTGTCAGCCAGCCGGTCAAGGGCACCGAGATCGCGTTCGACACCGCGAAGCTGGTGATGACCCAGGTGCCCTGGTTCGGGCTGACGCCGAAGTCCCCGGCGATTGCCGGCAGCGAGACGTTGGCGATCGAGGAATCGAGCACGTTCATGAAGGTGGCCAGCGACAGGGCGATCGTACCCAGCACCAGCTTGCCGCCGGTGAGCGGTGGTGGGCTGAAGTTCGGTTCTGCGCCGGCCATTCGCGGACTCCGTGAAACCCCGTGCTGCATCAGTGCACGCGAGAGTGCGTCGTCGCATGACGTGCGTCACTGCCCATGGGGCAGGTGCACGCTGTGTCCGAGATTCTGTGAAACGATGCGGTCGACCTGCTCGTCCGCATCGGCATCCTGTGCCGTGTAGACGTCGGTTGTCACAGCGGAGCGAGTCGTTGCCACGCTGTCCCCCAGCGGGATGCCCGACTGATCGCGTGTGTCGACCGTGGCAATCATCGACAGGCCGACGCGCAGCGGATGTTCCTTCAGTTCGTCGGCATCGAGCTGCACGCGTACCGGTACGCGCTGGATGATCTTGATCCAGTTGCCGGTGGCATTCTGCGCCGGCAGCAGCGCGAAGGCGGCGCCGGTTCCTGCACCGAAACCGGCGATTCGGCCATGAAAGCGCGTGCCGCGGCCGTAGGCGTCGGCCGTCAGCGTCACCTTCTGTCCGATGCGCAGATTCCTCAGTTGCGATTCCTTGAAGTTTGCATCGACCCAGAGCCGATCCAGCGCGACGATGGCCATGATCGGCGAACCGGGGCTGAGTCGTTGTCCGAGCTGGACGTTGCGCCTGGCGATGGTGCCGTCGAGCGGGGCGATGATTTCCTGGCGCCGATGCGCAAGCCAGGCCTCGCGAAAGCGAGCCGCCGCGGCAAGAACGCGTGGATGCTGCTCGACCTGGCTGCCCTTGGTCTGCGCACGGTTCTTCGCCAACTGTTCACGTGCCTCGCTCAGTGCGGCCAGTGCGCCAGTGTGCGCCGCTTCGGCTGCGGCCAGCGCACTGCGCCGGTGCTGCAGGTCCTCGGCAGAGATTGCACCGTCCCTGAGCAGGTTCCGGCGTCTGTCGAGGTCGGCCTGCAGCCGCGAGCGCTCGGTCTCGCTGCGCTCGAGCTCGGCCTTGCGCATGCCCACCAGCGCTTCGAGCGCTTCGTTCCCGGTGAACAGGGCGTGCACCTCGCGTACCGTCTGCGCGAGCTGCGCCTCGGCTTCATCGAGCGCCAGGCGGGAGTCGGCCGGGTCGAGTCGCACCAGGGTCTGTCCCGCCTGTACCGTGTCGGTGTCGTCGACGTCGACCGTGATCACCGTGCCTGGCGTGAGCGGTGTGATCTGCACCACGTGTCCCTGAACATAGGCGTTGTCGGTGGAAACGATGTGGCGTGCAACCAGCAGCCAGTAAATCGCATAGCCGGCTGCAAGCAGCATGCAGACCAGTGCAAAGATGAACAGACGCCGTCTGCGCGTGCCGTTGCTGTCGCTCGGCGGAACCTGTGCTGCGTTCGAGTCATTCATGGGGTGGGTGTGGGCAAAAGGTGGCTGATGGGTGGTGACATCACTTGCTGGCCTTGCCGCTGGCGGTCGAGGTGGCAATGGGATCGGCATCTTCCGGGTGGCCACCGCCAAGGGCGCGTATCAGTCGAATGCGATCGTCGGTCTGGCGTGCCTGCAGCTCGGTGAGCCGGCTGCGGCGCGTGTATGTCGCGGCTTCCGCGTCGAGCACCTCGAGCCGGTCGCCGATACCCGAGGCGTGGCGCTGCCTGCTCCGGGCGAGGGCGCGCAGCGAGCTCTCGAGGGCCGAGTGCTGATGTTGCAGCTGGCGTTCGGTCGACTCCAGGGCGCTCAGTTCGTCGGCAACATCACGCAGTGCATTCAGCAGCGTGGCGTTGTAGCCGGCAATGGCAAGGTCGGCTTCGGCGCTGCGGGCGCGGTATTCGGCCCGCAGCTGCCCGGCATTGAACAGCGGCAGGTTGAAGGCAACGCCGATTCCGCTCTGGCGGCTTGCTGCCTCGAGCCAGTGATCGAGCGTACCGATCGACGAGTAGCCGGTGAAGGCACGCAGGTCGATGTTCGGGTAGAACCCGGCGCGGGTCGATGCGAGCTGGTGCCGCGCGGCCTCGACGCGCCAGCGTGCGGCAACGATATCGGCACGGTGTCCGAGCAGGTCGGCCGGCAGTCGTGGTGGCACGGGAAACGCCGTCGTTGCCGGCAGCTGCGCGGTGAGTGTCTGCAGCGCATCGGGCGCCTTGCCAAGCAGTGTGGCAAGGACGTGGTGAGTGCCCTCGATGCCGCCGTCGAGAGCGGCAAGCTCGCGTGTGCTTTCCTGAAGCTGCGCGTGCGCCTCGTCGAGGACATCGCGCGAATCGATGCCGGCGTCGTGGCGACGCTGCAGCAAGCGTTGCCGTTCGTGCTGCCGTTCGACGTGCTGCTGCAACAGTTCACGCTGGCTCAGCTGGCGCGCCAGATCGAAATACCGTCGAGCGATGTCGCTTGCCAGCAGGATTCCTGCCGCCTGGTGTTCTGCTGCCACGGCGCGTGTCGTGCCGATCGCCGCCTGCAGTGCCTCACGGTTCCTGCCGAAGAAGTCGAGCTCCCACACGCCCTCGAGTGCCGCCTCGTTGACATTCGAGATGCTGCCGGCGAAAGGCGGGGGAATCTCGCCCTGCGCGCTGAAACGCGTGCGCGTCACCGAGCCCGTGGCGTCGAGGCGCGGCCACAGTGAGGCAGCGCTGGCACCGGCAATCGCTGCGGCACGTTCGAGCCTGGCGCGCGTTGCCTGCAGATCGGGGTTTGCCTGTAACGCCTGGGTGATCAGCGCACTCAGCTGTGGGTCGGCGAATGCCTGCCACCAGTCGCTGCGTCGCCACACACTGTCGGGTACCACCGGGGCTTCGGCCTGGCCGGTCGCGAGCTCCAGCGGCTGCAGGGGTGGGTGCATGGCGGGGTGTGGTGCGCAGGCGGTCAGCCCGATCAGCAACGGCCACAGGCAAAGGTGACGCTGCAGTGGGTTCATCGGGCTTCCGGCACTGCGTCGGAAAGACTGCGCAGGTTGTGCGTGGCGCGATCGAGGTAGTCCTTGAAGCAGGCGAACTCCTCCGCGGAAAATCCCTGCAGGAGCTGGTTTGCCAGATCGCTGATGATCTCGGGCACCTGGTCGGCCGCGCGCCGGCCTGCCGCGCTCAGTTCGAGGTGGATGACACGGCGATCCTGCGGTGAGCGCCTGCGGCATATGAAGCCCTTGTCTTCGAGCCGGTTCAGCAGCCGTGTCACCGCTCCCGTGTCCAGGTTGGCCATCCGTGCAATATCGCCTGCGGTGGTGCAGGCACCCTGCTGCAGCAGCAGCATCGGTTTCCACTGGGCGTCAGTGAGACCGAGGTCGACCATGCGACGGTCGAGTTCCCGGCCGAGCAGTTGCCCCAGCCGGTTGACCAGGAAACCAAGGCTGTTTTCCAGTGTGTAGGTGTCGGCCCGATAAAAGACAGGCGCCTCATTCATCGATGACTGCCCATGCAGTTGCTGCCGCGGCAATTATCCGTGTGCGGGAATATGAGGTCAATCGTGCGTTGTACGGAAAAACTAAAGGGGGAACGACCTGCGCCGTTCCCCCCTTGCCATTCCACTCGAAAGTGGCTCCGCCTGTTGGGCTCGAACCAACGACCCGCTGATTAACAGTCAGCTGCTCTACCAACTGAGCTAAGGCGGAAGAAACCCTGCTCGTCGAGGCCGCGTATGTTAGTGACGGGGTAGGGCAAGGTCAATACAAGGACAACGCATACCAGAATGCGGCGCAGCGCCTAGAATGGGCGTCTTTCAGCGCGACGCACGATATCCCGTGTTGCGGTTGCGGGGTCCTGATCGATGAAGCCTTTTTCCGTCCACTCTTCATTCGCTCCGGCCGGTGATCAGCCGCAGGCGATTGCCGAACTCGTCGCGGGCATCGAGGCGGGCCTGCTGTCGCAGGTGCTGCTTGGTGTCACCGGCTCGGGCAAGACCTTCACCATTGCCCACGTGATCGAGCGCATCCAGCGCCCGACGATCGTGCTGGCACCGAACAAGACGCTGGCTGCACAGCTCTACGGTGAGTTTCGCGAGTTCTTTCCGGAGAATGCCGTCGAGTATTTCGTCTCCTATTACGACTACTATCAGCCAGAGGCCTACGTACCCTCGTCGGATACCTTCATCGAGAAGGATGCGTCGGTGAACGACCACATCGAGCAGATGCGCCTGTCGGCGACCAAGGCGCTGCTCGAGCGCAGCGATTCGATCGTGGTGGCCACGGTGTCGGCGATCTATGGCCTCGGCGATCCCGAGTCGTACCTGAAGATGGTCATTCACGTCGATCGCGGTGACACGGTGGATCAGCGTGGCCTGCTGCTGCGCCTTGCCGAGCTCCAGTATCAGCGAAACGACGTCGACTTCCAGCGCGGGACCTACCGGGTTCGTGGTGATGTGATCGACGTGTTCCCGGCCGAATCGGACCAGGAGGCCGTGCGCATCGAGTTGTTCGACGAGCAGGTTGAGCAGATCTCGCTGTTCGATCCGCTGACCGGCACGGTACAGCGCAGCGTGCCGCGCGTGACCATCTATCCGAAAACCCACTATGTCACGCCACGCGAGACCCTGCTCGGAGCGCTGGACAAGATCGAAGCAGAGCTCGCGGAGCGTCTCGGTGAGTTGCGTGCAGCCGACAGGCTGGTCGAGGCCCAGCGTCTCGAACAGCGTACGCGCTACGACATGGAGATGATCCGTGAGCTTGGCTATTGCGCCGGCATCGAGAACTACTCCCGTCATCTTTCGGGACGTGGTCCCGGTGACCCCCCGCCGACGCTGTTCGATTACATCCCGTCGAATGCTCTGGTGGTGATCGACGAGTCGCACGTGACCATTCCGCAGTTGGGCGGCATGTACCGCGGTGACCGCTCGCGCAAGGAGACGCTGGTCGAATACGGCTTTCGCCTGCCGTCGGCGCTCGACAACCGCCCGCTGCGCTTCGAGGAGTGGGAGCAGCGTGTGCCGCAGCTCATCTTCGTGTCGGCAACACCCGGCCCCTATGAGATGGAACACGCCGGTCGCGTGGTCGAGCAGGTGGTGCGGCCGACCGGGCTCGTGGACCCTCAGGTGATCGTGCGCCCGGCGTCCTCGCAGGTGGATGACCTGCTGTCGGAGATCCACCAGCGGGCTGCGCGTGACGAACGTGTACTGGTCACGGTGCTGACGAAGCGCATGGCCGAGGACCTCACCGAGTATCTGGGCGAGCACGATGTGCGCGTGCGCTACCTGCATTCGGACATCGAGACCGTCGAACGCGTCGAGATCATTCGCGACCTGCGCCTTGGCGAGTTCGACGTACTGGTAGGCATCAACCTGCTGCGTGAGGGGCTGGACATGCCCGAGGTTGCGCTGGTGGCGATTCTCGACGCCGACAAGGAGGGCTTCCTGCGCTCGGAGCGCTCGCTGATCCAGACCATCGGGCGGGCGGCACGCAACCTCAACGGCACAGCGATCCTCTACGCCGACACCGTGACCGGATCGATGCGTCGTGCACTCGAGGAAACCGAGCGCCGGCGCGAGAAGCAACTGCAGCACAACGCCAAGCATGGCATCGTACCGGTTGGTGTGAAGAAGGCGGTTGCTGACATTCTCGAGGGGGCTTACGCAGTACCACGCCGCACCCGTGGTCGTCAGCGCGACGCGGCGGAGTCACATCCCGAGTACCTGCATGCGGAGGACATGAGTCCGGCCGAGGTGCGGCGCGAGCTCACGCGCCTCGAGGAGCAGATGTATCGCCACGCCAAGAACCTGGAGTTCGAGGAGGCCGCCCGCGTGCGCGACCGGCTGCTGGCGCTGAAGGAACGGCTGTTCGTTGCGCCCTGAGTGCGGACTGCACTCCGTCCGCAGGCTGTTTCAGCCCAGCCGTGCGATCTCGCTGCGGTGGTAGTGCAGGTATGTCCGGTGCCCGGGTAGCATCCAGCGCAGCCGCATGCCGACATCGAGGCCGACGAAACTGCACACCGGTGGCTCCAGCTCCGGTGAAATCAACACCCGGCCGTCATCGGCAAAGCTGATCAGCCCCCTGTCGAACAGCGCGTCGTAGTGTACTGCCAGCAGCAGGCCGTTGC
>CAZSYV010000004.1:2595-65861 GCA_964610955.1 uncultured Klebsiella sp. | reverse complement strand
ATTCTTATTGAAATTGAATCCAGTTTCAATATCATGTCGCACAACGATCGACCGGAGCACCGAACGCCATGCACATCGATTACACCGACGCACAGAAAGAGCTGCGCCACGAACTGCGCGCCTACTTCAGCCAGCTGATGACGCCCGAGCTGCGCGAGGCGACGCGCGGCAACGAGGGCGGAGATGCCTACAAGAGCGTGATCCGCCGTCTCGGCGAGGACGGCTGGCTCGCGCTCGGCTGGCCCAGGGAATACGGTGGCCAGGGCCGAAAGAGCTCGGAACAGCTGGTGTTCTTCGAAGAGGCACAACTGGCCGAGGTTCCGTTGCCCTTCGTGACGATCAACACGGTCGCCCCGGCGCTGATCGCCAGAGGCTCCGAAGAACACAAGGCGTTCTTTCTGCCGAAGATCGCCGCTGGCGAGCTGCACTTCGCGATCGGCTACACGGAGCCCGGTGCCGGGACCGACCTCGCCTCGCTGAAGACCTCCGCCGTACGCGAAGGCGATGACTACATCATCAATGGCAGCAAGGTATGGACCAGCAGCGCCGAGGCGGCCGACTACATCTGGCTTGCCGCGCGCACCGATCCCCAGGTCCAGCCCCCGCACAAGGGCATCACGATCTTCATGGTCGATGCAAGGGAGCCCGGCTTCTCCTTCACGCCGCTCTACACGGTCGGCAGCGTGCGCAGCAACGCCAGCTACTACGACAACGTGCGCTGCCCCGCGTCGATGATCGCCGGGGAGCTGAATGGCGGCTGGAAGCTGATCACCTCACAGCTCAACCACGAGCGCGTCGGCCTGGCGGCCATCGGCATCCAGGGCTGGGGGCTGCTGCAGCGTGTGCTGAACTGGGCACAGAACACGGACGCCGGGGGCGGAAAGCGCATTGCCGAGCTGCCGTGGATCCAGTCGACACTCGCCGAGGTGTATGCGCGGCTCGAGGCGATGCGGCTGATGAACTGGCGCATGGCGTGGCAGCTCGATACCGGTGAACCGGATCCGGCCTTCGCTTCGGCGATCAAGGCCTACAGCACCGAGTGCCTGATTGCGGTGGACAAGCTGATGCTGAACGTGACCGGAATGCCGGGAGGCCTGCGTCGTGGCTCACCGGGTGGCGCAATTGGCGGGGATCTCGAGGAAAACTACCGCAAGTGCCAGATCAACACCTTCGGCGGTGGTGTCGCCGAGGTCATGCGCGACCTGATCGCCCAGTTCGGCCTCGGCATGTCGGCGTACAGCCGGCGCTGAGCGCGCCGGCACACGCCAGCACCCCTCCCCCTCAGAAGCGCGCCTTGATCGCTGCGAGGCGCGCGTAGAATTCCACCAGTTCGCCCTTGTCGCGAACGAAGGGATGGTGCTCGAACTCGATCACGGTGGCACCGGCATCGAGCAGATCGGGAATCGCAGCAACCGCACGCTCGAAATCACCACGATGCCCGGCGTCGTAGTGAACCGGCACGTGGGCACGCACCCGCAGCGTTGCCGGATCGCGCCCCGCGGCCACAAAGGCGGCACGGATGCGTTGCACACCGTCACGCACATACTGCGCATCGGTCGAGATCGGCACCCAACCCGCGCCGAGTTCGGCGATGCGCCGTGCCTGACGCTCGGTCGGCTTCACGCCGTACCACAGCGGAATCGAACGATCTCGCGGGAATGGCACGCTGTAGATACGCTTGAAGTTCACCGTTTGCGATTGGAAGCTTGCCGGTGCCTCACGCCACAGCAGTTGCATCGCGCGCACCCCATCGTCGAGCAGCGTCCACGCCTGATCGAAATCGAGACCCTCGGCCTCGAACTCCTCACGCTGCCAGCCAATGCCGATGCCGATCTGCAACCGCCCGGGAGCAAGGGTGTCCAGGGTCGCAAGCATCTTCGCCAGCAGCGCGGCTGGCCTGAGCGGCGCGATCAGAATGCCGGTCGCCAGCTCGATGCGCGTGGTCACGGCCGCAATGGCCGAGAGCAGCGTCAACGGCTCGAACCAGGGCGCTTCAGGTGGCAGCGGAAAGGCGCCATAAGGGTAGCGATCGGTCTGCTCACCCATCACGACGTGGTCGGTGAACACCACCTGGTCGATGCCCGCCGCATCAGCGAGGCGTGCGGCTTCGATGTAGCCACGGGCATCGCCGCCAAAGTAGTTGTGCACCCCGAACATGCCCAGCGCGAGGCCGAATTTCGCCATTGCAGGATTCTCCAGTTTGTCAAAGGTTCGTGTCGACCGATCCGCGCCCTTCAGCGAGCCGGACGCTGTCCGCCGCATAGTACGTCGGTCACCATCTCGGTATCCATGTACTCACGCAGGCTCAGCACCCGCCCGTCGCGAAAACGGAACAGGAAATGATAGAGATTGTTGTACCGCTTGCCGCTGATGTGCAGTCCACGCGATTCGGCCTCGACCGCCACCCGGTCCCCCTCTGCCGTCATCGCATGAATGACGAACTCGATCCCGGAAGGAAAGGCCTCGAAGATGCGCCCGGCCGCCTCGCGAATACGCACCTTCGGAAAGGTGCCCGAAATGAGGGTGTGTCCACTGGTCCATACCGCACCTTCATCGTCATAGGCATCGATCAGCGCAGCAACGTCACCGGCACTCATTGCGGCGAAAAAACGCCGCACCCGTTCCTTGTTGACTTCTTCGACCCGCATCGATCCTCGCCCCACTCACACCCGGACAGGCAACGACTATAGCGCCTCACCAGAGACTGAACCACAGCGCAGCGACGTGCTCGCCGCACCCGTGCACTGGCGCTAGAATGCGGCCATGACAGGGTGGCAGGCAAAACGTATGTCTCGCGGCGAACGCAGTACGCCTGGTGGTGTCGGACGGTGGGTCACGCTCACGGTCGGTTGCGCTCTCGTGCTCCAGTCGGCTGGCGCCATTGCAGGAGCTGCCGACGCCGCGGGCGATCGCATCCAGCAGGAAGCGCCCGCACCCGTTCAGCGTTATCTCGACAGCGTGCAGGCACTCGAGGCCGAGGGCGGCGCCTGGGCTGCCGCGCTGCAGCAGGAACTGCTCGGACTCGGACTCGTGTATCAGCAGCAGGGTCGCCACGCCGAGGCTGTAGCTGCGCTGAGCCGCGCGGAACACATCACACGCATCAATGAAGGCCTGTACAGCCGCGCAGACCTGCCGGTACTGGAGCGGCTGATCGAAAGCCACGCGGCACTTGGCGACTGGGAAAAGGTGCAGAACCGCTACCGTCAGGTATTCGTCATCTATCGACGCAACTACGGCGACAACGATGAACGGCTGGTGCCGGTACTCAACCGGCTCTCCGCATGGCATATGCGTGCCTACCTCGACGGGATCGGCAAGGATCCCGTGCAGCACCTGTTGAGCGCGCGCCAGTTCTACGACTCGGCGGTCACCATCCTCGAGACGAACCACGGCCCGCAGGAACGACGCATCGCCGAAGCACTGCGCCGCCGCGCGCTGGTCGACTATTACGTCGCGGGTCAGGCGCCATTGGTGCGCGAAAGCACGGGGTTTGGCAGCGAGCAGAACGAGCAGATGGCGATTCAGGCGCAAATCGCCAACAGTTTCGCCTCGGGGCGCGATGCGCTGCGCCGCGCTGCCGACCTGCTTGATCGCGACACCACGAGCAACCCCCTCGAGCGCAGCGAGGCGCTTGCCGAACTTGCCGACTGGCACCAGCTGTTCGCTCGGCGCCAGAGCGCGCTGCGCCTCTATCAGGAAGCCTGGGCGCACGGCGAACGCTCCGGCAGCGAGGCGGCGCAGATACGCGATGTCGTGTTCGGCAAGCCGCGTCCACTGCCACTGCTTCCGGCCGACATCAGCGCGGTGCCGATGCCGCACGACGACACGGGGTGGATCAGCGTGCGCTTCAGCGTGAACGAGAACGGCAGGGCGAGCGGCATGCAGGTTCTCGAGTCCTCCCCTCCTGCGAGCGAGCGGGAAGTGCAGCGCCTGCGCAGGCGAATCTCCACCACGACCTTTCGTCCGCGCTTCGAGAACGGTCAACCGGTAGCGACCGAAAACGTTGACTACCAGTACTCGTACACACCATGAGGAAGTGGCCGATGAACTGCGTGTCCGCACGCCTTGCAGGACTGCTTTGCCTGCTCGTGCTCGGTGGCTGCAAGACGACCAGTACCGCACCCTCAATACCCACACCACCAACGGCCGGGGCTTCATCTTCGGCTTCGTCATCTGCACCGGCGCCAACACCGTCTCAGCAAGGCAGTGCCGCCTCCACATCGCCATCGGCTGGCGCTGCAGGCGACAAGGGCAAGCGTGGTTCACCATCTGGTGAGTCATCACGGGATGCCACACAGGCTCCAGTGAACCAGCCAGAAGCCAATGCAACGACTGCCGCGGCAGCAGACAGCGATACAGGGAACAGTCAGGAGATCACCCTGGAGGATCCGGAGCACCCCTCGCGTACTACTGAAGCCGAAGCCGAACAGGATGTGCTCGACGCCGCACTCGAGGCGATGCGCGAGCACCAGTCAACCTCGGCCGCGGGAACGCCAGCGCAGGCAGACGGGAATACGTCAGGAAACGACACAGCGGCAGTTGGGGTGGAGAATGACCGCAACCAGCAGGGACCCGACGGACAACAGGGCACCGCTGGTGGACATCGAGGCACGGCTGGCGGACAGCAGGACACGGAGGCACAACGGCACACGAGTGCAGGCACGAATACTGGCGCTGGCACGGGCAGCCCACAGCAAGTCGGCACGAGCGGCAGCGGTGCCCAGGGTACGGCAGCCCTCGAAGTCGCCCGCCTCGAACGTGAACTCGGCGTATCGCTCGGACGCTTCGATGACACGCTGGCCGGCGAGCGTGCGCGCGCAATGGAGCGCGCAGAGAAGGCTGGAAGCCATGCGGGCATGGAACAAGGCGCCTCCGCACCCGAGGACGGCAACGAGGATTCGCCCGGATACGGGACAGCGGATGTCACCAGCGAAACAGATTCTGCAGGGGCAGCCACCCCAGGCGGAGTGAGCACCGCCACGACGCAGAACGGCACCTCGGGCCGCAGTGGCCCGGGTGCAGCCCGACAGGCGAGCGCCGCCGTGCCTGCGGACATTCCCGACGGCAGCGCGGACGATGTGGTCGCACGTCAGATACGCGAAGCGGCAATGAAGGAGAAGGATCCCGAGCTGCGTGAAAGACTGTGGGACGAATACCGCAAGTACACGGGTCTGACGAGGAAGGAGAAAGGGCGATGAGGCAGCTGCAACTGCTGATCCGCTTCACGCTGCTGAGCTGTGTGCTCGCGCTGCTCTGTGCCTGTGGCGCCAACACGGTGCGCACCACGACCGTGACACCGGTAAACAAGGGCGACCCCACACGCCCGGAAGAGGAACTGCTGGACGTCGCCGTGCGCCCTTTCGCCCCAGGCGTGGAGCGGCTCGGCGAAAACGAGATATTGACCGCCCCCGAGATCCGTGAGGCCGAGGCACGCTACATGCCGGTGGTGCTCGCCACCACCCTGCAGGGCAGCGGCCACTGGGGCGCGGTGCGCGTGATTCCCGACCAGACTGCCGTGAGCGATGTGATCGTGCAGGGACGGATCCTCAAGTCGACCGGGCTCGAACTCGAACTCGAGATCACCGCGAGCGACGTCAGCGGCGCCCGGTGGTACACCCGCCGCTATGAAGGCACCGCAAGTCGCTACAGCTACGACAGCGCGGCGGGTGCACCAGCCCTCGACCCCTTTCAGGACGTATACAACCGCATCGCGAACGACCTGGCTGCCTATCGTGCGGAGATCGAGCCCCGCCACGTACGTGAACTGCGCACCATCGCCGAGCTGAAGTTCGCCGCCACATTCTCGCCGCAGGCCTTCGACGGCTACCTCGACACCGACCGCAAGGGAATCACGCACATCGTTCGCCTGCCGGCAGAAAGCGATCCGATGCTCGAGCGAGTGCGGCGCATCCGCGAACGCGACGCACTGTTCATCGACACGCTGCAGGATCAGTACGACGCCTTTGCCCGACAGATGTCACGACCGTACCAGGACTGGCGGCGCGAGACCCACGGCGAAGCCCTGGCATACCAGGAGATGCGTCGCCAGGCGACCCTGCGCACGGTGGCGGGAATTGCCGCGATCATCGGAGGCATCGCCGCGCAGGGCAGTGACAACGCCCGAACGCGTGCGGCCGGATCCGTGGGCATCATCGGCGGCGCGGTCATGGTGAAGAGCGGCATGGACAAGCGCGAGGAGTCGAAGATGCACGCGGAAACACTGAAGGAGCTCGGTGCATCGCTGGGTGCCGAAGTCCAGCCACGGGTCATCGACCTCGACGAGCGGCGTGTCACACTGAGCGGCACTGCAGAGGAGCAGTACCGCCAGTGGCGCGGTGTGCTGCGTGACATCTACGCCGCAGAATCCGGCATGCCATGATGTGCATCCACCTCGATCGGGGACGGGAACACCATTGATGGGCGGCAAGGAGTTCGACCGCATCCTGCCAGCGAAAGTCGATATCTCGCAGGCAGCGAGCCCCATCCCGAATGCCGTTCAACGCAGACCGTTGCCGCTGCCGGCACTGCTGATCGGCGCCCTGCTCGCCCTTGCCGCTGGCGTCTTCTTCCTGCTCCCCGACTATGTCGCCCGCCAGCACGCAGCAGCGACACAGACGATGACCCCGGAAACTTCTGCAACGGCAGGATCGGCACAGACGACCGACGCCACACCGCCAGCGCCCCCGATCGAAGCCCAGCCCCCCGCCACGGAGTCACCCTACGCGCGGATGGTCGACGAACAGCAGCGCCAGGCAGCAAAGAAGGCATTGGACACCTTGCTCATGCTCCAGCACGAACTGCAGGAACGTCGGGCAGGCGACTGGGCGAAGCCGGAACTCGAGCAGGCGTCCTCGCTCGCGGCCGAGGGCGATGCAGCATACCGTGAGGGGGATCATGAAACGGCGCAGACACGCTACCGCGAGGCAACTGCCATCCTGCAGGCAACGCTCGACGGCATCGGCACACGGCTGCAGGATCGGCTCACCCGCGGCTCCGCTGCGCTTGCGGCAGGTGATTCCGCCCAGGCAACCGCACTGTTTGCCGAAGCACTGGCGATCGATCAGGAAAACGCCGCAGCACGCCACGGACTGCAGCGCGCCGCCACGCTGGATCAGGTGCTCGAACTGAGCACACGGGCCACCGTTGCCGATGCAGCGGGCGACACAGCGCTGGCACAACAGAACTACGAGCAGGCGCTGGCGCTCGATGGCGAGTACGCGCCAGCGCGCAAGGCGCTCGACGATCTGCGCTCACGCATCGCCGGGCAACGCTACAGGGAGCACCTTTCTGCCGGCTTCGGGGCACTCGCACGGGCCGACAATGCAGGCGCAGCGAAGGAATTCCGCGCGGCACTGGCGCTGCACGGGACGGGCACGGAGGCACGCGAAGGACTGCAGCAGGCGCAGTTCCAGCTCAGCCAGCAGCGCATTGCCGAGCTGCTCGGCAGCGCACGCCAGGCGGCACACGCCGAGGACTGGGTGAAGGCAAGGCGTGATTTCGATGCGGCACTGACGATCGACGCGACACTCGGCCCCGCGATCGAAGGCAGCCGGGAGGCAGCACGGCGCATCGCACTCGACGAGGCGCTGACAGAACTCGAACACACACCCGATCGCCTGCTCGAGCCGGGCACACGCAGCCGTGCCGGCGAACTGCTCGCCCGTGCCGCCGCGATCAGCGACCCGGGGCCCCGGCTGAAGGCACGCCTGGCAGCGGTACGCGGCCTGCTGAGGACCTACAGCACACCCCTCACGCTGCAGCTGCGCTCCGACGGGCAGACCGAGGTCAGCGTGCTGCGCGTCGGCAGCTACGGCACGCTGGTGGAAAGAACCCTGGAACTGCTGCCGGGGAATTACGTCGCCGTCGGTCGTCGCAACGGCTTTCGCGACGTGCGCATCGAGTTCCGCGTACGTGCCGGACAGACTCCCGCCGAAGTGCTCGTGCAGTGCGTGGAGAAGGTGTGAGTCGGCACGATCAGGCAAGCGATACGGGTATCGATGAACCGATCGCACCACTCGCTTATACGCCACCCGCAGCGCGACGTGGGCACCGGACCGGACCACGCGGACACTGGTTTGCACTTGGCGCGGTGCTGGTCGCTCTGGCGACAGTCACCTGGTTCGTGCTCGGTGCACGAGTGCTCGTGCTGCAGCTCGACCCCAGCAACACCCAGGTGACGGTTTCCGGCGGACCGACAGTTCCCTTCGGCCGACGGGTCCTGCTGCACCCGGGTGACTACACGGTGCACGCAACAGCCCCGGGATACGCTGCCACCCAGCGCGAGGTACGGATCGACGCCAGTCGCGACCAGCAGCTCGCCATCCAGCTGATGCCGCTGCCGGGGCGCATTGCCGTGCACACCACGCCGGTCATCGCACACATCGTGATCGACGACAATCCAGTTGGCGACAGCAATGGAGCGCCTATCGGGCTCGCCGCCGGAGACCACCGACTGCGCATCGAGGCAGATCGATTTCTCACACACGAACAGACGATCTCCATTATCGGAAGGGGCGAACTGCAGACGCTGGACGTCACGCTCGCCCCGGGCTGGGGTAGCTACGACATCGATTCCCAGCCTCCGGGTGCAGCCATCCTGGTCGATGACGCCGCAGTGGCGAGCACGCCGGCACGCATCGAGCTGCTGGCTGGCACCCACCACCTGCGCCTTCGCCTGGATGGTCACCGCGATGGCGTCCTGATGATCGACGCCAACGCCGGCGAGGAACGCACGCTCGAGCCGCTGACTCTCGAACGCGCCGATGCCGTGCTGCGCATCACCACCCACCCCGAAGGGGCAAGCATCACGCTCGATGGCGTATTCCAGGGACGTGCACCACTGGAGCTCGCAATCGACTCGAGTCAGGTACATGAGCTGATCGCCTTCAAGGCCGGTCATGAACGCGTCGTCCGCTCCCTGCCGGCGAACTCCGGCACCCAGACACTGACGCTGAAGCTGGCACCCCAGAATGGTGAGGTACAGCTCGCGATCGAACCTGCGGATGCCGATGTGCTGCTCGATGCGCGCCCCGTGTCGCGCGGCACGCGCAGCCTCACGCTACCCGGAGTCGAGCATACGCTGCGCGTCCAGCGCAGCGGCTACCAGACGCACGAGCTGCGCTTCACTCCGCGCCCAGGCTTTGCGCAGCGCATCGAGGTGAAACTGCGCCCGTTGACGACCCCAAAGGCCGCTGCGGCACCGCGCGAGGAGCGCATCACCAGCTCCGAGGGCCAGGAACTGGTGCTGCTGCGACCAGGCACCTTCACAATGGGCTCCTCGCGCCGCGAGCTCGGCCGGCGAGCCAACGAAACGCTGCACGAAGTCCGCATGCGGCGACCCTTCTTCATCGGTGTTGCCGAGGTCGGGAATGGCGAGTTCCGCCGCTTCCGTCCCGCACATGCATCGGGGGAGTTCAAGGGCAAGGCGCTCGATGCCGACACGCTGCCTGCGGTGAACCTCGGCTGGGAGGATGCAGCCCTCTACTGCAACTGGCTGAGCGCCCGGGACAAGCTCGAGCCCTTCTACCGCGTGCAGGGTGGCCACGTCGTTGGCTTCGACCCGAACAGCCGCGGCTATCGCCTGCCGAGCGAGGCCGAGTGGGCGTGGGCGGCTGGCGTGATGGCCGACGGTTCGACGCTGCGATTCGCCTGGGGACAGGATCTGCCGCCACCGCGCGGGGCCGGCAACTTCGCCGATCGCAGCGGTGCGACGCTGCTCGGGGAGATCCTCGCGAACTACGACGACGGTTTCCCCGTCGCCGCACCACGACGCAGCTTCAAGGCGAACCGCCACGGCATCTTCGATCTCGACGGCAACGTGGCAGAATGGATGCACGATGCCTACGAGCCGCTGCCTGGTGCGAGCTCCAGTGACCCACTCGGCCCGCAGTCGGGCGAGCTGCACACGATCCGTGGCGCCAGCTGGCGCAATGGCGATGTCACGACACTGCGCCTGGCGTTTCGCGACTACGGAAAGGGGCCTCGCCCCGACCTCGGTTTCCGCATTGCAAGGTACGCCGAATGAAACACTCCGCTGCATCGATGTTCGCACTGCTGGCATTCACCGTAGCAGCACACACGCAGGACATGCCGCAGACAGGCACACCGCCGCCCACGGCTCCGCCAGTGGTCGATACCGACACCGAGAAGGCAGGCACCGCAACACACCAGACAACGCGCAACCCGGAAGATGAGCGCTTCATTCCCAGCGAGAGCATTGCGGAGGATCTCTCCGTATCATTCCCGTCCGATATCTGAACACCACACCATGAAACGCCTGTTTGCCTCCGAGTTTCTCTTTCAGCTGGTCGCGCTGCTGATTGCGCTGATCGTGGTTCATGCCTTCTACGTCGCCGTGGTGGCGCCAGAGGCCGAGGCCGTACTGGCCGCCGAGCAGGCACGACTCGCGCTCGGTGACACCAGCGCACATGCACCCTCCGTGTGGGTGATCGTGAAGGACTACGAACAGGAGATCTGCTTTGTGCTGATGTTCTGGTCCTTCGCCATCATGGGCTACAAGGGAATGGCGCTGCGCGTCGAAAAACGCCTGCTCGAACAGCCGCTGGTACAGGTTCCCGAGGGAACCAGCATCCTGCCGGAAGACGCGCGCGAGTACCTGCGCCCGATCCAGGCGCTGCCACCTGAAACGGCGCGTGCACTGCTGCCACGCGCCCTGGTTGCAGGGCTGCAGCGCTTTGCTGCCACACGCAGCATCCAGGACACCGCGAATGCGATCCACGAGGTCTGCGAAACCGAGGGAGAGCGGCTCGAGTCCGAGCTCTCGATGGTGCGCTACATCGCGTGGGCCATCCCCTCGTTTGGCTTCATCGGCACCGTGCGCGGCATCGGCATGGCGCTGACGCAGGCGCACCGCGCCGTCGAAGGCGACATCACCGGCGTTACCGCAGCGCTTGGTGTCGCGTTCAACTCGACCTTCGTCGCACTGGTGATCAGCATCCTGCTCATGTTCCTGATGCACCAGCTGCAACTGCAGCAGGAACGCCTCGTGCTCGACGCACAGGCCTACTCCGACCGCCGCCTGCTCGGACACCTGAAGGTCACACGCGAGCCATGAACACACACAGCCGGGTGCTCGAGCTCAACGACACGGCGCTGCTGCTCGGCGACGGCAAGGCAGCACCACTGCGCAGTCCGGGCTACGCGACGATCACACGCAATGGGGTGATCACCGGCGAGGCGGCACGCGCACGTGCACGCCGCGAACCGCGCCAGACGCTGAACCAGTTCTGGCTGCGCCTCGGCACCGAAGCGCTGCACGAGGCTCACGACCATGCACGCCATCATGCCGACCTGGCCTGGGCCCAACTGCAGCAGCTCGCCACTGCCGCGAACGGAGCGCAACAGCTCATCCTGGCCGTCCCTGGAAGTTTCACCCGCGAACAGCTCGCAGTGCTGCTCGGAGTCGTACAGCGCACTGCATTTCGCGCCACCGGGCTGGTCGACAGCGCGCTCGCCGCCGCCAGCACGGTGACAACCCGCGGCGCAACGCTGCACCTCGACCTGCAGCTTCACCAGTGCGTGCTGACACGCATCGGGCACGAGGCCGACATGCTCACACGCGAATCGGTGCGTACCCTGCCGGGCTGCGGGCTGGTGCAGCTGTACGAGCGCTGGGCACAGCTGCTGGCACGGCGCTTCATCCAACAAAGCCGCTTCGACCCGATGCACGCCGCCGCAAGCGAGCAGCAGCTCTACGACCGCATTCCCGACTGGCTGGACATGCTGCACGGCAGCGAAGATGCCGCTGTCGAAATCCACAGCAACGCAAGCGTCTACCACGCGAAGCTGCGCGCACCCGATGTGCTCGATGCGGCCCGACCGATCTACACCCAGATCGTGCAGGCCGTGCAGCGCGAACTCGGAGCCGAGAATGTACTGCTGCTCGCCAGCGCGCGCTTCGCGGCGTTGCCGGGCATCGGAGAGCTGTTGCCCGCATTCACATCACTCGAGGAACAGGCAGCGATCCGTGGCTGCCTGCACCACGAGGCACTGATCGGCAGCAATGACACCACTCTGCGCTTCGTCACCCGGCTCCCGGCCAGCGAGGCATCGCCCGACGGCAACGGCCAGCCCGCAGACCAGCTCGACGCGCCACCCGACCCCCCTCCTCTGCTGGCCAGTCCAGTCCTGCCCAGCCACCTCGTGATCGGCGGGCGCGCCCTGCGACTTCGGCCGAGCAGTCTTTACCTGTGCCACGACCGTGACGGCTGGACTCTGTCTCAGCGCATGCCACAGACCTACGCCGGCACGCTGCGCTGGGACGGTTCGCGCTGGCTGCTGGTTCCCGCACCAGGCACCATGCTGCGCCTCGACGGCGTCCCGGTGAGTGCACCGCTGCCAGTGCAGGCGGGCCAGCATCTGCAGCCTGACGACGGAGACGATACGCTGCGGCTGGTCGCCGAATCGGCTGTCGACGACGATGGCCCGTAAACGCCGCGAATTTTCCATCTTCAGCCTGTCGTTCCTCGACATCATGTCGTGTGGCTTCGGTGCAACGATTCTGGTATTCCTGATCATCGATCACTCCGGCGAGCTGCGTGCGCAGGATGCGAGTCGCGAACTGCTCGCCGAAGTGGAGTTCTACGACCGCGAGGTACGCGAGGAGCACGAGAAGCTCGCTGTGCTGCACAACACCATCTCGATGATCGACGACTCCACCGTCGAGGCACGTGGGCGATCACGGGAGCTGCTGCGCGAGATCCGCGAACGGCGCGAGGAACTCGCCAGGAACCGCCACGACAGCAGTGCGCGCAACGAGCATCTGAACCAGCTCAAGGCCGACCTGCGCGAGCTCGAACAGCGCAACGAGCAGCTGCGCGCCGAGACCGAACGTCATTCGGGCAGCGATGTGCGCCGCTTCATCGGCGATGGCGACCGTCAGTACCTCACCGGGCTGAAGCTCGGTGGACGGCGCATCGTCGTGCTGCTCGACCGCTCGGCAAGCATGCTCGATCACTCGCTGGTCAACATCATCCGGCTGCGCAACATGCCTGAACCGGTGCGGCGACGGGCAGCAAAATGGCAACGTGCGCTTGCCACGGTCAACTGGATCAGCGCCCGGTTTCCGTCCGATGCCGAGTATCAGATCCTGTCATTCTCCACCCGTGCCGAAACGCTGCTGCCGGACACTGCCGGCAAGTGGCTCCCGGTCAGCGACCGCGAGCAGCTCGGGCGGGCGATTGCCGCTCTGGATATGATCACCCCCAGTGGCGGAACCAGCCTCCTTGCCGCATTCGAGGCTGTCGCGGCAATGAAGCCTGCACCCGACAATATCTACCTGATCACCGACGGTCTGCCGACGCAGGGCAGTGGCAGCCCACCGTCCAAGGTCAGTGGCCGCGATCGCATGAAGTACTTCAATCAGGCGCTTGCGGCACTGCCTCGCGGGGTACCGGTCAACGTGATCCTGGCACCGATGGAAGGCGACCCAATGGCCGCATCGGCGTTCTGGCAACTGGCGATCAGAACCCGTGGCGCCTTCCTCTCCCCCGCACGGGACTGGCCATGAGATTCAACCGGCGCGCGAGTGAGGCGTTCAGCCTGTCGTTTCTCGACGTGATCTGCTGTGGCTTCGGAGCAATCATCCTGCTGATGATGATCACGCGCATTGGTGCGCCACGGGCACTGGAGCGCAGCACACAGGACCTGCACGGGCGCATCGCGGCACTCCAGGAGGAACTGCAGGAGTTGCGCGGTGAGTCGATACGGTTCGAGCGCGACCTCGATGCGCGTCGCGAGCAGCTCTCCGAGACGCTGGATGCGGTGGCACGCCTGCAGGGCGATCTCTCCACGATCCGTGGTGAACACGCCGCCTCACACAGCACCGACACGGTCGAGGACCGCCTCACCGGACAGCTCGAGAGCGCGAAGCAACGCCTCACCGCCGAGATGAAGCGCCTGCTCGGCGCGCAGGGAAAACGCCGTGACGACACGATCGGCGGCATACCGATCGACAGCGAATACGTGATCTTCGTGATCGACACTTCGGGAAGCATGTTCTACAACGCCTGGCCGCGCACGCAGCGCGAGATGATCCACATCCTCGACATCTATCCAAAGCTGAAGGGCATCCAGGTGATGAACGACATGGGGGACTACATGTTCTCCAGCTACCGGGGGCAGTGGATTCCCGACACCCCGGCGCGCCGGCACGCGATCATCAGCCGCTTTGCCAACTGGAACCCTTACAGCAACAGCAGCCCGGTCGAGGGCATCGTGGCGGCGATCCGTACCTTCCACCGTCCGGGACGACGCATCAGCATCTACGTGCTCGGTGACGAATTCACCGGGAAATCGATTGCCAGCGTGATCAACGAGGTCGATCGCATCAACGCCGAAACCGGCGGCGAGCGGCTGGTTCGCATCCACGCCATCGGCTTCCCGACGGTATTTGCACTTGCTCCGAATCAGGATTTCACCGGGGTGCGCTTCGCATCGCTGATGCGCGAGCTGACATGGCGCAACGACGGTACCTTCGTCGGACTGGAGGATTACAGGTGACTTGGAAACCTCGGCATTCACCACCGGCTGATCTGCTGCGACTGAGGGCAATCGTGCCCATGCTGCTCACCCTGCTGCTTGCAGCCTGTGGTCCACACATCGTCGACGTTCGCGCGCTCGACGACTTTCCGGCAGCACTCGTCGATCCCCTGGAGCTTTCGATCGGTGTGTATTTTCCTCCTGAATTCAGCACGTTCTCGCACCAGGAAAAGCGCCCGGCTCCGTCCGCGCAGGAATGGACGATCAACCTGGGAAATCCGCAGGTGCAGGCATTTCGCAGCGTGTTCTCCAGCACGTTTCGCGAACTGCACGAGCTGTCCGGGCCGCACGGTGGCCCTGCAGGCATGCAGGCGATCATCGTGCCGCGCGTCAGCGAATTCCAGTTTGCGCTGCCAGCCGATACCCGTGCGAAGATCTTCGAGATCTGGGTCAAGTACGATCTGGAGATCCTCGACGTCTCGGGGGAGTCGATCGCCCACTGGAACTTCACCGCCTACGGCAAAACGCCTACTGCGGCACTGACCTCGGATGAGGACGCGATCCGTGCCGCAACGGTGATCGCGCTGCGCGATGCCGGTGCATCACTGGTGATCGGTCTGCGGCGCGACTCACGCATTCGGTCGTGGCTGGGCATGCCACAGGGCTGAGACGGCACCGCCCCGCAAACCGGTCATTTTCTGCGCCGTGCACGGACACGTGGACACCCTGCGGTGATACGGGTGAGCAGGCGCAGCAATGCAAGCAGATTGTTTGCCACGATGGGTATTCCGTTGAGCAGCAGGGCTACCGAGATGCCACGCTCGGGGTCGGCCCAGGTCAGGTTGTTCGACAATCCGACATGTCCGAACGCACGCGACGAGTTTGCACCAAACAGTCCGAACGGTGAGCCACCGAGCATGAAGCCGGGGCTGTAGCGCATCGGCACACCGATCGTGGCGTCACGCGCCGACGGCCCCGCGGCCATCGTTGCACGCATGATCGTCTCCGGCTGCAGGATCTGTCGGCCATTCCATCTCCCCCCATCGAGCAGCATCTGGTAGAACGCAGTCATTTCCCCGGCGGTGGCGACCATGTTGGCCGAAGGAATCACCGCACGATAGAAAGCCGGATCGGCAGCCAGTTCAAGCACGTCCTCGAAACGCACGCCGATCAGTCGACGCCCCAGTTCATCGACCCAGCGCACGCCATGGATACCCGTGAGTGACTGCGCTGCAAGCCGTGAACGTATCGCCTCACTCGCCCCATAATCCAGCACACCGAAACCCATCGGCTCCTTGAACCAGCTGCGCCACGCCTCGCGGATATCCATCCCGGCAACACGACGGACGACTTCCGCAAGAATCACGCCACCGGTGATCGCGTGATACGCCTGCCGCTGCCCACACGGATAGCGCGGCTGCACCTCGCAGAGCAACTGCAGGCACTGCTCGTGGTCGAGCACGACACGCGGATCCTCGACACCACCGATGCTCGGGATACCTGCTCGATGTGTCAGGAGATGCTGAATCGTGATGCGGTCCTTGCCCTTGCGGGCAAACTCGGGCAGGTAGTAGGCGATGGGGTTCTGCAGCACGAGATCCCCCCGCTCCTCCATGCGGTGGATGAGCACTGCGGTGAGTGCCTTCGAGGCCGAGAAGATACAGCTTGGTGTCGAGATCGTCGCGAGACGCTTGGGTTGATCCTCGGACGCACCCGGCGCATTGCCGCATGAGTGTCCGATCGCACGACTGAACACCGTGCGCCCGCCGCGTCTCAGGCTGAACATGATCGCCGGGTAATAGCCACTGCGATAAAGCGTGCGCACGGCATCCCAGATCGCCTGCGTACGCTGCGGTTCAATGCCTGCCTCGCGCGGATCGCACTCGTTGTCGTGGTCGATCTGCGTCACCTCATCCAGATCGGGCACCACCGTGATGCGGTGCATGATGTTGCGCAGTCCACGCTGTGGAAAGCTGCGCTTCGATCTCAGCGTTCTTGCCATACGCCCCGACTCATGCATCGCTTCTCCAGGTATCCGCACCCTTGCGCCGATCGCGCCCCGTGCGGCGATCGAGATCGAAGCGCACATCGGTTCGCCGATCCGACTGGGCGCGACGCAAAGACAGTCGCCGCCCCATGATGCGATGCAGGTGGCAACCGCAGGATGTGCGATCGCAGCCATTGACCGGGAGCTCGATGACGCGATCGGCAGGAAATGTCCGTCCACGCAAGCGCTGGACCGCCTCGCAACTGTCTCTCTGCGGCATCACCAGGTTGCCCTGGAAACCGTCCTTTGTCGTAGCTGCGGGGGCGCTGCGCACCGGGTGGCGACGGCCGTCCTCCACGCGCACGCGCCTCGTCGTCCGTCGTGTCTTTCTGGACCCGTGATGCAGGCGCAGGCCGACATAGATTCCGGCGAACAGCAGAATCAGAATGACTCCCCATGTCATGCAAATGCCTCCTGTCGCTGCGACCGTGCACGCGGATGGCCATCTTGCTCAAGTATAGCGACGAAGGCAGATTCCACTTACAGGCCCCTCACACGTCGACTCGCTGCAGACCGACAGCCTCGCGCAAACGCTCCAGCAGCGGCCGGCTGTAGCTGCGGGCACGTTCGGCACCTTCACGCAGCAGTTTCTCGATCAGCGCCGGCTGCGCCATCAGCTCCTCGTAGCGTGCGCGCGGTTCGCACAGCTGCCCGTTCAGCAGTTCGAACAGTCGCTGCTTTGCCTCGCCCCAGGCAATGCCGGCAGCAAACTCACGGCGCATCTCCTCGCGTTGCTCCACGCTCGCAAACGCCTGCCATATCTCGAAGACCGTCGAATCATCCGGGTTCTTGGGCTCTCCGGGCACCTGCAGGTTGGTCTTGATGCGGTTGATGTGCTTCTGCAGCTGCTTCTCCGGCAGGAACAGCGGAATCGTATTGCCGTAGCTCTTGCTCATCTTGCGCCCGTCGAGCCCCGAGAGCACGGCCACATCGTCGTCGACCACCGCACTGGGTAGCACCAGGTGCTCTCCATAGTGATGGTTGAAACGCTGCGCGATGTCACGCGCCATCTCGACGTGCTGAATCTGGTCACGACCGACCGGCACACGATCGGCGCCGAACATCAGAATGTCTGCCGCCATCAGCACCGGATAGCCGTAGAGCCCCATCGTGATGCCGAAATCGGCATCCTGTCCGGCATCCAGGTTCGACTGTACGGCAGCCTTGTAGGCATGCGCGCGGTTCATCAGACCCTTTGCCGTCATGCAGCTCAGCAACCAGCAGAGCTCGGGAATCTCGGCGATGTCCGACTGGCGGTAGAACACCACGCGCGAGGCATCCAGCCCGCAGGCGAGCCAGGTCGCCGCGATCTCACCCGTCGAGCGGCGCAGCAGTCCCGGGTCCTGGTTCTTGATCAGCGAATGCAGGTCGGCCAGAAAATAGAAGCACAACGTATCGGGCTGCCTGCTCGCCTCGATCGCCGGGCGTATCGCACCGACGTAGTTGCCAAGGTGCGGCGTACCGGTGGTGGTGATTCCCGTCAGAATTCGGTGCTGTCTCATGCCTGCTCATCCCGCGCGAGGCCGCCAATGATACGTGGCGCGGCAAGTCACCGCCAATCCGTGACGGGGCATCTCGATTGACCCGTCCGGTGGCGCTTGCCCATACTCGCGCCTGCACCACGAGCCCCCGTCAGGAGACCCATCGATGAGCACTTTCGATACCATCGAATTCGTCCGGGAAGCGCCGATTGCGCGCATCACGCTGAATCGCCCCGAGGCAGCAAACGGCATCAATCTCGCGATGGCGCGCGATCTGCTGCAGGTCTCGCTCGAGTGCCGGCACGACGACTCGCTGCGAGCCGTCGTGCTTGACGCCAATGGGCGCATGTTCTGTGCCGGTGGTGACCTGAACAGTTTCGTGAGCAACTCGGCGCGGCTGCAGAGCCACATGAAGGAGCTGACGCTGCTGCTGCATGCAGCAATCTCGAACCTGGCACGCATGCGTGCGCCGCTGATCGTCGCGGTCAACGGTGCAGCCGCAGGCGCAGGGTTCAGCCTTGCGCTGGGTGGCGATCTGGTCCTCGCGGCGCGCTCGGCGAAATTCACCCTCGCCTACACGGCGGCCGGGCTGGTGCCCGACGGTGGCGCCACCTATTTCCTGCCACGCATCGTGGGCCTGCGCCGCGCCCAGGAGCTGATCCTGACCAACCGCAGGCTGGGAGCCGAGGAAGCCCTCGAGTGGGGCATCGTCACCCGCGTCGTCGACGATGCCGAGCTGTCCACGGCGACCTCGGCACTGGCTGCCCAGATCGCCAATGGCCCGACCCTCGCCTATGGTTCGGTCAAGCGGCTGTTGGTCTCGACCTACCACAACACGCTCGAATCACAGATGGATCTCGAAGGCAGCGAGATCGCCGCCGCCGCCGTCACCACGGACGGACGCGAAGGCGTAAGCGCGTTCCTTGGCAAGCGAGCTGCGGTCTACACGGGCAGCTGAGACATCCGCACATCAGCACACTCTGGACGCGTTACAGAATCGTCGCAGGACGCGCACCAGTGCCTGTACGTCATGGGCACCGGCCAGTTCGCGCGCCGAGTGCATCGCCAGGGTCGGCACACCGACATCGACCGTGCGCACGCCGATGTTCGCTGCCGTCAGCGGGCCGATCGTGCTGCCGCAGGCCATGTCGCTGCGGACCACGAAACTCTGCACTGGGACTCCCTCCTGCTCGCAGAACCAGCGGAAGATCGCCGCCGTATCGCTGCTGGTTGCATAGCGCTGCGAGGAGTTCACCTTGATCACCGGCCCTGCGTTGGGCAGCGGTGCATGGTTGGCGTCGTGCCTGTCGGCAAAGTTCGGGTGTACCGCATGCGCATTGTCCGTCGACACCAGCAACGAGCGCGCAAGCGCACGTTCACGGTCCTCGCGCTCGGGGTACAGTCGTGCCAGCATCGCGGGCAACATCGGACCCTGGGCGCCCACCATCGATACGCTGCCCACTTCCTCATGGTCATTGCACACAACGATTGCGCCATGCTCGCCACTGCTGCCCAGCAGCGCGTGTACCGCCGCAAAGCAGCTCAGCAGGTTGTCGAGGCGCGCACCGCAGATGAACTCATCGTGCAGTCCGACAAGTCGTGCCGGCTGGGTATCGTAGAACGACAGATCGCAGCCGAGCACCCGCTGCGCCCCGCACTGCGGGTGCTCTTCGAGCAAGCGATCGAGCACCAGCGTGGCGTAATCACGCGAGTCCGTCGCAGCAAGTGCCAGTATCGGCGGCAGGTGAGTCTGCGCGTTGATCGCACGGCCCTTGTTCACCTCCCGATCGAGATGGATCGCCAAGCTCGGGATCACCGCCAGCGGTGAACGGAAATCGATCAGTGCGTGCTGCACACCATGTGCCGTGGCGTAGCTCACGCGCCCAGCCAGCGACAGTTCGCGATCGAACCAGGTGCCCAGCAAGGCCCCGCCATACACCTCGACGCCAAGCTGCAGATAACCCGCGTGACGCAGCTCGGGTTGCGGCTTGGGCTTCAGGCAGGGGCTGTCGGTATGCGCTCCGATCAGGCGGATTCCCGTCTCGGTCGCCGGCTTGCGGCCCTTCACGAACGCAATCAACGAGGAACCGTTGCGGCGCAGAAAGTAGCGCCCACCGGCAACACAGTGCCAGCGCTCGGTCTCGGCAAGTTCGGTGAACCCGTGTGCAGCAAGCACGGCACTCAGCGCGTCCACGGCATGAAACGGTGTTGGCGACGCTGCCAGGAAGTCCAGCAGCTCACGCGTGAGATCGGTTTCGGGCATCACCCCCCTCCACATCACGTTCAAGGCGCGCAAGCAGGCTCGAGGTATCCCAGCGTCCACCGCCCATCGCCTGGACTTCGGCGTACAGCTGATCGACCAGCGCCGTGGCCGGCAGGCTTGCCCCGTTGCGACGCGCCTCATCCAGCACGATGGCAAGATCCTTGCGCATCCAGTCGACTGCAAAACCGTGTTCGTATTCCCCGCTCAGCATCGTGCAGTGGCGATTGTCCATCTGCCAGGACTGGGCGGCGCCCTTGCAGATCACCTCGACCACCGCCTGTGCATCGAGGCCGGCACGACGTGCAAAGTGCAGCCCTTCCGACAGGCCAGCCAACACGCCCGCAACACAGATCTGGTTGACCATCTTGGCAAGCTGCCCCGCACCGACACCGCCAAGCAGGCGGGCCCGGCGCGCGTAGCTCTCGAGCAGTGGTTCGACGCGTGCAAAATCCGCTGCGCTGCCCCCAGCCATCACGGTCAGGATCCCCTGTTCGGCACCGGACTGACCGCCCGATACCGGCGCATCGAGAAAGCCCCCACCACAGGCCTCGACCCGCGCCGCGAGCTCGCGGGCAAGCTGCGCCGATGCGGTCGTATGGTCGACCAGCAGCGCACCATGGCGCAGCGTCGAGAGCACACCGTGCTCGCCATATGCCACCTCGCGCACGCTGTGATCATTGCCAAGGCAGCAGAACACCACCTCGGCATCCTCGGCCGCCTGCGCAGGCGTATCGGCGCGCACGCCGCCGAATTCGTTCACCCAGCGTTCGGCGCGCGTGCCGGTACGATTGAATACGCACATTGTGTGCCCCGCCCGCGCGAGGTGACCCGCCATTGAATAGCCCATCACGCCCAGACCAATGAAAGCGAGCCGTGTCATGCATCCTCCCGTACCGATGAAACACCGGTACTGCGCCAAAGTGCCTCAGATGGTCACATCGATGCCGGCCAGTCCGACAGCATCCGCATCCGCACTGTGCGCAACCGCCAGATAGGCCGCCAGTGCGTTGCGCGCGGGGCCAGGAACCGGTCCGAGCGCATCCAGTCGCTGCACGCGGGCCCACTGCACAGCATCTCCACGGTGCACGGCAGCCCGTGTCCCGGTCTCCACAACGGCCTCGCCCCGACGGTCATCGCGAGCCTGTGCCGCCACCACGCCTGCGCGCGCCACGCTCCTGCCACCAGGCGCTGCTGTCTGAGTGGAAACCACGGAAAGATTCGGTGTGATCTGCATGCCGTATCAGCCGAAACGCGTATCCCTGTCCCAGTGGTCACGTGCCGATCGCGAGTATAGCAACGCACCCGCAGCGGCAAGAAGTCATCCAGGTCCGCTCGATCCGCCCTGCTCGGTGCGCTTCTTCCACAGCGACGCACTGCGCACGTAAACGGGTTCGGCGTGAAACGCATCGACCCAGCGGCTGCGTTCGATGCGCGCTGCCAGCCTCACGACCTCGCGTGCCGCGGGGGCTGCTGCAACGACGG
The DNA here is from genome assembly GCA_964610955.1 of uncultured Klebsiella sp. Lineage (GTDB taxonomy): Bacteria > Pseudomonadota > Gammaproteobacteria > Pseudomonadales > UBA5518 > UBA5518. The sequence continues at coordinate 44,089 of CAZSYV010000004.1, read as the reverse complement.
GTGTCGCATCGGGCAGCGGGATTTGCGGATACTTGCTCCACGCATCACCGGTGAGAATCATCGTTCCGACCAGTCCACGTGCGGCAGCACGGAATTCCCCTGTATGCGAAAGTCCGTCATCGTGCAGGACCTGCAGTGTGCCGGGAGTCCACACATAGTGCCCCCAGTAGATCTCGCCCAGGTGTGCATCGACCGCGACCAGCACCTCACAGGCGCTGCAACCCGAACGCTCACCCGCCTGCGCGGCGAGCGCCTGCAGCGATGAGACCGCAACCACGCGCAGACCGGCGCCGAAAGCCAGCCCCTGGGTAATGCTGGCGGCAATGCGCAGACCGGTGAACGAGCCCGGACCGCGCCCAAAGGCGATTGCATCCAGCTCGTGCAGCTTCGCGTCCGCACGGCGCAGCAGTTCGGCAACCATGGGCAGAATGATCGCGTGGTGCTCGCGCGGTCGATCCTCGGCAAGTTCCTCGATCGACTCACCGTCACCAAGCGCTACGGAGCAGCGCGACGAGGAGGTTTCGATTCCAAGCAGAAACGCCATTGCCGATATGTTCCGATTTCGGGGAGAGTGAACGACTGGCAGCCCATCTCATGAAACGACGAAGCCCGCCACCCACTGCTGCGGGAGGCGGGCTTCGCCGTCAGCCAAAGAGGAGGGAGCTCAGGACACCTTTGCTGCACTCTCCGTCGAGGCCTTGCGTGCCTTGGCAGCCGGCTTCTTTTTCGCCGTTGTCTTCTTCGCCGGTTTTGCCGTCGCCTTTTTCCTCAGGGAATCGATCCGCTCCTGAAACTTCTTGCGCATTTCACTGATGCGCTCCGCCTGCTTCTTGGTGCGGCCCTTCATCCAGTCCTTCTCGAACTTCTCGCGCGCCTTGCGCAGATCTTCCTTTGCGCGCTTCTCGAGCGCCGCAGTAAGCTCCTTGATGTCCTTCGTCATGTCCTTTTCGAGCTGAGCGATACGATCGCCAAGCGACAGCTTCTTCTTGCCACCTGCCCCAGCGGCTGCCTTCTTCTTTGCGGGAGCCTTTTTCGTCGCTGCTTTAGCCATTATTGAACTCCTAGTGTTCAGTGAAACGAAACGAACGTCATCAACGCACAGCAAAACGCATCCGAAAAATAGCATTTCGACCTGATGCGTTCAACAAAACAGCGCCGGTGTGTGCAATCAGCCATTCACTCACTGCCATCGACTGTGCACGCATCGCCACTATTGCTCGCCATCACGATGTCGCACAGTGCGGCGATGTGATCCTCACGATCGTTCAGACACGCAATGAAGCGGTACCCGGTTCCACCGGCATCGAGGAACACCGCGCGATTCTCCACGGCCATTTCTTCCAGTGTTTCCAGACAGTCGGCGGAAAAGGCCGGGCAGATCACATCGAGCGAACGCACGCCCTGGCCTGGCAGCTTGCGCAGTGTCTCGCTGGTGTACGGCATCAGCCAGCGTGCGCGACCGAACCGTGACTGATACGTCAGGGTCCAGTCACGCTCATGCAATCCCAGCTCGAGCGCAAGCAGGCGGGCAGTCCGCTCGCACTGGCGCGCATACGGATCCCCCCTCTGGACATTCATTTCGGGAATTCCATGGAAGGACATCAGCAGGTGCTCTGCACGCCCGTGGCGTTGCCAATGCTCGCGAACACTCGACGCCAATGCTGCGATATAGCCCGGATGGTCATGGTAGTCGCGCAGCAGATGCAGTTCGGGAAGTGCACGTGTGTGCACCAGGTAACGTGCAACCTGATCGAACACCACAGCCGTGGTCGTGGCGGAATACTGCGGAAACAGCGGCAGGACGACGATTCGATCGATCCCGTACCGCTGGCAATCGGCAATCGTCGCCGCAACCGTCGGTCCCTGGTAGCTCATTGCCAGACGCACCCAAGGCGCCGCATCGGCACAGCGCACGCGCAACTGCTGCTGTACCCGCCAGCGCTGACGCAGCGAGATCTCGCGCAGCGGCGAGCCACCATCCCAGATCGAGGCATAGGCATGAGTGACGCGCTTCACCCGCAGCGGAATGACCAGGCCGCGCAGTATCGGTTGCCACAGCAGTGGCGAGCTTTCAACGACACGCCTGTCGGAGAGGAACTCGGCAAGGAACGCTGCGACCGATGCACGTGTCGGTTCACGGGGCGAACCGAGATTGACCAGGATTGCCGCAGTGGAGGGTTTCCACTGCGGCAACTCGTCCTGATCTTCCGGTATCTGCACGTCCGTGTGAAACGGCACCGGCATGAGGTTCAGTCAAGTGCCTGCAGTACGCGTTCGCGGATCTCATCGACGGTTCCGACGCCATCGATGCGATGGTAGCGGGTACCGTTCCCTCCCTTGTCCCGGTAGTAGTCGATCAACTGCGCCGTCTGTCGATGGTAGATCTCAAGCCGATGACGCACGGTTTCCTCGCGATCGTCCTCACGATGAACCAGCTCGTCTCCCGTCACGTCATCGTGACCCGCAACACGCGGAGGATTGAATTCGACATGGTAGACACGCCCCGATGCGGAATGCACACGTCGCCCCACGAGGCGGTTGATGATCGTCTCGTCGGAAACGGCGATCTCGACCACATGATCGATGTGCACACCAGCACCCTGCAGCGCCTCGGCCTGAGGAATCGTGCGGGGAAAGCCGTCGAACAGGAAGCCGTTCCTGCAGTCATCACGCCCGATCCGCTCCCTGACCAGCGCGATGATGATGTCATCGGAGACAAGTTGCCCTGCGGCCATGATCTCGCGAGCCTGCTGGCCGATCTCGCTCCCCTCTTTCACCGCGGCACGCAGCATGTCGCCGGTCGATATCTGGGGGATGCCGAATCGCTCCATGATGAACTGCGCCTGGGTGCCCTTGCCTGCGCCAGGGGCGCCCAGAAGAATCACGCGCATCACTTGCCTCCTGCAGGATCAGACCGCTCCACGGCACGACCCCAATCGAATGGTTCTGTTGAAGGCGCTGAACATTACACACCCGAAACCACGATAACAAGCCAGGGAGATCGCACACTCAGCCCCCTGAGCCCCGTTCGCGCCATTTCACGAGCTCCCAGATGTCATCGAGCAGTCGCTCATCACAGCCCTGCAGAGCGATGCCTCGGTCATCCACTTCCTGCTCCAGTGCACGAAAACGTCGCTCGAACTTGGCATTCGCGCCACGCAGGGCGCTCTCTGCATCCACATCGAGATGTCGCGCCAGGTTGACGCAGCTGAACAGCAGATCACCCAGCTCCTCGGCGATCGCAGCGCCATCCTGGGCGTGGTGTGCCTCTTCGAGCTCGGCAAGCTCCTCGCGCAGCTTGCCGATGACTGCCACCACTGCAGACCAATCGAAGCCCACGCTCGCAGCACGGCGCTGCAGCTTCGCGGCCCTCTGCAGCGCAGGCAGCGCCATCGGCACTTCGTCGAGCACACCATGCTGCGCCCGCTGGTGGCGCTCCTGCTGCTTGCCACGCTCCCAGTCGGTGCGCAGTGCGCGCTCATCGACATGGACACCGGCGCCCCGCTCAGTTCCCAGCGTACCATCGGGAAACACATGTGGATGCCGACGCAGCAGCTTGCTGACGATGGCATGCGTGACATCATCGAAATCGAAGGCACCTCGCTCTGCGGCGACCTGAGCATGAAAGATCGCCTGAAACAGGTAATCACCAAGTTCGTCGCACATCGACTGATCGTCCTCGCGCCCGACGGCATCGACGAATTCGTACACTTCCTCCAGCATGTGCTGCAGCAGCGATGCATGATCCTGACGCAGATCCCACGGGCAGCCACTGCACGGATCGCGCAGTCGACGCACCAGTTCGCGCAGCTCATCGATACCGTAACGGCTCATCTGCTGCAGCCCATCATTCGATGTGGCGCTGCGCATCGAGCACCCCTCGGAGCCGGGCGATCTTTCCAAGGATGTGCCCGAGGGTTTCGATCGAGGAGATCTCGATGATGAGCTGCACCGTCGCCAGGCGCTGCCTGCGATCGACCGTCGTGGCAAGATCGAGCACGTTCACGCGCTCGTTGCCGAGCAAGGTGACCAGCTCCTGCAGCAGCCCCGGGCGATCGTGCGCAACGACACGTACCTTCACTTCGTGCAGACGCACTGCACCCGGGAGCCAGTGCACCTCGACGATGCGATCCGGACTCTGCTGCCTCAGCCGCTGCAGCTTGCTGCAGTCCGCACGGTGCACGCTGACCCCACGGCCAGCGGTCACGTAGCCGCCGATCGCATCACCCGGCAGCGGTGCGCAGCAGCGCGCCAGGGTGCTCATGATGTTGTCTATCCCGGCAACCTCGACCTCACTGCCCGTGCGTGCGCCCCTGCGCCCCACGCCGGGTTTCACCAGCGGCTCTCCTGGCGGCTCCCCCGGGCCGAGGTGTGCGATGACCTCGCCAACCCCGGTCTCGCCACTGCCCAGCGCAGCCAGCAGATCTGCCGTATCGGCAAAGCCCAGCTCACGCGCCAGCGTCGGAAGCGCTGGTGCCGACAGCCTGACCCGGCGCAGCTCCCGTTCGAGGAGTCCTCGTCCGGCAACGATCAGCTGCTCACGATCCTGCTGGCGGAACCAGTGGCGAATGCGACTGCGCGCACGCGCCGTGTGCACGAACACGTTTCCCGGGCGCAGCCAGTCACGGTTGGGCGCCGCATGACGCCCGCGCAGGATCTCGACACGCTCCCCCGTGATCAACACATGATCGAGGCCAACGATGCGCCCATCGACACGCGCCCCACGACAACGGTGCCCCAGCTCGCTGTGCACCTGATAGGCAAAGTCCACCGGCGTCGCCCCTGCCGCCAGATCGACGACGTGTCCCTCGGGCGTCAGCACGTAGACCCGATCGGCAACCACTTCGCGACGCAGGTGTTCGGCAATCGTCTCTGTCGCGTCGAGCTCGCCACCCCATTCGATCACCTGCCGCAGCCAGGCTATCTTGTCGTCGTAGCCGCTGCCCCCCGTGCTGCGTTCACCACCCTTGTATGCCCAGTGCGCACAGATGCCGAGCTCGGCCTCCTCGTGCATGGCACGTGTACGGATCTGCACCTCGAGCACCCTGCCATCGTCGGCGATCACCGCCGTGTGCAGCGAGCGGTAGCCGTTCGGCTTGGGGTTGGCGATGTAGTCATCGAACTCACCCGGCAGATTGCGCCACAGCCCGTGCACGACACCAAGCGTGGAGTAGCACTGTGCAACCGTATCGACGAGCACGCGCAGCGCGCGCGCGTCGTAGACTTCGCCGATCCCGATGCCCTTGCGCTGCATCTTGCGCCAGATGCTGTAGAGATGCTTCGATCTGCCCGAGAGCTCCGCGTGCAGCCCGGCCTGTGCGAGTGCCTCGTCGAGGCGCGCGATCGCCACCTGGATGAAGTGATCGCGATCGGTGCGTCGCTCGGCAAGCAGCCTGGCAATGCCGCGATAGTCATCGGGTTGCAGCTGGCGAAACGCCAGATCCTCGAGCTCCCACTTGATCTGCCCGACACCGAGGCGATGCGCAAGCGGCGCGTAGATATCCATTGCCGCGCGCGCGACCCGCAACGCAGCATCGCTGCGATCGGCCGGATCGAGGATCCGCAGCGCCTGTACGCGCTCTGCGAGCCGGATCAGCGCAACGCGTGGATCGTCGATCATCGACACCAGCATCCGGCGCAGTCTCTCACCCTGCTCACGCCGGTTCGCAAAGCTGTTCTCGCTGAGTGCCCCAACGCCGGCTCCGAGCACCTCCATCCGCCACACGCCCTCCAGCAGGCCGGCAACCTCCGCGCCAAAGCGCAGCCGCACCGCCTCGGGTTCGATCTCGCTTGCCGCAGGCATCTGGCACAGCACGCCCGCCACCAGCGCCTCTGTGTCCAGGCCAAGGCCTGCCAGCGTCTCGACGATATCCAGCGCCGCCTCGACACGCCGGCGCAGCGCGACACCTCCCTCGTCGGCACAGGCACTCAGCAGGGTATCGAAGGCAGTGGCGACACGTTCGCCGCCTTCGATCAGCGCAGCCTGCGGCAGGCGTGCAAGCAATGCCTTGCCGTCCATGGGCAGCGATTGGGGCAAGGTATGAGCGTGGCGGATCGCAACCATCACGACCTCAATGCGTATCGAACACTCCAGTAGACAGGTAGCGATCGCCACGATCGCAAACGATCGTGGCGATCACCGCTCCGTGGCTGCGCTCGGCAACACGCAAGGCACCAGCCACCGCACCACCCGAGGACACACCGCAGAGGATTCCCTCACGTGCCGCCAGTTCGCGCATCGTCGCCTCGGCCTCGTGCTGCGAGATATCCAGCAGTTCGTCGACCCGTTCGGGCTCATAGATCTGCGGTCGATACGCCTGCGACCAGCGACGAATTCCAGGGATGCTCGACCCTTCGGCCGGCTGCAGCCCGATCACACGGATCGCCGGATCACACTCCTTCAGGTAGCGCGACACGCCCATGATCGTTCCGGTCGTACCCATCGCGGCAACGAAATGCGTGACACGCCGCATGCTCTGGCGCCAGATCTCCGGTCCCGTCGTGCGGTAATGCGCCAGTGGGTTGTCGGGGTTCGAGAACTGATCGAGCACGTGTCCACGTCCCTGCGCCTGCAGGCGCAACGCAAGATCACGCGCAGCCTCCATGCCACCCGCACGCGGCACGTTGATCAGCTCTGCACCGAAGGCACGCATCACGTAGCCACGCTCTGCACTCATGTGCTCCGGCATGACCAGGATCAGATGGTAGCCACGGATCGCGGCAGCCATCGCCAGCGCGATGCCGGTATTGCCGCTGGTCGCCTCGATCAGCGTGTCGCCAGGGCGAATCTCGTTGCGCTCCTCGGCGCCGCGAATCATTGCCAGCGCCGGGCGGTCCTTGACCGAACCAGCCGGGTTGTTGCCCTCGAGCTTCAGCAGGATCGTGTTGCCGTTGCCTGCCTGCATGCGCTGCAGGCGCACCAGCGGCGTCTCGCCAACCGTCGCCTCGACGGTCACGAAACCGCCTGCGTTTCCCGCATCGCACGCCTGTGCGCGATGATCGTGCTCTGGACCGTTCATGCGTGAATTTGCCTCCCCGCTCACAGCAGGCATGATACGTCGACACGGCGCCTTGGAGATCATCTCATCCCGTTGCCGACCGGGCATGACGAGGAAAAAAATAGCGGCGACTCGACAGTGGTCGCGGCCCGAGCAGTTGCGCTAACGCCGCACGCAGCAGCTGTTTCGCCTGACGGCGTGTCACGGGATCGGAGAAATCCTCACGTGCGATCGCTGCCAGCACATGCCCGGAGTAGGCATCGCCTCCCCCGGCAGGATCCGCGATCCGAAACCCTGCAGCAGGGTCGAAGCGATAGCTCACGCCAGGCTCAAGCACCTGATCGCCGTCGGCGATGCGATCGAGCGTGATGCCGTAGCCGAGCTCGCGCAGCAGCAACAGCTCGAAGCCGCGCAGCAATGGCTCCAGCGCCTGGTCATCCGCGAGCTGCGCCAGCAGCACCGCATAGGCGTCGAACAGTACCGGATGCGGGTCCTGCACCGGCAGCAGGCGCAGCAGCAGCTCGTTGACATAGAGCGCACTGTAGAGCCGCTCGCCGACAGGCGCATGGGTGCTTCCAGCAATCTCTGCCGAAGCAAGCGTCTTCAGCTCGCCACGACCCGACCAGGCAACGAGCAGTGGCTGCAGTGGCTGGCACTCCGCCACTGCGGCGCGGCGTGAGCTGCGCACACCTCGTGCAACCGCGACAACGCGACCGTGATCGCGCGTCAGCAGTTCAAGCAGGAAACTGCTCTCGCGATAGGCACGCCGGTGCAGCACGAAGGCCGGTTGATGATCGATGCGCACCCCCATCAAGCCCACCTCGTACAAACGCCCTACTCAGTCCTCGTCCTGGTAGCCGAGACTGGCAAGCGCACGCTCGTCATCGGCCCACCCACCGCGCACCTTGACCCACAGCCGCAGCATCACCTTCGCACCGAGCAGGCGTTCGATGTCGGCACGGGCCTCCGCCCCGACCCGCTTCAGCCGCGCCCCTCCCTGGCCGATCACGATTGCCTTCTGCCCAGGCTTGTCGACCAGGATCAGCGCGGCGATGTGCACCACCGAACGCTCGGTGCGAAACTCCTCGATCTGCACGGCGCTGGCGTAGGGCAGCTCTTCACCGAGCTGACGGACGAGCTTCTCGCGCACGATCTCGGCCACCATGAATCGTTCACTGCGATCGGTCAGCTGGTCTTCGGGAAACAGGTGCGCCGCCTCGGGAAGCAGTGTCACGATCTCGCGCTCCAACGCTTCGAGATTGCTGCCACGCAGCGCCGAGACGGGCACGATCGCGGCGAACTCGTGCTTCTCGCGCAGTATGCCGATATGCGGCAGCAACGCCTGTCGATCCTCGAGCCGATCGGTCTTGTTGATCACCAGCAGCACCGGCTTGTCCGAGCGACGCACCGCCTCGAGCGCCTCCTCGTCACCGGTGTTCCACACCAGACGATCGACCACCAGCAGCACCACGTCGACGTCACGGATCGCCTTCAGCGCCGCACGGTTCATCGCGCGGTTCAACGCCTGGCCCTCGCCACGATGCAGGCCCGGTGTATCGACATAGACGATCTGTACGTCATCACGCGTACTGACGCCGAGAATCCGGTGACGTGTGGTCTGGGGCTTGCGCGAGGTGATGCTGATCTTCTGGCCGAGCAGGTGATTCAGCAGGGTCGACTTGCCGACGTTCGGTCGCCCCACGATCGCGACCAGGCCACAACGCCGTGTGCTCATGAATGCCGCCCCTCGTCACCCTGCAGGCGACGCAGCGCCGCGGCCGCAGCCTGTTGTTCGGCAATGCGCCGCGTGCGCCCCTCGCCGGTGGTCGGTGTCTGCAGTCCCTGCGCATGGCAGCACGCCACGAAGCCGGCTGATGACGGTGACGATTCAAGCAGCTCGTAGCGCGGCAGCGGCTGGCGGCGAGCCTGCAGGAACTCCTGCAGTGCAGTCTTGGCATCCTTCAGCGACACACCGGGCTCGAGGTGCTCGAGACGTGCAGCGTACCAGCTGCGGGCAACCGTTATCGCTGCCTCACTTCCCGCATCGAGCAGGATCGCCCCGAGCAGCGCCTCGACCGCATCGGCCAGGTTCGAATCGCGATCGCGTCCACCACTTGCCGCCTCACCGGCGCCAAGGCGCAACACGGCACCGACCCTCAGCTCGCGAGCGATCTCGGCCAGTGTCTCGCCGCACACCAGGCTGGCGCGCAACCGGTGCAGTTGCCCCTCGCGCAGCTGCGGAAAACGCCCGAAGAGCTCGGCGGCGATGGCCAGATCGAGCAGGGCGTCGCCCAGGAACTCCAGCCGTTCATTGTTGTCCGGCCCCGCACTCGCATGCGTGAGCGCGGTGAACAGCAGATCGCGGGACTCAAACACATGCCCGATACGAGTTTCGAACTGCTCGATGGCGCGGTCGTTCTCAGGAAGCACCGGGAATCGGAATCTCCACGCGGTTACCGTCAAAGCTCACGACTGCATCGACGTTGGCCATTACATGCACACGGGCCTCGTAGCTGGCGTCGATGATCACATGCTTCATGGTCTTCTCGACCTTCATGCACGGCTTGTTCTTGTCCCGACACACCGCCTGGACGACATTGATCTGGTTCACGTCGAACTTGCGCTCGATGGCGCTGCGAATCTCGGGTATCGACTTGGTGGCCAGTTCAGGATCGCTGCGCAGCGACTTGACTGTCGCCTGCACCGAATAGTTCGTTATGTAAAGCGGCCCGACACTGAAGCCGATGGTGAGAAAAAACCCAACCACCAGCACGATCACCATCCACTGCCAGATCGAGTATCCCGCCTGGTGCAACCTTGCAAAACCGTTCACGGGAGTCTCCCTCTACCGGTTGATCTCATTGCGCAGAAGTGTAGTCCGTGTCAATGAATCGCGCTCATGCGCGAGAAGCTCGGCAGGCTCAGCAGCCCTTCCCAGTGCATCCAGATCGCGAAGGCATTGCCGACGATGTTGCGCTCGGGAACCTCACCCCAGACCCGGCTGTCGCTGCTGTTGTCACGATTGTCGCCCATCATGAAATAGTGCCCTGGGGACACCGTGGTCTCGAAGTCATCCGGGATGAATCGACGCAGATCCTTGCGTATTGCATGCGTCACGCCGGAAAGATCCTCCTCGAGGATCTGGTAGGTCGGTGCCAGGGGCGGGAGTTGAGCGATCAGTACCTGCGGCACCTCCTCCCCATTCACATAGAGCACCTTGTCCCGATAGGCGATGTGATCCCCCGGCAGCCCGATCACCCGCTTGATGAAATAACGGTGGTCGTTCGGCGGAAAGAACACCATGACATCACCACGCTGCGGCTCGCCGATGTCCATCACCTTGGTGTTCAGCACCGGCAGGCGGATCCCGTAGGCGAACTTGTTGACCAGGATGTAGTCACCGACCAGCAGCGTGGGCACCATCGATGACGAGGGAATCTGGAACGGTTCGACGAGAAAGCTGCGCAGCACCAGCACGATCAGCAGTACCGGCAGGAACGAGCGCGCGTACTCGACGGTCGTCGGCACACGCAGTGCGCCTTCGGCCTGCGCAGCATAGGCGAGCGCATCTGCACTGCCCGGCTGGTTCCACGCCGGAAAGTTCGCGTGCAGCTCCGCCTCGCGATGCCTGCGACGCGGGCGCCAGAGCAGCACATCCAGAACACTGATCAGCAGGGCCAGCGCGGTCAGGGCGACCAGGATGAGTGGAAAATCGATATCCATACCCTTCACCCGTCAATCATCGACCTTGAGAACCGCCAGAAACGCCGCCTGTGGAATCTCCACCCGTCCAACCTGCTTCATGCGCTTCTTGCCCGCCTTCTGCTTCTCGAGCAGCTTCTTCTTGCGTGTTATGTCACCGCCATAGCACTTCGCCGTGACGTTCTTGCGCAAGGCCTTCACCGTCTGGCGGGCGATGATATGTCCACCGATTGCCGCCTGGATAGCCACATCGAACATCTGCCTGGGAATCAGGTCACGCATCTTCTCGACCAGCGCCCGTCCGCGACTCTGCGCCTGGTCGCGATGCACGATGATCGCCAGGGCATCCACACGCTCACCGTTGATCAATACGTCGAGGCGTACCAGGTTCGCCGCCTGGAAACGCACGAAGCTGTAGTCGAGCGAGCCGTAGCCACGGGTCAGTGATTTCAGGCGGTCGAAGAAGTCCAGCACCACTTCCGACAGCGGCAGCTCCCACGTCAGCGACACCTGGCGGCCGAGAAACTGCATGTCCTTCTGCACGCCACGCTTCTCGATGCACAGGTTGATTGCCGCGCCAACATAGTCCTGTGGAACCAGGATGTTCGCCCGCACGATCGGCTCGCGCATCTCGGCAACCGCGCCGGAGTCGGGCAGTCGCGACGGGTTGTCCACCATCACCGTCTCGCCACGCGCGGTCTCGACCTCGTACATCACGGTCGGCGCGGTGGTGATCAGGTCGAGATCGTACTCCCGTTCGAGCCGCTCCTGGATGATCTCCATGTGCAGGGTGCCCAGGAAACCACAACGGAAGCCAAAGCCAAGCGCATCGGAGGTCTCGGGCTCATAGAACAGCGAAGCGTCGTTCAACGTCAGCTTGGCAAGCGCATCGCGAAACGACTCGTAGTCTTCCGAATTCACGGTGAACAGGCCTGCATAGACCTGCGGCTTTACCTTCTGGAAGCCAGGCAGAGCGGCTGCGGTATCCGCACTCTTCAGGTGCGTGATCGTGTCGCCCACCGGTGCGCCGTGGATATCCTTGATCCCGGCAACGACGAAGCCGACCTCACCGGCATGCAGTTCCTCGCGCTGGATGCGCTTCGGGGTGAAGACTCCGACCTGGTCGACCTCGTGCGCGCGTCCTATCGATTTGGTGACGATGCGATCGCGCACGCGCAATCGACCGTTGACGACCCGCACCAGCGACACCACGCCCAGATAGCTGTCGAACCAGGAGTCGATGATCAGTGCCTGCAGTGGCGCATCGGGATTCCCCTGCGGCGCGGGAATCGCCCGAACCAGCTCCTCGAGCAGCTCGCCGACACCGAGGCCGCTCTTCGCACTGACCCGGCATGCCCGCGAGGCGTCGATGCCGATGATGTCCTCGATTTCCTTTGCGACCCGCTCGGGCTCGGCCTGCGGCAGATCCATCTTGTTCAGGACCGGCAGCACCTCGAGGCCCTGCTCGATTGCGGTGTAGCAGTTCGCGACCGATTGTGCCTCGACGCCCTGACCGGCATCGACGACCAGCAGCGCGCCCTCGCAGGCTGCCAGTGAACGCGAAACCTCATAGGAAAAGTCGACATGGCCAGGTGTGTCGATGAAGTTCAGCTGATAGTCATGGCCATCATGCGCCCGATAGGACAGCGTGACGCTCTGCGCCTTGATCGTGATGCCGCGCTCGCGCTCGATATCCATGGAATCGAGCACCTGCTGCTGCATCTCACGATCGCTCAGCCCTCCACAGATCTGGATGAAACGATCGGCGAGTGTCGATTTGCCATGATCGATATGCGCAATGATCGAAAAGTTGCGAATCAGGTTGAGGGCTGTCACCCGTGCTGTACCACGCGCCGTTGGGAGTTCCGATGCCACTCGGGCGCACGCCTGCCGTTCGCTGGCGCACCACCCGGGGCTCTTCGCAAAAGCACGGAATACTACACGATCACCGGTTGGAGCTCGACCCCCCTGCTCGCTCCGTCAATTCTCGATACGGATCGCCACGAAGCCGGCCTGGCCATTGCGCAACAGGCGAACCGGCACATGCACTCCGACCGGCATGCTGGCAACGATGCTGCGGAACGTTGCCTGATCTCGCACCGCCTGTCTGCCGATCTGGGTGATGATATCCCCGTGCATCAGCCCGGCCCGCTCGCCCGGCTTGCCAGGAACCACCTCGCGCACCACCACGCCGCCATCGACATGCAGGCGTGACTTCTGCCGCGCATCCAGGTCCTCCACCACCAGCCCGAGCCGCCCACCACTGGTCGATGCCTTCGCCACTGATGTGCTGTCCGCATCATCAGGCAGCTCGCCGACCTTGATGCGCAGTTCCACGGGCTTGCCCTCGCGGATCACACGCATCTGCGTCCGGGTCCCCGGCTTGATCAGCCCAACGATGTGCGGCAGATCCGCTGACTCGGCGATCGGCTTGCCATCGAAGTCAACCACGATGTCACCAATACGCACGCCTGCCTTCTCGGCCGGTCCACCCGCTTCGATGAACGAGACCAGCGCCCCCGCGGGCTTGTCGAGCCCGAAGCTCTCGGCAAGGCCACGGTCCACATCCTGGATGCCGACACCCAGCCATCCGCGCACCACGTGGCCCGAACTCTTCAGCTGTTCCACGACGTTGACGGCCACCGAAATGGGAATCGCGAACGACAGCCCGATCGAACCGCCACTGCGCGTGTAGATCTGCGAGTTGATGCCGACGACCTCACCGGCAAGGTTGAACAGTGGTCCACCCGAGTTGCCCGGGTTGATCGCCACATCCGTCTGGATGAACGGCACATAGTTGGCGTTGTTCTCGCTCGGCAGGCTGCGCCCGCGCGCGCTGACGATGCCCTGGGTGACCGAGTAGTCGAGTCCGAAGGGTGAGCCGATAGCAAGCACCCATTCGCCCACCTTCAACTTGTCGGCATCACCCATCGTCACTACGGGCAGGTCCTTCGCGTCGACCTTCAGCAGCGCAATATCGGAGTACCGATCGCTGCCGATGATCTTCGCCTCGAACTCGCGTCTGTCGAGCAGGCGCACCAGCACCGAATCGGCTCCGTCGATGACATGGTGGTTGGTCAGGATGTAGCCATCGGACGAGATGATGAAGCCCGAGCCCATCGACTGGCGCTCGCGCTGTTCGGGCTGCCCGCGGTACTGGAACAGGTGACGGAATATCTCCGGCATCTGTTCGAGCATCCGCGGATCGATACCCGGCGGCAGGTCGGCGGCAGCCGAGGCCTTCTGGGTGCTGAGAATCTTGACCACCGTAGCGGAGTTGCGTTCGACGATGGTGGTGAAATCAGGCAACGACGCCGCTCGCGCCACATCGCCCACGACGAGCGACAGGACGAGCACAAGGGGTACGAACATCCAGTTGCGTTTCATGGAATCTCCATTTGAGGTCATGAGACAGACTCTACACGTCAGCCTGTGCTGGCACGATCCGCAGCACGGTTGGCTCACCAAGGAAGCGTCGTGCCGGGGCATCCAGTGCACGCAGCACGCCAAGGGCCAGCAACAGACCGCCGCCGCCACCCAGGATCGCAGCACCATCCCCTGCATCGCCACCGCCAAGCGCACTGCCAAGCACGGCACCAAGGACCAGGCCGCCGAGCAGCGGTAGGTACGCCAGCAGCGAAGCACCGGCAACACCGCCGGCCGGCATGCCGATTTCGACCATGTCACTGACTACCGGTGCCAGATCCACTGGCAGGCGGACGCGCAGCGGGACACGGCGATCGCCGAAGATTCGACTCATCGTTCCGCCGCCGCAGCCCCTGCCACTCGCACAGGCGGTGCAGTCCGCTGCCCCAGGAGCCTCGACCCAGCAGGCATCACCGGCCACACGCACGACCCTGGCGCACTCGGTCAACATCAGTTTTCATCCGGAAAATTGACTGCGTTCGCAATCAGCTGGGCGGTCTGGACCGGAATCTCGCCAACCACGGTGACCAGGTGCCCCCGCCCGCGTGGCACGACGTACGAAACCGTTGCACCACGCGAGGCGACGCCCGGTCCGCTCGGATCCTTGACCGAGTTCTCGACGAAGATCGAGAACACGGCCAACCCATCGGTGTAGGTGCGAATCTCGACCGGCCCTGCCGCCATCGGAGGTTGATGCCTCACTTCGGCACTGCGCACGAACCCGCCCGGCAACCACGACACGGTCCAGTCGAAGGTGGGCGCCTCTGCAGAGGCCGGTTCATCCAGGTGCGCCTCCTCGATGCGAGCGGCACCGACATCACCGTCAGACCCCGCTTCACCGACATGCAGCTCGACGAACTGGAATCGCTCCAGCACCCGCCCGATGCCATCCACCGTCTCTGATTTCAGCAACAACGCGCTCTCGTCATCGAGCACCATGATCATGCCGTAGCGGTAGGGATCCCGCGGCATGATGCGCAGTCTCTGCCCCATGCGGCTCGCCACCCGTTCCGGACCTTCGTTTTCGATGGCGTAGTACGCCCCTATGCCTTCGGCGAATCCAGTGCCCGCGTCACGCGCAAGGCGTCTCACGGGATCGAGGCGCAGCAGGCGATCCCCCGCATGCTCGCAGTCACTCGTGTGCCCGGCACGGTGAAATTCACGCATGTCGCCATCGAGGTGCACCACGCGTTCCTGCTCGACACCACCGACGACCTTGTGCGCGATGCGGTGCGAGCTCAGTGTCTGGCCCTGCTCGTAGGTAAATACGCCGTAGTAGTCGAGCGTGCGGAATCCGCGTGACATCGCATCGAGACGGGCCTGTGGCGCCTCACCGGCCATCACTGCCGTCGACACCAGCAGGGAAAACAGTACCCGAAGGCTGTGGCGCATCGACAGGATCATCGACTCTCAGCGCGACTCATCACTGACGACACGCGCATAGGGCAGCATGCCCTGGTTGACATTGAATGCGGCATTGCGCACATGCTCACCCATGAAAAGGTGCAGACGATCCTCGGCCAGCCGATTGGCATCGGCTGCCAGCACTGCCTCGTGCGTGATGCGCTGCGTCGCATCGAAACCGACCGGAACCGCTGCCGCTGGCACGACACCCACCACCATGGCCGATGGTCCCAGCGGGGCAAGCGGCTGCGCACCCGAAGCGGCGAGTGCCGGTACCCCCACGGTGTCCGTCGTTGCCGGCGCCAGCGTCCGCAGACTGAATACGGCAAGCATGCACACCGATGCGGCCACCGCGATCCCGCCGAACGGGACACGCCAGCGCTTCGGCGCATGTACAGGCTCGAACGACGCCTCGGCATCCAGGGCAGCAAAGATTGCCGCGCTCGTTCGTGCTGGACAAAGCGCCGTTGCTTCACCGCGCAACACCGAGCGCACCGCAAACTGACGCGCAATCAGTGCTCGCACCGGTACATCGTCACAACTGTCGAGTACCCGGCGCATTTCGAATTCGCTGGATTCACCGTCGATGACGGCGGAGATCATTTCGCCCAGTGGCACATTCGTCTGGCCCAAGCTCCACCCTCCTCTAGCCGCAATCGCACCCTCTCGGATTCCCTGCGCGCCGATTAGTTCCCGTCGACCAACGGGAGAATTTCACGGTCTATGGCCTCGCGCGCGCGAAAGATCCGCGAACGCACGGTCCCGACCGGGCACTGCATCGCCTCGGCGATCTCCTCGTAACTGAGCCCATCGAACTCGCGCAGGGTCAGCGCCGTGCGCAAATCCTCGGGCAGTGCAGCGATCGCCTGCTCGATCACTGCACGCAGCTGCTCGGTCATCAGCAGGCTCTCCGGACCGGCCAGATCGCGCAGCACCGTTGCATTGATGATGTGCTCGGCGTCCTCGGCGTCGACATCGATTCCCCGCGGGCGACGCGCTCGCGCCGCCAGGTGGTTCTTTGCCGTGTTTATCGCAATCCGGTAGAGCCATGTATAGAAGGCACTCTCGCCACGAAACCCCGGCAGTGCCCGGTACGCCTTGATGAAGGCTTCCTGCACCACATCCTGCACGTCGTCCGGATCCCGCATGAAGCGGGTCACCAGCGAGTAGATGCGGTGCTGGTATTTCAGCACCAGTACGTCGAAGGCGCGCCGATCGCCCTTCTGTACACGCTCTACCAGCTGCTGGTCTGCCTCCTCGCCGGTCGGCATCACGGGACTCCAATCACTCGTTGCTCGGTTCCATCACCCGCATCCGGATCCTCCGGCTGTACGATCCGCGCGCCCTGCAACCGGGGGGATCCTGCCGGCAGGGCAGCCCGTGGCATCGGCGCGCTACTATACGAGCTGGCGCGGAAACAGACAAAGCTGCCACCATCGAAAAATGACCGCTGTGCTATATTCCTGCCCGCTCTTCACTCCGGATCGACCGCATGCCAAAACGCCATGTTCATGACGTGCTCGTGATAGGCAGTGGTGCGGCCGGCCTCAGCGTCGCCCTGCAGGTGGCAGACCGCGCACGCGTGGCAGTGCTCTGCAAGGGTGCGCTGGGCGATGGTTCGACCTCATGGGCACAGGGTGGCATCGCGGCCGTGCTCGATGACACGGACAGCATCGACTCGCACGTCGCCGACACGCTGCGCGCCGGGGCGGGTCTGTGCCGCGAGGATGTGGTGCGCTACACCGTCGAGCACAGCCGCGAGAGCATCCAGTGGCTGATCGACCTCGGTGTCAGCTTCACACGCCTGGTCAATCCACAGGGCCAGGGCGAGTTCCACCTGACGATGGAGGGCGGGCACAGCCACCGGCGCATCATCCATGCAGCCGATGCGACCGGCCGCGCAGTGGCCAGCACACTCATCGAGAAGGCGCTCCAGCATCCGAACATCGAGATCTTCGAGCAGCACATCGCCGTCAACCTGATCGTCACCGGCCGGCGCTGCCGCGGCGCTTACGTGCTGGACAAGGAGCACGCTTCGGTCGATCTGTTCAGCGCACGCTGCGTGGTGCTGGCCACCGGTGGCGCGAGCAAGGCGTATCTCTATGCCACGAACCCCGACACCGCGACCGGTGATGGCATCGCCATGGCGTGGCGTGCGGGTTGCCGGGTCGGCAACCTCGAATTCAACCAGTTCCATCCGACCTGCCTGTATCACCCGAATGCCAAGTCCTTCCTGGTATCGGAAGCAGTACGTGGCGAGGGCGGAGTGCTCCTGCTTCCCGACGGCGAACGCTTCATGCCACGCTTTCACCCGCAGGCCGACCTGGCACCACGCGATATCGTCGCGCGTGCGATCGACCATGAAATGAAGCGGCTCGGCATCGATTGCGTTTATCTCGACATCAGCCACAAGGGCGAGGAGTTCGTCCGCCGGCACTTCCCGACCATCTACAGCCGCTGCCTGGAACTTGGACTCGACATGGCCCACGAGCCGCTGCCAGTGGTTCCGGCTGCGCATTACACCTGCGGCGGCGTCGTGATCGATCTCGATGGCTGCACCGATGTGCCGGGACTCTATGCCGTCGGAGAAACGGCATTCACCGGCCTGCACGGTGCCAACCGCATGGCCAGCAACTCGCTGCTCGAGTGCTTCGTCTTCGCACGTGCGGCGGCTCGGCACATCCTTGCGAGGAACATCGGCACTGCGATCGTCGAGGACACGCCCGACTGGGACGCATCGCAGGTCCGCGATTCCGACGAGGACGTGGTGATTTCGCACAACTGGGACGAGTTGCGGCGCTTCATGTGGGATTACGTCGGTATCGTACGCACCACGAAGCGGCTGCAGCGAGCGCTGAACCGGGCCCATCTGCTCAAGCAGGAAATCGCCGAGTACTACCGCAACTACCGCGTCTCATCGGATCTCATCGAACTGCGCAACCTGGCCCTGGTGGCGGAACTGATCATCCGCAGCGCACTGACACGCCACGAAAGCCGTGGCCTGCACTACACGCTCGACTACCCCGATCTGGCGCCGGAAGCCGAGGACACGATCCTCACGCCTGGTTGAGACTTGTCCGCGCCGAGGCGCAAGGCAACCCGCAGGCGCCGCCAGTCGGTCGCGGTGAACGTATCGCGTGTCAGCAGGTGGGTTCGCCTGCGACCCGGGCCACGCAGGACCAGCACCACGACGGGACCGATCAGGACACTGGCACCATCGACCACGACCGGCTGACACACATCGCGACGCTCGTGCCACCAGTCACCATCGCGCGCACGGAGCAGACAGCTGCGTTCGCGCCTCGCCAGCACGTGCACCCACAGATTTCTGGCCAGGTCGAGCACCAGCAGGGCAACGACGGTCCACGTGGCCGCCGCGGGCAGCGTGGAGTTCACCACCGACACGATTGCCAGCAGATACAACGCGCACAAAACGCCCGCAAGACTCCTAGATGGCTGGAGCGAAATGCGAATCTCGGGGCATTCCATTGCCGAGGATCCTGTCGATCAGCGGTATGTAGCGCGGATCCTGCGGTGGCGCACGGTGCACCAGCCAGGCAAACAGGTCCGCATCCTCGCATCCAAGCAGCTCGCGATACAGCGCCTGCATCGGTGCGTCGAGTGTCGGGTACACCGTCTCGGCGAACGGCATCAGCATCAGATCGAGCTCGAGCATCCCACGCCGGCTGTGCCAGTAGACCCGGCGGTTCTCGGCATCCTGTTCCATCGGCTTCCCGGATTCCATCGTGGGCCGCGAGTGTGCGCTATTATGCGGCGCATGTCAGCCATGAAGGTGATTCCGCGATGAGTGCTGCGCTACCGATCGCTGCAGCCGCTTCGATGGTGGCGCTCGACGATTACGCGTTCCTTGAACTCGAAGGCACACGGGTATTGACTCTGTTGCAGGGGCAGCTCACCTGCGATGTGAAGCGCGCCAGCGCCGATCGCCTGATCGAGGGCGCCTACTGCACGCCCAAGGGTCGAGTGATCAGCAACTTCCTGCTCTGGGCTGCCGACTCCGGACGCGTGCTGCTGCGCATGCACGCGAGCGTCGTCGAGCCGACGGCCACCGTGCTGGCCCGCTACGCCGCGCTGTCGCGTGTCAGCCTCACCCGCAAGGCGCTCGTGTGCACCGGCCTGCTTGGCAGCAAGTTGGCGGAAACGGCAGGAACGATGCTGGGCAACTGGCCACAGCATCGATTGCAGATCGTCCCGGTCGGTGAACACCTCGTGCTGCAGTGTGACGACGCAGGACAGCGCCATGAAATCTGGTCACCGCCCGAGTCTGCACCACGGCTGCGCGAGGCACTGGCGGCACACTGCCCGATAATCCCGCCCATGAGCTGGCGGCTTGCCCTGATCAGGGAGCGCAAGGTCGACATCGTGCCAGCGATCTGCGACGAATTCCTGCCACAGATGCTCGAGTACGACCGCAGCGAGGCGGTGAGTTTCCGCAAGGGCTGCTATACCGGGCAGGAGATCGTGGCGCGTGCGCATTACAAGGGTGCGCTCAAGCGCCGCCTGTACCACCTTGGTGCAACCACGACGAACTGCCCTGCACCGGGCGAGGTGCTATATGGCAGCGATGCCGCGCGCGCCGCTGGGAGCGTGGTGGCAAGTGCCAGCGATGAAGGGCGCGTCGAAGTGCTCGCCGTGCTGTCCGAGGACACCGAGCCACTGGCTGCAAGAGAGCTGCGCAGTGCCGATGGCAGTGTATTCGAGGTGCTCGCCGCCCCCTGTGCTATCCTCGAGTGAATTTGTCGACAGCCGTCCGGGGAGCAGTCAATGGACCAGATCGTCGCGGACGTCCGCGAGCAGATCATCGATGCGATCCACAGCAACCGCATGGTGCTGCCGACGCTTCCCGAAGCCGCACTGAAGGTGCGCGATGCTGCCGAAGACCCGCGCACCGATGTGACGGGCATCACCCGTGTGATCACTGGTGATGCTGCACTGTCGGCTCGAATCATCCGCGTGGCCAACAGTCCCCTGCTGCGCGCCGCCGCCCCGATTCTCGATCTGAAGATGGCCATCGGTCGACTCGGCATGCAGTACACCTGCAACCTCGCGATTGGCCTGGCGATGGAGCAGATGTTCCAGGCAACATCGCGGCTGATCGACGAACGGCTGCGCAGCATCTGGGCCCACAGCACCGAGGTTGCGGGCATCAGCGCCGTGCTGGCGCGCAGCTACACCCGGCTGAAGCCCGATCAGGCGACTCTCGCCGGGCTGGTCCACCAGATCGGTGCACTGCCGGTGCTGCGCTTTGCAGAAGAGCAGCAGCGCATGCTGAAGGACCCACAGCTGCTCGACCGGTCCATCGCCGAGCTGCACGGTGAGCTGGGACAGCTGATCCTCGACACCTGGGGATTCGCTCCGGAGCTCTCGTGCGTGCCAGTCGACTACCTGAATTTCGACCGCACCCCGCCCTCGGTCGATTATGCCGACGTAGTCATGGTTGCCAACCTGCAGAGCCTGATTGGCACCGAGCACCCGCTGGCACGGATGGACTGGCAGGGAGTCGGCGCGTTCGCACGCCTTGGGCTCGCACCCGAGTTCAATGCGATGGAAGTGGAGGATCTCAGCGAAGCCCTGCGCGAAAGCATCGCCTCGTTGCAGTAGATCCGATCCGACGCATTCCGGTCACTGATGCACGGCACTTTTGCGGAGCGAAGAGCTAGGCGGGAAGACGCCAGTCGATCGGTGCCTGGCCGTGCTGGTCGAGATA
Organism: uncultured Klebsiella sp.; assembly: GCA_964610955.1. GTDB lineage: Bacteria > Pseudomonadota > Gammaproteobacteria > Pseudomonadales > UBA5518 > UBA5518. The sequence continues at coordinate 22,831 of CAZSYV010000004.1, read as the reverse complement.
GGCATTCACAGCTGAAAAATGCCCGTTGCCGATGAAGCCACGGTAGGCCGACAGCGGCGACGGGTGCGGCGACGACAGCACCAGGTGGCGGGCACGATCGATGATCCGGCCCTTGCGCTGCGCATAGCTGCCCCAAAGCAGGAATACCAGATGCTGACACTGCCCGTTCAGCACGCCCACCACGCGGTCCGTGAACGTCTCCCAGCCACGCCCCTGATGGGAACCTGCCCTGCCGCGCTCGACGGTCAGCACGCTGTTCAGCAACAGCACACCCTGGCGCGCCCAATGTTCCAGACAGCCGTGTGACGGGATTGCGATACCCAGATCCCGGTGCAGCTCAGTAAAGATGTTCTGCAGCGACGGAGGTATCGCCACACCACGCGGCACGGAAAAGCACAGCCCGTGCGCCTGCCCCGGGCCGTGATAGGGATCCTGACCCAGCACGACCACCCGCACGGCCGGCAACGGCGCATGACGAAACGCCGCAAACCAGTTGCCAGCAGTTGGGTAGATTGTCTTGCCGGCCTGTCCTTCATCCACCAGGAACGCGCGCAGTGCCCGCATGTACGGCTGTTCGAATTCGGCACCAAGTGCGGCAAGCCACGAAGCCTCGAGATCGATGCGCGACTTGCCATTGCCGGGCCTGTCGGAACCCGCGGCCTGCCCGACCAATTCGCTCACCTGATCACACCGCCCTCACCCATGTGCCGCGCCACGCCGTATCGGCGTGTTGACGTACTCGGCAAGGGGGGCCGCATCGTACGAGGCAAGCCGACGTTCAGGCGGCGCCTCGCCATAGAGCGTGGTGCGCTGCCACGGCTCACGTCCGGCAGCACGAATCAGTGCCTCGAGTTCCGCTGGGGGAAATTCCTGTCCATGCGCCGCCCCGGCCGCACGGGTGATCGACTCGTTCATCAGCGTGCCGCCGACGTCGTTCGCGCCAGCGTGCAGGCAGGCAGCGACACCCTCTGGCCCCATCTTGACCCACGATGCCTGAATGTTCGGAACCAGAGGGAACAGTGCGATGCGTGCAACCGCATGCACCAGTACCGCCTCACGGAACGTCGGTCCGCGCCGCGCGCGCCCGCGCAGGAACATCGGCGCCTCGCCGGCGACGAAAGGCAGCGGCACGAACTCGGTGAAGCCACCATGGCGACGCTGCAGCTCACGGATCAGCAGCAGATGGTGCGCCTGGTGTTCGAGGCGCTCGATATGGCCGTACATCATGGTCGCCGTGCTGCGGATGCCCAGCCCGTGCGCAACCGTCATCACCTCGGCCCATTCCGCACTGCGAATCTTGTCGGGACACAGCGTTGCACGCACTTCATCGTGCAGGATCTCTGCCGCTGTCCCCGGCAGGGTCGCCAGGCCGGCTTCCTGCAGCCGGGTGAGAAACTCGCCCAGCGACACCCCGAGCGTCTTTGCCCCCTGCCAGATCTCGAGGGGCGAAAAGGCGTGGATGTGCATCTGCGGTGCCACGCGCTTGACGATGTGGCAGATGTCCAGGTACTTCTGTCCGGTGTAGGCCGGATGGATGCCACCCTGCAGGCACACTTCCGTGGCCCCGCGTTCCCATGCCTCCTCGACCCGTCGCGCCAGCTCCTGATCATCGAGGTCGTAGGGTGTGCCACGCAGCGCCTCATGGGCCTTGCCCTTGGAGAAGGCACAGAACTGACACTTGAAGTAGCAGACGTTCGTGTAGTTGATGTTGCGGTTGACGATGTAGCTCACACGCTCGCCATGCAGGCTGCGGTTGAGCTCGTCGGCGAGTTCGCACACGCGCACGAAATCCCTGCCGCGCGCCGCGAGCAGCGTCACCACCTCATCGAGAGCGAGATCCTCGCCCCGCCGTGCACGCGCCAGCACTGCCTCGACACGAGTGCTGCCATCGCCTGCAGCAAGCGTACCGGCCAGCAGACCGCTTTCGATCGGCGGCAACTGTGTCGGTGCGCCGGTCAGCCAGCCATCGACACGTGGGTAGCCTTCGGCATCGCTTGCCGCGCGCAGCAGCGGCTGCAGCGCCGGATCCACCCAGCGCTCGCAGTCGAGGATGTACTGTGGGTAGATCGTCAGACGCTCCTGCAGGAATCTGCCACTGCGTGCGCTTTCCTCACGAAGAAGATCCAGGTGCGGCCACGGCGCTTCCGGGTTGACGAAATCCGGCGTGACCGGTGACACCCCGCCCCAGTCGTTGATCCCGGCATCCACCAGGCGCGGCAGCACGCCGGGGCTGAGGTTCGGCGGAGCCTGCACGCTCATCTGCGGACCAAGCACGAGGCGCGCAACCGCAATGCTCCACAGCAGATCGTCGAGGGCCGGCTCGGGTGCATCCGCCATCAGGGTGCCCGGCTTTGCGCGGAAGTTCTGCACGATGACTTCCTGCAGGTTGCCATGCTCACGGTGGATCGCACGCAGCGCGAGCAGCGACTCGATACGTTCGGCGCGTGTCTCGCCGATGCCGATCAGTATCCCGGAAGTGAACGGCACCCTCGCCTCGCCTGCAAGACGCATCGTCTGCAGACGCACTGCGGGAGCCTTGTCGGGTGAACCGTAGTGCGGCATGCCCTTGGCACAGAGACGCTCCGACGACGATTCCAGCATGATGCCCATCGATGGTGCGAAAGGACGCAGCATGGCGATTTCAGCCGCGGTCATGTTTCCCGCATTGATGTGCGGCAGCAGGCCGGTTTCGTCACGTACCGCACGAGCGACGTGCGCCAGGTATTCGAGCGTGGTCTCGAAGCCCATCGCCGCAAGCGCCTCGCGCGCGACGCGGTAGCGCAGCTCGGGTTTCTCGCCGAGCGTGAACAGTGCCTCCTTGCAGCCGAGGTCAGCAGCCGCCCGTGCGATTTCGAGCACGCGCTCGAGACTCATGTATGGCACATCGATCTTCTTCGGCGTCTGTGCAAAGGTGCAGTAGTGACACACATCGCGGCACAGCTGCGTGAGCGGAAGGAAGACCTTGCGTGAATAGGTGATCAGTTTGCCGTGCGTCGCGTCGCGCATCTGCGCTGCAGCACGCATCAGTTCCGCCGTATCGCCGATACCGGCCAGTGCCAGTGCCTGCTCATCGGAAAGGCCGGCACTGGAGTGTGCCGCATCGACGAGCGCGTCCAGTGGATTTCTGCTCAACATCTGCACGGGGGTCAACCTCGATCTGGTGAAGGCGGTGGGCGCAGGCGCAGCAGCAACCGTGCGGTGTGCGCTCCGCAGCCATTCTGGAGACTTTGCAGGGTGGCCACAAGCTCGGCCAGCTCCGCCGGCTCATCGATATCGCGTCGCAGGCCATCGGCGTCGAACTCGGCAATCACGACTCCCGCTGTCGCGCCAGCCTCGTGGTGCAGCCGCCGGCTGCCAGCACCGAAGCGGTACGGGAACGCTGCCGGAGGAGAGCTCAACAGGCAGTTGGTACCGGATCCCGCGCGATCACTGACCAGCGTGGCATGTGCGCCACGGTCATCGACAAGGCGTGTCTGGTGCCCCGCGATCAGCGCGCGGAGCTCCGCGGATGTGGCACACGGCAGATCCGCGTGCAGCACCAGCACATGCCTGGCACCGCACCGCAATACGTGGTCGGTCGCCTCGGCGAGCGCCGCGTTCAGCGGATCCTGCATCAGCGGGCGAGGCCGCAGGATCCCCGTACCGAACTCGTGTGCGAGCGCCGCAACATCGGCATCGTCGGACACCAGCACGATCTGCCCTGCAGCCAGGGGAACGCCGAGCAACGCGTCCAGCACGTCGCGCGCCATCGCCCCGACCAACTCGCGACGCTCGTGCGGATCGAGCACTCTCGCCAGGCGCTCCTTTGCCCTGTCGAGGTTCTTCAGCGGCACGAGAACCCAGAGTGCATCGATGCTCATTGCGCCTGCCCTGGCATGAACTGCAGCAACTCGCGTGCCAGACGTTCACGATCCGCGTCCACTCGCATCACGGTGTCGGTGACCAGTACCCGCATGCCGAATGCAGTGATCGCATCGGCGTGCACTTCGTCCTCGCGATCGATCACGAACGCCTGCAACAGCCCCTGATAATGCCTGGCGACCTCGAGGGCCGACACGGGCACGCCGAGCTCCGCCATCATCTTCGCTGCTGGCCCCTTGATCGCCCTGCCGCCGACGATCGGAGAGACTGCAACCACGGTCAGCGGCTCCAGCAGCGCGCGCATGCCGGAGACCGCAAGTATGGGATCGATGCTGAGATAGGGATTGGAAGGACACACGACAACCAACGGTTGCCGATCGATCACCCAGTCGCGCAGCACGGGCGCCGGCTGTGCATGCTCGGCTCCAGAATAGCGCAGTGCGCGCACCCCGGGCTCACAGCGTTCGCGCACGAAGTACTCCTGGAAGGCAAATGTGCCGCGCTCGGTGTCGACCAGGGTGCGCACCGGTGCATCGCTCATCGGCACGATCGCATGACGCACCCCAAGCGCAGCTGCCAGTTCGGCCGTCAGCTCACTCAGGGTGTAGCCAGCCTGCAGCAGTGCGCTGCGGCGCAGGTGCATCGCCAGATCACGATCCCCAAGACGAAACCAGTCGGGCCCGCCCAGCCGGACAAGCGATTCCAGACAGTTCCAGCTCTCTCCCGCAAGCCCCCAGCCGCGAATCGGGTCGGCACAGCCGGCGAGCGTGTACACCAGCGTGTCCAGGTCGGGGCAGACGGTCAGACCAAGGTGTTCGAAATCGTCACCGGTGTTTGCAGCGATCAGCAGTTCCTGCGGCGCAAGCACCGCAGCGAGTCCGCTGGCGAGCTTGGCACCGCCAACCCCCCCCGAGATCGCCAGGACGTGCCGTGTCGTGTTCACTGCCGGAACAGGTCATGCTCGCGCGCACGCAGCAGCGCCCCCATGCCCTCGTTCGAAGGCTCGAGCGCGGCGCCACGCACCAGCACCGCCGGGATTGACTCGTCGGCCTGCCCCATCACGAACGACGCCGCTGCAGCAAGCTCGTCGGCCACGGCAATCTCGGTGATCTCGAGCTTGCGTCCGAACAGATCCGGTGCCCCGATCCGGTTCACCACCGGTCGAAAACCCGCGCAGCCAATCGCGAAACCGATGATGCCGTTGCGCCACGGCCGGCCTGCCGAGTCGTTGATGATCACCGAGACCGTCGCACCCGTCGCCTGGCTCGCACGCTCGCGCAGGCGTCGTGCGCTGGCATCGGGATCCAGGGGCAACAACAGCACCTTGTTCGGATCCGCGACATTGGAGCGGTCGACGCCCGCGTTTGCATGCACGTAGCCAAGGCGGTGCTCGACGATCAGCGCCCCTGGCCGCTGGCGCAGCACCTCGCTCGATTCCTCGAGGATCACTTCGATCAGCCGCGGGTCCTTGTCGGCCGGACCCGCGAGTTCGAGTGCGCGCTGCGACGGCACGACCTCACGCAGGTCGACATAGCGTCCCTCGGCCTTGGAAATGATCTTCTGCGCGATCACCAGCAGGTCGCCGTCACGCAGGCCGCCAGCAAGCCGCTGCACCGCATCGATCAGCAGCGCAGCCACGTCGTCACCGGGCTCGACCAGCGGCAGCCCGGTCAGCGGTATCAGCTGCAGCGTGTCACTCACCGTGGTCTTCGATCCCGGTAATGCGGATTCCCGCATGGCACTTGAACGCCCGGTTGATGTTGATGATGACCGAGGTCAGCGCCTCCGCCGCCGCAGAGTTCGCGATCGGTCCGGCATGGAAACCGCGCATCCCGCAGGCCTCGACCAGGCCGATCACCTCCTGGCGCGCCTCCTTGTCATTGCCGCTGACCAGCACATCACAGGCGATGCCATGGCCCTCCTGCAGGTGGTAGGCAGCGACATTCTGGAACGCCGACACCACTCGCACCCCATCCCCAAGAAGCAACTGCGCCGCAGCACCCGCAGAGCCTTCCGGTGGCATCTGCACCGTGCCGACCTTGGGCGGCACCAGCGGCACGGTCACATCGACGAGAATCTTGCCCTCGAGTGCGGGGCGCACGTGTTCGAGTGTCGACTTCTGGTGCGCGAAGGGCACCGTCAGCACGACGATGTCGGCAGCACGCGCAGCCTCGAGGTTTTCCATCGCTGCAACATCGAAGTCGGCAGCTCCCCACTCGCCCATGGTCTGCTGCAGGTCTGCAAGTGCCGCCTGCGCCTTCTCCAGCGTGCGCGAGCCGATGATCACGGAGTGCCCGGCATGCGTCCAGCGTCGTACGAGACCGGTGCCGAGTGCTCCGGTACCACCCAGAATCGCGATCTTCCTCGAGACCTTCGCTTCGCTCATGCATCTTCCCCTGTGTCAGTGTCGGCCGCCGCGTGCATGGTCATCATGAACCGTCGTGCCTGTGGCTATAATGGCGCGCCATTCTAGACGCAAGCGGCGTCGCAAGTGAAATGCCGAATTTTCGGAGGAACCCATGCAGGACAGGCTGAACATGCACGGCAAGGTGGTGATCGTGACCGGGGGCGCCAAAGGCGTCGGCGCGGGAATCAGCCGCTGCTTCCTCGAAGCCGGGGCACAGGTGGCGATCGTCGGTCGCACGGCACCCGAACAGCCGATCGCATGCGCAGGAAACGAGGCCAGCTTCTGGCAGACCGACGTGCGCGACTACGATCAGATCGTCGCCTGCGTCGATGCAATGGTCAGCCACTACGGTCGCATCGACGTGCTGGTCAACAACGCCGGTGGCGCGCCGAACGCCGATGCAGCGACTGCCTCGCCGCGCTTCTCCGAATCGATCATCCGACTCAACCTGCTCGCGCCGCTCAACTTCGCCCAGGTCGCAAACCGCGTGATGCAGCGCCAGGACACGGGCGGCACGATCATCAATATCGCCAGCGTAAGTGCGATTCGTCCCTCACCGGGGACAGCTGCCTACGGGGCAGCCAAGGCCGGGCTGGTCAACCTGACCAACTCGCTCGCCGTCGAGTGGGCACCCAAGGTGCGTGTCATCGCCGTGATCGCCGGCCTGGTGCAGACCGAACAGTCGCATCTGCACTACGGTGACGACGAGGGAATCGCGGCAGTCGGGCGCACCATCCCGCTCGGTCGCATGGCGGTACCCGCCGACATTGGCAACACCTGCCTGTTCCTGGCATCACCCCTGGCCAGTTACATCTCGGGCGCAGCAATCACGGTGCACGGCGGCGGCGAGGCGCCCGCCTTCCTGAGCGCATCGACAGCCCCCTGAACACCGGGCGATCTCGCTCAGCGGCTGCCCCTGCGCGGCGCCCCCGTTTCGCGAGGTCTGGTGGCGCCCTCCGATCGTCCTGCGTCCGTGACCTGCTCTGCGCCCGCCTGTGGCCTGGCTCGTGCCTTTGCCTTGCGCGCCGCACCTCGGGAAGGCTTCGTCGCTGTGCGCTCGGCCGCGCCCGCACCACCTGATCGACCCTCCTTCTCCGCATCGCCGGTGGCCTTTGCAGCGCTGCGCCGGCGTGTCAACCCGCTGACTGCGCGTGCGAGTGAATTCACCTGTTTCGCCAGGTTGTCGAGCCGCCCCTGGACGGGATCATCACCGAAGCCGAGTCGCTGACGCACCCGGCCGATCATGTCCTCGACCGAAGGCGTATTGGCGCCGGCAGCCTCGCTGATGCGCTCGCGTGCACCGGAAATCTTCTCGCGTGCCTCGCTGATGCGACCGCGGATCGCCTCGCGGCCCTGCTCTTCGATCGTCTGTCCCTTGTCGACGAGGTCGTGGAAGAACCTGGAGGCATCCTGGCTCGCCTTGTCGATGTGCTCGTGTGCATCCTCCAGGCTCTTGCCATAGGCACCCAGTCCGGCAAGCCAGATCTTGCGTGCGGTCGTTTCACCGCCCTCCTGGTCCTTCGCCTTGCGTGAGACTGTTTCGGCGCCCGCCTTCCTGCCTGCGCGTGCCCCCGCCCCGCCGCTCCTTCGTTCCTTTCCGCTGGCTGGCTTCGCCATCGACACTGCCTCCGCACGACACTGGAATGTGGCACAGCATACTAGTAATGTTCGCCCCGATGAAAACACGCGACCGCATCATCCAGGTGAGCCTCGAGCTCTTCAACCGCGAGGGTGAACCGAACGTCACCAGCGTCGATATCGCCAACGAGCTCGATATCAGTCCCGGCAACCTCTACTACCATTTCAAGGGCAAGGAAGAACTGGTCGGCGAGCTGTTTGCGCGCTTCTATGAACAGTTCAACGTGATCCTGCGCGCACCGGTGCAGAACCCGCTGCGCCTGGAGGACAACTGGTTCTATCTGGTCGTGGTGTTCGAACACATCCACGCCTATCGATTCCTGTATCGCAACATCTCGCTGCTGCTGCAGCGCTACGATCACATCCGCCGGCCGTTCCGTCGCCTGCTGCACATGAAGCGCGATGCCGCACACGCAATCTGCACCCAGTTGCGTGACGCCGGCATCATGGAGATCGAGGACGGGCAGATCGTGCTGCTCGCACGCACCATCACGCTCACGATCACCTACTGGTTCAACTTCGACAACCTCATGGGCGAGCGCAGCGCAGGAGAGGAAACCCTCATCCACGACGGTGTGCTGCAGGTGCTCTCACTGGTGGCGCCACACGTCGGCACACTGCAGCACGAGTTCATGGAAACCGCGTTGACGATCCACGCACGCTCCACCTCGGCCGCGACGGCGCAGCGGGTTTGAAGGTACGACAGGGACGGAAGAGAACGCATCACGCCTCGGCGCGAACAAGGCGTGCCGACAGAGCCTCTACCGTCAGTGCGTCGATACCCGCCGCGACCAGGGTTTCCGGCTCGGTCAAGGGATCGGGAAGCTCGGCCCGGGCAAGCTGTGCCGCGAGCACATCGACATCCGCCTCTGAGGGATCGTTGCGCGCCGCACTGCGCGCACGCACGCGCCGCTCCAGTTCCGCACGTGGTGCATCACACAGCAGGATATGGAACGGGACACCAAGCTGGTGCGCAAGCTGGCGGAAGTCGTCGCGATGCGCACGCTGGATGAATGTCGCATCGACGATCACCGGCAAGCCATGGCCAATGATGTCTCTCGCGAGCTGCGCCAGGCGTGCGAAGGTACGCCGGCTGGCCTCGGCACTGTAGAGTCCCTCACCCGCAGGCAGCGCACGGCTGTCGCCCTGTGGGGGAATTCCGAACAGCCGCTTGCGTTCGACATCGGAGCGCACCCGGATCGCCCGCGCGCTACCGAGCAGCCTCTCCGCAAGCGTCGACTTGCCCGAGCCCGACACACCGCAGGTGATCGCGAGAAACGGGCGGCGTGTCCCGGTGTAGCGTGCGGTCAGCTCGAGGTAGCGACGGCATTCACCGTGTGCGGGTGATCCCTCGACAAGCGGTGGGCGCCCGACACGCAGCGCAGCGACCTTCGCTCGCACCATCGCGCGATAGGCGCAGAAGAAGTCCAGCAACTCGAGCCCTGCGTAGTCGCCCGTGTGTTCGAGCCACGCGTTCAGTGCCACGAAGCCACCCTCGGCGACGCCACGGCTCTCGCAGTCCATGACGAGGAAGGCAAGCTCGTTCATCAGGTCGATCCAGCTCAGTGCCGGGTTGAACTCGATGGCATCGAAGGCGATCGCACGGCCCTCGGTCAGCACGATATTGCCCAGGTGCAGATCGCCATGACACTCGCGTACCCAGCCGTTCTCGTAGCGCTCCCAGAGCCGGCGCTCATGTGCCTTGCAGGCAACCCACGCCAGCTCCTCGAGACGATTGAGCAGAGCGATGTCATCATCACGACGCAGGAAAGGACGGGTCTGACGGAAATTCTGATGCACCGCATCGCGCAACTGCGGCGGCGTCCCGCGCCCATCCTCGTACTCGGGTCCAGCGTGCGGAAGCTCGGCATGTACCGCCGCAACATCGACGCCAAGCTGGTGCCAGAGCGCGATATCGACCGGCCCACGCGCCACCACCTCACTGAGCAGCGCATCATCGGGGAACCGCCGCATGCGCACGGCATGATCGAGCACCGGCCCGGATCCGGCGATTTCCGCACCCGAATCACCCGCGGTTATTGCAACCACGTCCAGATAGAGCTGCGGCGCATAACGCCGGTTGACGCGCAGTTCCTCCTCACAGAAGCGATGGCGCCGCGCAGGCGTCGAATAATCGAGAAAACCCAGATTCACCGGCTTCTTGATCTTGTACGCGAACTCCCCGGCAAGCAGCACCCAGGAGATATGTGTCTCGATCAGCCGTGCGGCCTGCGCGCAGCCTGGAAACGCGCCGGGGCGCAACAGTGATTCGATCATCGATGACATAGTCAATCCTCAATCGTGCCCTGGCAGCGAAACGCCGGCGGCAGACACAGCACGAAACCGCGGCTATCTTATGTGCGCAGCCACCCCTGCGGAAAGCCAGACAGTGGTTTCCCCCACCTGCTGCTGACTTCTATTGTTAACCGGCGGCGATCCTTATTGTCATTGCCATGCTGCTGACAGGCCTTAAGCTTTCGCGATCCCGAATCAAGGGGGCTGAACCGGCAATCCCATGAAAGATCTCGAACAGTTTCGCAACGAAGTGCGCGAGTGGCTCGAAGCCAATTGTCCCCAGTCACAACGCACACCCGCATCTCCCGAGGAGCAGTACTGGGGCGGGCGCAACGCAAGGTTCGCCTCCGAAGACGCGCGCCTGTGGTTCGATCGCATGCTGGCAAGGGGCTGGACCGTCCCCGAATGGCCACGCGAGTACGGCGGGGCGGGGCTGAGCGGCCAGCAGGCGCGCATCCTGCGCAAGGAAATGGTGCGCCTCGGCTGTCGTGCGCCACTCTTTGGCCTGGGCATCTGGATGCTCGGCCCGGCACTGTTCGAGTTCGGCAACGAGGAACAGAAGCGCGTGCACCTGCCGGCGATTGCCGAAGGGCGGCTGCGCTGGTGTCAGGGATACAGCGAGCCGAATGCCGGCTCCGACCTGGCGAGCCTGCAGACACGCGCCGAAGATCACGGTGATCACTTCATCGTCAACGGCTCGAAGATCTGGACCTCACACGCAGACCATTCCGACTGGATCTTCTGCCTGGTACGCACCGACCCCAGCGCGCGCAACAAGCAATCGGGAATCAGCTTCCTGCTGATCGACATGGCAACGCCCGGTGTCTCGGTCACGCCGATTCGACTGATCAACGGCAACTCGGAGTTCTGCCAGACCTTCTTCGACAACGTGCGCGTGCCGAAGGAAAACCTGGTCGGCGCCCAGAACGAGGGCTGGTCGGTCGCCAAGGCGCTGCTGCGCCACGAACGCAAGCTGATGTCGGACATGGGCGACACGGTGACGATCGCCGCCCATACGCCGATCGAGTGTGCCCGCCTCTACCTGCCCATGGTCGATGGACACATTGCCGACCCGTTGATGCGTGACGCTCTCGCTCGCCACGAGATGCGGGTCCACGCGATCGGGCTGACGCAGCTGCGCATCCTCGAGGAAACCCGGGCTGGCGCCGGAAACGGGCTGACACCGCTGATCATGAAGTACTGCGGAACCGAGGAAGAGAAACGCAAGTACGAGTTGATGATGGCAATGATGGGCAACCAGGGAGTTGGCTGGGAGGGCGATGACTTCACGGCAGCCGAAATTGCCACGGCACGGCAGTGCCTGTTCAACAAGGCACTCAGCATTGCCGGTGGCACGTCGGAGATTCAGCTCAACATCATCGCCAAGCGCGCCCTCGAACTTCCCGGCGTGATCTGAACGCCAAGCCTGCATACGGGGAACCGATCGATGCCAATGACACTGAATGAGGAACAACGGCACCTGCGCGAGACTGCGCGCGAGTTCCTGAGGGAGAAGGCTCCCATCGCGGCGCTGCGCACGCTGCGTGACGATCACGACCCGCTCGGTTATTCGCGCGAGCTGTGGGTGGAAATGGCCGAAATGGGCTGGGCGGGGATCGCCATCCCCGAGGAGTTCGGCGGGCTCGACTTCGGCTTCGGCGGACTTGGCGTGGTGCTGCAGGAAATGGGGCGCACGCTCAGCGCATCACCACTGTATGCAAGCTGTGTGCTGGGTGCCTCGGCGATCCTGATCGCAGGCGAGCAGCACCACAAGGAAGAGATTCTGCCAAGCGTTGCCAGCGGAGAGGTCTGCCTGGCGCTTGCTCTCGAGGAGTCACACCGTCATGACCCGCTCGGTGTGCAGCTGCGTGCCGAGCGCACCGGTGAAGGCTACCGCCTGAACGGAACCAAGCAGTTCGTGCTCGACGGTCACAGTGCCGATCGCCTGGTGGTCGTTGCGCGCAGCGCCGGTGAGCCGGGCTCAGCCAAGGGGCTCAGCCTGTTTCTGGTCGACCCCGCCACGGCCGGTGTCTCGCGTCGGCGCACGATCATGATGGACAGCCGCAATGCGGCTCGCATCGAGTTCCATGACGTCGAGGTCCCGGTCTCCGCGCTTCTCGGTACCGAGGGCGAGGCGTGGCCGGCGCTGGAGCAGGTACTGGATCGCGGGCGTGCGATGATTGCGATGGAAATGTACGGCAGCGCCAGGGAGTGCTTCGATCAGACCATCGAGTACCTGAAGACCCGCAAGCAGTTCGGTGCACTGATCGGCAGCTTCCAGGCACTGCAGCACCGCGCCGCACAGATGTTCACCGAGCTGGAGCTGCTGCAGAGCGTGGTCATGGACGGTTGCATCAAGATCGACACCGCCTCGCCACTGCTGCCGATGGTCGCCAGCCTGGCCAAGGCCCGTGCAAACGATGTCTTCGAACTGGTCAGCAGCGAGGCCGTGCAGATGCACGGCGGTATCGGCATCACGGACCAGCTCGATATCGGCCTGTTCCTGAAACGCGCCCGGGTGACGATGCAGATCCTCGGTGATGCGTACTTCCACCGCGACCGCTACGCAAGCCTGCGCGAGTTCTGAATCGCACGGGGGCGCCGACTCATTCAGGCAGCAGGTCGAAGTCGGACTTGCCGATACCACATTCGGGACACTCGAAATCCTCGGGAACGTCTTCCCAGCGCGTCCCCGCTGCGATGCCGTGATCCGGCAGACCCAGGGCCTCATCGTAGATGAAACCGCAGATCACGCATTCCCATTTCCTGTAACCACTCATCCCCTGCTTCGCCCCCACGACACCCGTTGATACGCGCAGGCATTATGGCATGCAGTGGCGATTGGCAAGCGCGCAACGAACGCGCACAATCGGCACAAAAGCATGAGAGCCCCACCATGAGCCACATCTGCATCGAACGCGAGCACGATCTCGACCGCAAGACATTGCGCAAGCGCGCAGAGAAACTCGTCAAGACGCTGCAGTCCAAATACGGCGGCAGCTACGAGTGGGAAGGCGACATCGTGCATTACAACTATTCCGGCGGACTCGACGCACAGCTCACGCTGAATGAGGAAGACATCCTCGTCGACGTGAAGCTCGGCATGTTGATGTCGATGATGAAAAAGCGGCTGAAGACCGAGATCGAGCACTACCTGGACGAACACCTGGCCTGAGGCCCAGGCAACAGGAAACACGCCAGCGCAGGCATCAGCACCAGCGCACCAACCATGTTCCACAGGAACATGAAGGCCAGCAGGATCCCCATGTCGGCCTGGAACTTGATCGGTGAGAAGGCCCAGGTGATCACTCCCGCAGCGAGCGTGACACCGATCAGCGCGACCACACGCCCGGTGAACGTGAGTGCGGCGTAGTACGCATCGCGCAACGACAGGCCTGCACGCGTTTTCGCCAGCACCACCGTGAGTACGTAAAGCGCATAGTCGATGCCGATTCCCACACCAAGGGCAATCACGGGCAGTGTGGCAACCTTGACACCGATGCCGAGCATCACCATCAGCGCCTCGCAAAGCACAGAGGTCAGCATCAGCGGCAGCACCGCACAGACCACACCTGCCAGTGAACGGAACGTCGCATAGCTCAACGCAATCACCGCAGCGTAGACCCAGAGCATCATTTCGCGATTGGCCTTGCCGACCACGATATTGGTCGCGGCCTCGAAGCCCGCGTTGCCCGCTGCACCGAGGAACTGCACCTTGTCACTTGGCCACTCACGATCGAAGCGCTCGAGCGCATCCACCACCGCCTGCAGCGTCTTCGCCTTGTGATCGGCGAGGTAGACCAGCATCGGCCATACCGAACATTCGGGATTGACCAGTCCCATGTCGACCATCTCGACTGCCGCATAGTTGATCGAGGCCTGGTTGCGGTTCAGCGACAGCCACTTGATGTAGCCCTCGTTGAGTCCGGCAAGCAGCCGCCGGGTGCCGGAGTTCATCCCGACGACATCCTCGACTTCGGGAATCTGGCGAAAGCGCCACTCGAGTTCATCGGCAAGTGCGAGTGTCTCGGGATCGGTGCAGCCATCGCTTGCAGTCACCACGATCACCGCGAAGACATCGCTGGATACCGAGTAATGATCGATCATGAACTTCACATCGCGGTTATAGCGCGAGTCGGGACGCAGTTCCGGTGCACCTGGGTCGAGGTCACCGATCTGCAGGCCCTGTGCAACCACCAGCGAACCGACGCTGAGCGCGACGGCGACACTTATGGCAGCGCCCGCCCAGCGACGCCCGGTGAACTTCAGCAGAAAGCGCCAGATGCCGTGGGGCTCCCTGTCCGCACACTCCTGCCGGTGCGCGCGCCTGGCTGCCGACAGCGAGACCCCGATATATGACAGCACGACCGGGATCAGGATCAGGTTGGTGAAGATAAGGACCAGCACGCCGATGCTGGCGGTGATCGCGAGGTCCTGGATCACCGGGATCTGGATGATCATCAGCACCGCGAAACCGATGCCGTCGGAGGCAAGCGCGGTGAAGCCGGCGAGAAACAGGCGCCTGAACGTATAACGGGCCGCAACGTAGGGATGACAGCCCCGGCCCGTGTCCTGGAGGATGCCGTTCAGCTTCTGTGCGCCGTGCGACACGCCGATCGCGAACACCAGAAACGGTACCAGGATCGAGTAAGGATCGAGCTCGAAGCCGAGCAGGGTGAGCAGTCCGAGCTGCCAGACCACCGCGCCGATCGTGATCACCACCACTACCAGCGTGCTGCGCAGGCAGCGCGCATACCAGTAAAGCAGCGAGGTCGCGATCAGCACGGCGATGAAGAAGAACATCACCACACTCTTCATGCCTGCGATCAGATCGGCGACGATCTTTGCGAAGCCGATGATCTCCATGCTGATCCCACTGCCCGTCGGCTTTCCGACAGCCCCGGTGCCAGCCTCGAAGCGGGCACGCACCGCCTCGAGCTGCATACCGAGACGCGCGTAGTCGAGCCGCTCGCCGGTATCGGGATCGCGGTCCATCAATGGCACCAGCAGTGCCGCGGAACGCTCGTCGTTTGCCACCAGGTTGCCGCGCAGGCCCGCGCTCGCCACATTCCGGCGCACGCGTGCGATCGAGACGGGTGATCCATCATAGTCTGGCGGAATCACCGTATCGCCCTCGAAGCCTTCTTCGGTAACCACGCGGTAGCGCGTGTTCGGCGTCCACAGCGACTTCATCTTCTCGCGCGCCACACCCGGGATGAAAAACACCGCCTCGTTGACCTCGCGAAGCGTCTGCAGGTACCCGGGCGTGTAGATCGTCGGGCCGTCGGTCGCAACCGCAATGCGCAGGACGTTTCCCAGACCACGCAACTCTTCGGCGTGCGCCTCGTAATTCAGCACGTACGGATGGTTTTTCGGCAGCATCTTCGAAAACTCGGACTGCAACCGCATATTGGCAACGGCGTAGTAGCCGAAGAACAGGGTCAGGAGTCCACAGACGACGACGACCAGCGCGCGGTTGGTGAAGATGATATTCTCGAGCCATGAGCCCGAACGGAGGTCGAATTCCACCTTGTCGTCGATCACGGGCAGTTGCGTGCTGCCTGCAGCATTGGCCATGGGCTTCACCTGCCGTTATCGTGACATCGGTGCAGAACCGGGCGGTTCGCGAAACTCCAGGACCTGCACACCGAAGGTACCGCTCACGACGAGTTCCCCGGGCTGCGCCTCGAGCAGGTCGCTGAGTTGCCCCTGCGCATCGAGTGCCAACAAGGCAAAGCTGCGCCCATCATCATCACTGGCCAGCAGGGCGCCATCCTGCGTGCCAAGCAGCACGCGACCATCATCCAGCACCGTGCCGGCAACGACGGCAGGCGTCGAAGGCTTGTCGACCTCGACCCAGTTCGCTCCCCTGTCGATGGAGCGAAACACGCGCCCACGCAACCCTCCAGTGAGCAGCGCGCCATCGGGAGTGACAACGAGCGTGAACATGGAACCCTCGTAGGGAAAGGCCTGACGACGCCACTCGCCACTCGCCGGATCCTCGATCAGCACGGTACCCATCTCGCCGGCGATCACCCGTGTCGCCCCGGTTTCGCTCGTACCGGGCAGCTCGACACAGTCGAACAGGTGCACGTACTGCTCCAGTTCGAGCCGCTCCATGATCGGCAGCCACGAACTGCCGCCATCGACAGTGGCAAGCAACAGCCCATAGGCACCAATGACGATGCCTTCCCGAGCATTGCGCATCAGGACCTTGAACAGTGGTCGATCGGCATTGCCGTCGATCGCAAGCTGCATCTCGTCGACCAGCACCGGGTAGCGCGCATCCTCAGGGTGGCGCTCGCTCAGCGCGCGGTAGTGCTCAAGCCCGATGCGCGCCAGCTCGGCACCATCGAGCTGGCGCACCCAGTGCCGACCGCCATCGTCCGTATGCAGGATCACGCCTTCGTGTCCCACCACCCATCCCTGCTCGGGTGTGGGAAAACCCGCATCGAGCAGCGAGGAGCGCACCGGCACCTCACTGGCCTGCATCCAGCTGCGACCCTGGTCATCGGAATAAAGGATATGACCACGGATTCCGGTGGCAAACAGCCGCCCACCCGCGCGGGTCAGTGAAAAAAGCAGCGATTTTTCTGCAATCGCCGATGGAGCCGCCGGCAACTCGAGCACATCGTAGTGCGGTGCCGCTGGCCGGGCAGCAGCACCAAGTGCAAGCGTGAGCCCCAGCGCCAGCACCACAGCCTGCTTCATGCCCGCCTCAGGGTTTCGGTTCACCAGCTCACGAGCTCGCCACAGCACTCGCACGGCATCAACCCCGAGCGCGGTCAAAAACCGCGAGCGCAGGCATCAGCGAATGCCGGTACGCGCCATTCCCTGCGGCGTGAAGTACTGTTCCGACGCGTCATGACGATTCCGGTAAGTGCCAGGGATCGGCTTGGAATTGATGTTGTACACGTTGCTGATCAGGTCGTAACCACCGTAGCCCGTGTTTGCCGGCGAGGGGAGGTCCCAGTCATGGTGCGGGTACATCAGCTGCACACGCCACAACCTGCCTTGTCCATCCCAGGTCTCCCCGATCAGCCCCGCCCAGGTATCCTCGTCGAGGTAGTAGCGGCGCTTGCTGTAGATATGCCGGCTGCCGGGCTTCAGCGTGCCTTCGACCACCCACACCCGGTGCTTCTCCCAGCGCACGAACTCGGGCTTGAAGAAATGGCTGTCCATCATCTCTTCGACCGTCCGCTCCAGACTGAACACATAGTTGTTGTACGGCACGAAGATTTCCTTCTTGCCGACCAGAGTCCATTCGAAGCGCTCCGGCGAGCCGTTGTACATGTAGGCGTCATCGTAGGTCGACATACCTGCGGTTGCCGGGTTCGGCGTGTCGAAAG
The DNA here is from genome assembly GCA_964610955.1 of uncultured Klebsiella sp. Lineage (GTDB taxonomy): Bacteria > Pseudomonadota > Gammaproteobacteria > Pseudomonadales > UBA5518 > UBA5518. The sequence continues at coordinate 5,281 of CAZSYV010000004.1, read as the reverse complement.
AGACGGCTGGCGCCTTGCGCACCCGCCGCTGCCCGGTCAGGTACTGCCATGCATCGCGCCCCTTCCCTGCGGTGTAGTCGGCACCCGGCTCATGCACCAGCAGGATCTCGCCCGCACGGCGTGCGGGTGCCAGATAGTTGACGCGCAGAAAGGAGTAACGCAGGTCCTGGGTGCCGTAGTTGCGCTTCTTCAGATGGTCGATGTACATCGGGTAGTCGATGTAGTTCTCGGCTGTCGTCGACAGTACCGGCTTGCCGTTGGCATCGACGTAATAGCTGTTGTACTTGTAGTACGTCTGATAGCCTTGGAAGCGCAGCATGTGGTTCCACAGCGCTTCGATGCCGTTCTGCGGGAGCGGGAACGGCACGCCGGCAACGTTGCCCTCGATCTTCTGCCCGTCGGCGACCAGTGCTGCGCCGGTGGCGTTCTGGCGCGTGCCGTCGTAGAACCACTGTGGCTGGATTGAGTTGCGATGTGTCGGATACACATCGAGCCTGAATCCGTCCTTTCCCCACTTGTCCAGCAATGCGGCAACACCTTCGGCAAGGAAGCGCTCATGCCGGGCCATGTTCTCCACGCCAACGGAGTACAGTGGCTGCTCGGCAGCGAAGGGGTTGTGATAGCCATCGCCCGGTTTCCAGCCGGCAGGTACCGGGGTGCCCTTGCCATCCCAGGCCGGAATCGATCCATCGGCATTTGCGGCACGCTCGGCACCAACCGGCGTGAGGTCCGTACCGAGGCGTGCCGCCTGCCCGGCACTCACCGCCGCCTGCAGCGCGATGGGGGAAACGACACCAAGCAGTGCCGCGACAAACAGGAGTCTCGTCGTTTTCATGGTATGGCTGCTCCTTGTCCAGGCCACGGCTCAGAATGTGCGCTTGACGGTGAAGGCGATGTTGTCGCGATCCTTCAGGTTGCCCACCGGGCCGTTGTCCTGTGAACCGAAATAAAAGTTGTACTTCAGGTCCACGTTCCACACCTGTGCGTACTCCAGGGAAACGCCAAAGCTGCCCGAACCGATCCCCTCGTTGCCGCCGGTCGAGATCGGTGTCTGGCCATCGATGCCATAGGACACCGTGAACGGCAGCCGCATGTCGAGACTCGGCCACACCTGATACCACTGCGGCGCAAACGCCACCGCAATCGTCGACAATACCCGGTTCTTGTGGACGTCCGGGTGCACCAGGGCCGCATTGCGACGGATGCGATCAAGTGTCGAGAAAGTCAGTTCGACCGAGTAGCTGCCACCATCCCACAGACGATTCGGATCGAGGAAACCGAGCGCGTTCACGACCACATGCCAGGTATCGCCGGTCGGCCCCGGGTAGTGACTCTCGTCGGCACGGGCAAAATCGAAGCTGTCCGAGGGAAAACCGCTGCTTGCGAGCGTCTGTTCGACCAGCGCCTGGTACAGGCCGAAGTTCGGGTACGGTCCGGCATGCAGCAGCGCCGCGGTTCCGAAGTTGATCGCAACGTCACGGCGATAGACCAGATCCATGCCGAACGATATCCCCGCGATTTCCTTGCCGAGACTGATCCCGAACAACTCGTTGTCTTCACGATACGTCCATTTGAAGTGCCCGATCCCGATTGCCGGATAGCCACCGCCGGTGTAATAACCGAAGCGCTCAGGCGTTCCACCGCCGGAGAACAGCGGCCACAGGCTTACCAGTGAGGCAGCCAGCGGATCCGTCGCCGCCCGCGCGGTCGCGAACTGCCCGACATTCAGCGCACCGACCAGGCCCTGCGGGTACTTGTCGTGATAGTTCAGGTAATAGACGCCGAGTTCGAGCCCACTGCCGGCAAACACGTACTGCAGTCCAAGGCCGAATTCACCTCCATCGGGCTTCTCCGACGAACGCCTGACGAAACCCGTGCGCGGCGAAACCAGGGCACCCGTGACCGGATTCACCTGTCCCGGGATCAGCGTCAGGAACTCCGCGTGATCCATCGAAATCTCCGACAGCGCAAGGTAGCTCCCCGGATACGGGTAGCGTGTCGGCTCGAACTCGAACGAGTAATAGCCAACCAGCGCGGCGTTCGGCGTGAACTGCCACGAAGCCGAGAGCTTGTTGCCTGGCAGGAAAAGCTCCCGTGCCTCGGAGCCGGGCACCCCAAGGCCCTTCGCCAGATCGATCGGTGCCATCGAGCCGGCGATGCCGTTGACCGCGCCACCAACGAACAGGCTCTGTCCCCAGTAGAGCGCATGTCGCCCAAGACGGGTGCTGAGTTCGGTCTTTCCAAGCCTGAAGTTTGCGAACACGAAGGCATCGAGCAGTTCGGCGTCGCGATAGTGCAGGTCCTCGGTTGCATCGAGGTACTTGCCCGGCGGCACACTGAGTCCGTGCCAGGTATCGGTGTAGTTGCCGTTGATGCGATAGCGCCTGTTCACGCCGGGATGATCACTGTGACCGCGATAGGCGTGGTCATACCAGGCGGCGCCACTGATACGGAAACCGAAATCACGCTTCCAGATCAGATCGAACTCGCTCAGGAGGTCAAGCCGGTTGCTGACCACGCCCCTGTTGAAGTTGAGATCGCCATCATCATAGAGGGCAGGGCTCTTGCTCGCGATCACGTCGCGGCTCTGCTTCTCCGTGCGCATCATCAGGTTGTACTTGAGCGTGTTGTCCCAGCGGATGTCGAGATCATCATTCCGGGTGTCGAACTGCATCGCCCACGCACT